>NZ_BNEM01000002.1:3094781-3442171 GCF_018327705.1 Catellatospora sp. TT07R-123 | reverse complement strand
CGACGAGATGGACGGCGCGCGCGGGACCGAGGTCGCGGGCGTACGCATCCACAGCGTGCGCGCGTCCGGGCTGGTCGCCCACCAGGAGGTGCTGTTCGGCGCCACCGGCGAGACGCTGACCATCCGGCACGACTCGTTCGACCGGGTGTCGTTCATGCCCGGCGTGCTGCTGGCGATCCGCGAGGTCGTCAAGCGCCCGGGGCTGACCCTGGGCCTCGACGCGCTGCTGTAGCGCCGTTTGGCGGGCATGCCCCAGCGCCCTCACCCGCCCCGCGTCACCGCCCCGGCCCGCCTCGCCACACCGCCCGCCCCGCCCCGCCCCGACCCGCCCCGCCCCGCCACACCGCCCCGCTTTTTATAGACGTTGGCCTATCACAGCGACTTCGATCTTCGTTCAGTCGATGTGATAGGCCAACGTCTATTGAAAACGGGGCGTGGGCGGGACCGCCGTGGGCCGCCGCGGGTCGCGGGTCGCGGGTCGCGGGTCAGAGCATGGTGTGCAGGCGGAGCTGGGGGACCAGCATGTCGTCGACGTCCAGGGCCCGGGTCGCGCCGTCGGGGGCCCAGCCCGCCGAGGTGAGGAACTTGCGGGTGGCCGGGTCGCGGTCGAACGCCCAGCACACCGCCGAGGCGTACCCGTCCCCGCGCCACAGGTCGACGCTGGCCGACAGCAGCCGACTGCCGTGCCCACGACGTCCCCAGCGCGGTTCGACCAGCAGATCCGTGACCGCCGCCACGGTGATCCCGGCGCCGATGTGATCCTCGCCGGGGGCCAGGGCCGCCTCGTCGAACGGGCCCGACGCCGCGAACCCCACCACGTATTCTTGGACCGCTTGATCGACGGCGTTCTGCTCGACCGCGACCAGCACCCGGTGCTCGGGGCTGGGCGGGGCGGAGACCGCCTCGGCCCAGCGCTCGCGCAGGAACGGCTCTTCGAGCTGTTCCAGCACGTGCGCAGGGAACAGGCGCTTGTAGGCGACCCGCCAGGTCGTCAACTGGATACGTGCTATCTCGCCGACGTCGCTAAGACGCGCCGGACGGACGAACCCGACTGCCACGCCGATGAGCGTACCGAGCGGCCGGACACACTGATCAGGAGGTACGAGGTTTGAGCCGGGCCCGGCAGATCACCATCGTCGTGGCGACCGCGTTCGCCGCCCTGGTGTTCGTGGCGCTGTTCGCCCAGCGGCACGGTTTCTTCGACCTCAACGTCTACTACGGGGCGATCCGGTACTGGATGTCCGGTGGTGAGATCTACGACTTCTTCCGCCCGCGCAGCACGTACGGCTTCACCTATCCGCCGTTCGCCGCGCTGGTCATGCTGCCGATGGCGCTGGTGCCCTGGCCGGTCGCGATCGTGTTCAGCTGCGTCGCCACCGCCCTGGTCACCTGGTGGCTGCTGCGCCTGCTGCTCACCCCGCTGGCGCGGCAGCAGGGCTGGCCCCGCTGGTACGTGCTGGCCCTGGCCCTGTGCCTGGTCGCCGTGTACGAGCCGATGCGGGAGACCTTCCTGTTCGGCCAGGTGAACGTGTACCTGCTGGGGCTGGCCGCGTTCGACCTGCTGGTGCTGGCCCGCCGGGGCAGCCGGTGGACCGGCGTCGCCATCGGCCTGGCCACGGCGATCAAGCTCACACCCGGCATCTTCATCGTGTACCTGCTGATCACCCGCCGCTGGCGGGCCGCGCTGACCGCCGCGGCCACCGCCGCCGCGGCGACGCTGCTGGCCGCCGCGGTCGCACCCGACGCCTCGCGTGAGTTCTGGACCAGCGCGCTGTGGGACACCGACCGGGTGGGGGTGCTGTCGTTCATCTCCAACCAGTCGCTCCAGGGCGTGATCGCCCGGATCGGGGAGGTGCCGGGCGGTAAGGCGATCTGGGCGGTGCTGGTCCTCGGGGTGCTCGCGCTGTGGTTCGTGCGCTGCCGCGAGGCGGTGCGCCGGGGTGACGAGGTCGCCGGGCTGGCGTTCACCGGCATCGTCGGCGTGCTGATCAGCCCGGTGACCTGGGTGCACCACCTGGTGTGGCTGATCCCGGCGCTGGTGCTGCTGGTCCAGCACGGCTTCGCGGCCGGCGGGCGGCGCCGCTGGGCGCTGCTGGGGCTGGCGGCGGTGTCGTACGTGATCCTGTCCAGCCGCGTGGTGTGGCTGTGGGAGGACCAGGTCGGCGGCTGGGCCGTGTTCCTCGGCGCCAACGCGTACGTCTGGATCTGCCTGGCCCTGCTCCTGGTGACCCCGATCGGGCGGCCCGCCCCCGGGCTACCCGATCTCCCGGACGAGGGCGCAGCGCAGCTCGGGGATGTCCACGTCGCTCCCGCGCGGCCGAAACGTCGAGTGCGTACCGTCCGGTACTAGCCCGTGGCGGGCGTAGAACCGCAGCGCCCGTACGTTGTCGGTCAGCGCCCACAGCCGCACCAGCGGCTGGGGCAGCCCGGCCAGCGCCGCCCCGATCAGCGCGTCGGCCACGCCGGTGCCCCACCGGTCGGGGTGCACGTACAGCGCCAGGATCTCGCCGACCCGCCCGTCCAGCTCCCCGTCGGGGCGATGGCCCTGCGCCCGGTACGGCCCGAAGCACACCCAGCCGACCGGCCCTCCGCCGTCGACGGCGATCAGGTTGGTGAACGGGTTGTCGGCGGTCAGCCGCTGGGCGCGCTCGCGGGCGCGCTGCTCGACGTCGAGGGCGGCGAGCACGGCGTCGGGCACGATCCCCGCGTACGCCGCCCGCCACGACGCGATGTGCATCGCCGCGACCGCCGCGCAGTCCGCCTGCGTCTCCGCCTGTACCGTCACCGCGCCCGTCACCGCGCGCTCCTCGCTGCCCATGCCCGGATTTCGCCCATGCCCGGATGTCATGCCCGGATGTTAGGAAGGGGCGCTTCTACCCCGCAATGCGATAAGAAGGTGCCCTTCCTTGCCCGAGGGGTGTCGGGGGGTGGGGGTAGCGTCGGGCGGCGTGGAGTCGATGACGGTCGCGCAGGCGCGGCGGATGGCGCTGGCAGCCCAGGGGTTCGCCGACCGGGCGCCCACGGGCGCCGTGGGGGCGCGGCAACTACGCAAGATCGTTGTCGGGCGTACGGGGCTGCTCCAGATCGACTCCGTCAACGTGCTCCAGCGGGCCCACTACCTGCCCGTCTACAGCCGCCTCGGGGCGTACGACCCCTCGGTGCTCGACGCGGCCAGCGGAAAGCGGCCCCGCTGGCTGTTCGAGTACTGGGGGCACGAGGCGTCGCTGCTGCCGGTCGAGCTGCAACCGCTGCTGCGGTGGCGGATGGCGCGCGCCGAGGGCGCCTGGGGCGGCCCGCGCAGCATCGCCGCGCAGCGCCCCGACCTCGTCGCCTGGGTGCTCAAGGAGGTCGGCGAGCGCGGCCCGGTCACCTCCGCGCAGATCGAGCAGGACGTGCCCAAGCCCAAGGACAACTGGGGCTGGAACTGGTCGGACGTGAAGAAGGCGCTGGAGTGGCTGTTCTACTCCGGCGACATCACCTCCGCCGGGCGCACCACCCAGTTCGCCCGGCTGTACGACCTGACCGAGCGGGTCCTGCCCGCCGCCGTGGTGCACACGCCGACGCCGGAACCGGCCGAGGCGTACCGGAAGCTGGTCGAGCTGTCCGCGCGCGGCCTGGGCGTGGCCGCCGAACCGGAGTTGCGCGACTACTTCCGGCTGCCGCTGGCCGGGGCGCGCACCGCCATCGCCGACCTGGTCGAGGAGGGGGTGCTGATCCCGGTGCAGGTGCAGGGGTGGAAGCAGCAGGCCTGGCGGCACCGCGACGCGGCCATGCCGCGCCGGGTGGCGGTGTCCACCCTGGTCAGCCCGTTCGATCCGCTGATCTGGGAACGGGGCCGCACCGAGCGGCTGTTCGACCTGCGCTACCGCATCGAGATCTACGTGCCGCAGGAGCAGCGGGTGCACGGGTACTACGTGCTGCCGTTCCTGCACGGCGACCGGTTCGCCGCCCGCGTCGACCTCAAGGCCGACCGGCGGGCCGGGGTGCTGCGGGTGCCCGCCGCCTGGTCCGAGCCGGGCACCGACCCGCACGCCACCGCCGAGGCGCTGGCGGTCGAGCTGCGGCGGCTCGCGGGCTGGCTCGGCCTGTCCGACGTGGCCCCGCCCGAGCGCGGGGACCTGGCTTCGGCGCTGGCCGATGCGGGTGTGCGGGGCAGTGTAAGTTCAGTGGTGTGACTGAGGCTCCCGCCTACCCCGACGCCGGGCACTTCGCCCCGCCGCCCGCCGACCGGTCCACCCGGTTCGTGGAGTGGATGCGCTCGCACACCCCGCGCTGGGTGATGCCGCTGGCGGCCCTGGGCTGCATCGGCGGCGCGCTCGGCTACACGGCGCTGGTCGACCCGACCAACAACCCCGCCGACGCGACGCCGACGTGCCTGGTCAAGCTGCTGACCGGGTTCGACTGCCCAGGCTGCGGGGGTACGCGCGCGGCGTGGTACCTGATGCACGGCGACCTGCCCGCCGCCGCCCGCCACCACCTGCTCTTCGTGTTCGCCGTCCCCTTCATGATCTACATGTACGTGGCCTGGGCCGGCAACACGTCCTTCGGCTGGAAGCTCCCTCAGCTGAAGGTCACCCCGAGGATGATCGGCATCTTCCTCGGCGCCTGGGGCGTCTTCATGGTCCTGCGCAACCTCCCCTGGGCCCCGTTCACCTACTTCTTCGTCTAACCCCACCGGCACCCGCTGCCACCCCCACCCAACGCCCCGTTGATCATGAACTTATGGCACGGCTCGACGGTGTGTCGACGGCACGGCTTCCTGATCGACTGCGGGGTCGCGCTGGCCGCGCCGGACGCGCGGGTGAACCCGGTGCCGTGGTGGAGAGATCGCCGTCTCCGGTCGCCGGGTGGTGCTGGAGCGCACATGGTGACCCGAAACGGCGATCATCCGCGCTCGCGGTAGACGGTTGCCGGCGTGACGCCGCGCCCCCGCCATGACATGCATAGACGCTGGCCTATTACGTCGACTGAGCGTCGCTCGGATTCAACGTAATAGGCCAGCGTCTATGTAAAGCTGGGCCTCGGCCCTGGCCCGGCCCGACCGACCGGCCCCGGCCTGGCTGGCGGGGTTCGGGGTGGGGCGAGGCCGAGGCCGTGGGGGGCGGGTGGGTTAGGCGGGGACGACGCGGCGGAGGGAGATGTCGCCGCTGGCGGTACGGGCCTTGACCGTCAGGTTGTGGGCCACCGCCGCCGGCGGGGCGCTGGCGGGCATGGACAGGTCGCTGGTGGTACGCCCCGAGGCCGTGTTCAGGTCGAGCCACACCCCGGTGCCGGCCGCGACGCCGATGACGACATCGCCGCTGGCCGTGTTGACCCGGATCTCGCCCTGCCGGGTGACCCCGAACGACACGTCCCCGCTGGCGGTGTTGACCTTGGCGTCGCCGTCGGCGGCGCCGATCTCGACGTCGCCGCTGGCGGTGTGCACCACCACGTTGCCGCCGACATGACCGGTGCGGATGTCGCCGGAGGCGCTGTTGACCCGCAGCGCGCCGCCGACGTCGCCCAGCCGGATCCGGCCGCTGGCGGTGTTGACGCTGGTGTCGCCGGTGACCTGCTCGACCTCGATGTCGCCGCTGGCGGTGTTGACGACCAGGTCGTGGTATCGCCCGGTGATGCTCGCGTCGGCCGAGGCGATGTGCACGGTCAGCGCGCTGTCGAGGGGCATCTCGACCCGCACCAGCAGCTTGGCGCGGCGGAACAGCCGCCAGCCGCCGTGCTCGGGGGCGCTGACCCGCAGGTGGCGGCCCTCGACCATCTCGACGCGGCTCTCGGCGACGGCCTGGATGCTGGCCTCGTTGTTGTCCAGCGCCGTGATGCTGACGGTGGCGGTGGTGCGCTCGCTGGCGACGATCTCCAGCCGGCCGGCGGACAGCTTCACTTCGGCGCGGATGGTGCCGTTGCAGGGGAATTCGCGGTTCATCGTCGGCTCCTGCCTGGTCAGGCCTGGGCGTAGCCGGTGATCCGGCGGCCGAGGTGGGTGGTGGGGGCGGCGGGCGCGGGCCCGCGCAGCGAGTTGGCGGTGGCCCGGACGAGCCACGCGTTGACGGAGATGCCCTCGGCGGCGGCGGCGCGCTCGACGCCCTCCTTGAGGCCTTCGGGCAGGCGCAGGGTGAGGCGGGTCAGGTCGCCGCCCTCCGTGATCGGCGCGGCCGGGGCGGGCTCGGGCGCGGCGGCGGGGGTGTCGGCGGCGGTGACCACCAGGTCGGCCTCGCGGCCGCGCAGGCGGACCTCCACGGTGGTGCCGTCGAGCTTGGTGGTGATCTCGGCCGTGGCGTCGGCGAGCACCTCGATCAGGCACAGCCGGGCCGAGGCGTCGAGGGCGGTGGCGAGCAGTTCCGCCACGCGGGCGGCCTCCTCGCCGCCGGGCGCGGCGGTGGCGGTGAGGTCCCGCCGCAGTGAGTCGAGGTACGGGGACAGGTCCATGACACCACTATGACGTCAGAAGTGACGTCATGCAAGTGTCAGTTCTGACGTCACTGCGACAGGTGTGACGTCACGTATGGCGTCACACATGGCGTCAAGGCGCCGTGATCGCACCGTCAGGGTGATGCGGACCTCCCGCGAGCAGCGAGAAGACGTCGATCCACTACCATCAGCCGTTGTGACTGAGATGGTGAAGCCTTCGGTGCAGTTGATCGCGTGGACGAACTTCCAGGCTCCGGCCGACGTGGAGTGGGACACCGACGCCGAGGGCGGTCAGGCGCTGGCGGAGTTCGCCGGCCGGGCCTGCTACCAGTCCTGGACCAAGCCGAACCCGGCCACCGCCACCAACGCGGGCTACCTCAGGCACATCCTTGAGGTGGGTCACCTGTCTGTGCTGGAGCACGGCACGGCCACGTTCTACTTCACCGGCGTGTCACGTTCATTCACGCACGAGCTGATCCGGCACCGGCACTTCTCGTACTCCCAGCTCTCGCAGCGGTATGTGCCCGAGCGCGACGCCGCCATGGTCGAGCCGGAGGTGATCGCGGCCAACCCGGAGCTGCACAAGAAGTTCGTCGAGGCCAGCGAGGCCGCGGTGCGGGCGTACAACGAGCTGCTGGAGGGCCTGGAGGCGACGTTCGCCGACGTGCCCAACGCCACCCTGCGGCGCAAGCAGGCCCGCCAGGCGGCCCGGGCGGTGCTGCCCAACGCCACCGAGACCCGGATCGTGGTCACCGGCAACTACCGTGCCTGGCGCCACTTCATCGCGATGCGGGCGACCGAGCACGCCGACGTCGAGATCCGCGAGCTGGCCGTGGCGACCCTGCGCGAGCTGCTGGAGCTGGCGCCGAACGTGTTCGGCGACTTCGTGATCAGCAAGCTTCCCGACGGCAGCGAGATCGCCGCGAGCGCCTACACCTGGGAGTCCTGAGGGCGGGGATGCCACGCAGGGTATTCCGCTAGGTTGTGTGCATGACGTACGACGCTCACCGGCCCTTCGGGCGCCTGATCACCGCGATGGTCACTCCGTTCCGCCAGGACGGCTCCCTCGACGTCGATGGAGCCGCCAAGCTTGCCGCGTACCTCGTGGACGAGCAGCGCAACGACGCGTTGGTCATCAACGGCACCGCCGGTGAGTCCCCGACCACGACCGACGCCGAGAAGGAGGCTCTCGTGCGCGCCGTGGCCGAGGCTGTCGGCGACCGGGCGCAGGTCCTGGCCGGGGTCGGCACGTTCGACACGCACCACACGATCGAGCTGGTCCGGGGGGCCCAGCGGGCAGGCGCGCACGGCCTGCTGCTCGTGACTCCGTACTACTCCCGCCCGCCGCAGGCGGGGCTGGAGCGTCACTTCCTGGCGGTGGCCGAGGCCGCCGAACTTCCGATCATGCTGTACGACATCCCGCACCGCACCGGCACGCCGATCACCACCGACACCTTCCGCCGCGTCGCCGAGCACGAGCGCATCGTGGCGGTGAAGGACGCCAAGGGCGATCTGACCGCGGCCTCCTGGGTCATGCGCGACACCGGGCTGGCCTTCTACTCCGGCGACGACGCCAACACGCTGCCGCTGCTGTCGGTCGGCGGGGTGGGCGTGGTCGGCACCTCCACCCACCTGATCGGTCCCGGCACCAAGGAGATGATCGAGGCGTTCGAGCGGGGCGACACCGCCACCGCGCTGCGCCTGCACCGGCAGCTGCTGCCGCTGTTCACCGGCATCTTCCGCACCGCGGGCACGATCCTGACCAAGGCGGCACTGAACGCGCGCGGGCTGCCCGCGGGCCCGGTGCGCTCGCCACTGGTCGATGCGACCGAGCCCGAGCTGGCCCAGCTGCGCGCCGACTGCGCGGCCGCGGGCGCGGCACTCTAGACGTACCGGCGGCGTGAGCCGTCCAGCAGTACGGCGCGCCCGGCGCGCCGACAGCGGCGGCATGTCGAGGCCGCCAAGCCCGAAGGAGAGAGATATTGACCGCAGCGAATTTGGACGCGGTGCGCAGTCCCCACCTGGGTACGCCGCCGCCGCTGCCTGAGGGCGGCCTGCGCATCATCCCGCTGGGCGGGCTGGGTGCCATCGGCCGCAACATGACCGTCTTCGAGTTCGGCGGCAAGCTGCTCGTCGTCGACTGCGGCGTGCTGTTCCCGGACACCGCCGACCAGCCCGGCGTCGACCTGATCCTGCCCGACTTCGCCCCGATCCTCGACCGGCTCGAGGACGTCCAGGCGATCGTGCTCACGCACGGGCACGAGGACCACATCGGCGCGGTGCCGTACCTGCTCGCGCACAAGAGCGACATCCCGCTGGTGGGCTCGCAGTTCACGCTGGCGCTGATCGAGGCCAAGCTGGCCGAGCGGCGCATCACGCCGTACACCCTGACCGTGACGGAGGGGCAGCGCGAGCGGCTCGGACCGTTCGAACTGGAGTTCTTCGCGGTCAACCACTCCATCCCGGACGCGCTGGCCGTGGCCATCCGCACCGACGCCGGGCTGGTGCTGCACACCGGCGACTTCAAGATGGACCAGCTGCCGCTGGACGGGCGCATCACCGACCTGGCCGGGTTCGCCCGGCTCGGTGCCGAGGGCGTCGACCTGCTGCTGTCGGACTCGACCAACGCCGAGATCCCCGGGTTCGTCACCCCGGAGAAGGAGATCGGCCCGGTGCTGGGGTCGATTTTCGCCAAGGCGAAGGGCCGCATCATCGTGGCCTCGTTCGCCTCGCACGTGCACCGGGTGCAGCAGGTGCTCGACGCCGCCGCCGAGAACGGCCGCAAGGTGGCGCTGATCGGCCGCAGCATGGTCCGCAACATGGGCATCGCCCGGGACCTCGGCCTGCTGCGGGTCAAGCCCGGCCAGGTGGTCAACCTGGAGGACGCGGCCGGCCTGCCGCCGGAAGAGATCGTGCTGATGTCGACCGGTTCGCAGGGCGAGCCGATGAGCGCCCTGGGCCGCATGGCCACCGGCGACCACCGCCACATCACGGTCGCCCCCGGTGACACGGTCGTGCTGGCCAGCTCGCTGGTGCCCGGCAACGAGACCAGCGTGTACCGGGTGATCAACCAGCTCGCCCGCGCCGGTGCCACGGTGATCCACAAGGACGTGGCGAAGGTGCACGTCAGCGGCCACGCCCCGGCGGGGGAGCTGCTCTACCTGCTGAACGTGGTCAAGCCGAGCAACCTGATGCCGGTGCACGGCGAGTGGCGCCACCTGCGCGCGCACGCCCGCCTCGGCGTCGAGTCGGGCGTCGAGCCCGACCGGGTGGTGCTCTGCGAGGACGGCGACGTCGTCGACCTGGTCGAGGGCCACGCCAAGCTGGTCGGCCACGTCAAGAGCCGGTACGTCTACGTCGACGGCCTGGCCATCGGCGACGTCGGCGAGAGCCTGCTGACGGAGCGCCGCGTGCTCGGCGACGGCGGCTTCATCGCCGTCACCGTGGTCGTGGACTCCGTCACCGGCAAGGTCGTCGGCGGCCCGCTGCTGTCGGCCAAGGGCTTCTCCGAGGACCCGGCCGCGTTCGACCCGGCCCTGCCCCTGGTCACCGAGGCCCTGGACCGGGCCGCCCTGGACGGCGTCACGGACAGCCACCAGCTCCAGCAGATCGTCCGCCGCGTGGTGGGCCGCTGGGTCAACGAGGCCTACCGCCGCCGCCCGATGATCGTCCCCACGGTCCTGGAGGTCTGACCGCCGGACACCCACCCCACCCCGTTGACCAGGGGTGGGCGTGGGGGGTCCAAGGCGGATGGCGAGACACGGTGGTAAAAGCGAGGACTTGTCGATGATCTCCACTACCGTGTGAGGCATGGCGGGCCGTACCTCCCAACCGAGCCGACGTCGAGCTGCCACGCCGACGAAGGCGACGGCCGCGCGCACCCGACAACCGGGCCGTACGCCCGCGCGGCGGCCCGCGGCCCGGTCGCGCGCCCGGCGGCCGCGGCTGACCGTGAACCCGCTCGCCCTGGTCGGACGGGTTCTCGGCGCGATCTGGATGGCCGCGGCGCACGGCGTCGGCTGGCTCGCGCGCGCCGCGGGCAGCCAGGCGGCCAAGGCCCGCGACCTGGACCCGGAGCACCGCCGCGACGGCGTCGGCCTGCTCATGCTCGGGGCGTCGATCCTGCTCGGGGTCGCCATCTGGGGCGGCGGGGCCGGTCCGTTCGGCACCTGGCTGTCCAGCACCACCAGGTTCTTCATCGGCGCCACCGCGGCGGCGCTGCCGCTGCTGCTGGCGGTGTCGGCGATCCGGGCGATGCGCTCCGAACCCGATCCGGCCCAGCGCGGCCGGGGCGTGGTCGGCTGGACCGCGCTGACCGTGTCGAGCACCGGCATCCTGCACATCGCGCAGCACCCGGTCGACCCGATCCAGATGGAGTTCGCCGGAGGACTGCTCGGCAAGCTGCTCGGCGGCGGCCTGGCCGGCGCGGTGACGGGCTGGGTGGCCATACCGCTGCTGCTGATCCTGTTCGGGTTCGGCGTGCTGGTGGTGACCGCGACGCCGGTCAACAAGATCCCGGAACGGCTGGCCGCGCTGCGCGACATGATGCTCGGCACCGGCGCACCGCCGCCGGAGGACGAGCCGCAGGAGATCCCGCCGCCGCGCCGCAAGCGGCTGACCCCGCCCGCCGCGTTCACCGCCCCCGAGCCGGGGGAGGACGACGACTTCGACGGGCCGCTGGCCGCGCAGGAGACCGTCGCGATCGACCGGCTGGCCAAGCCGCCGCGCAAGCGCCCGGAGCCGCCGCAGCACACCCCGCCGCCGACCAGGACCGAGCAGCTGCTGCTGCCCAGCCTCGGCGGCGACTACACCCTGCCGCCGCCGAACCTGCTCAAGCCGGGCGAGGCGGCCAAGACCCGGTCCAAGGCCAACGACGAGGTCATCGCGGCGCTGGCGCACGTGTTCGACCAGTTCGACGTGGACGCCGCCGTCACCGGCTTCACCCGCGGCCCGACGGTCACCCGGTACGAGGTGGAGCTGGGCCTGGGCGTGAAGGTGGAACGGATCACCGCCCTGTCCCGCAACATCGCGTACGCCGTGAAGAGCCCCGACGTGCGCATCCTCAGCCCGATCCCCGGCAAGAGCGCGGTCGGCGTGGAGATCCCCAACACCGACCGCGAGGACGTGGCCCTCGGCGACGTGCTGCGCTCGCGCACCGCCACGAGCGAGCAGCACCCGATGGTGGTGGCCCTGGGCAAGGACATCGAGGGCGGCTACGTGGTCGCCAACCTGGCCAAGATGCCGCACATCCTGATCGCGGGCGCCACCGGCGCCGGCAAGTCGAGCTGCCTCAACTCGCTGCTGGTGTCGGTCCTGGCCCGGGCCACGCCCGACCAGGTGCGGCTGCTGCTGGTCGACCCGAAGCGGGTGGAGCTCACCTCGTACGAGGGGATCCCGCACCTGGTCACCCCGATCGTCACCAACCCGAAGAAGGCGGCCGACGCCCTCGAATGGGTCGTGCGCGAGATGGACATGCGCTACGACGACCTCGCCGCCGCCGGGGTGCGCCACATCGACGACTACAACCGCAAGCTGCGGGCGGGGCAGATCAAGCCGCCGCCGGGCTCGGAGCGCGTGCTCAAGCCGTACCCCTATCTGCTGGTCATCGTCGACGAGCTGGCCGACCTGATGATGGTCGCCCCCCGCGACGTCGAGGACTCGATCGTGCGGATCACCCAGCTGGCCCGGGCGGCGGGCATCCACCTGGTGCTGGCCACCCAGCGGCCCTCGGTCGACGTCGTCACCGGCCTGATCAAGGCGAACGTGCCGTCCCGGCTGGCGTTCGCGACCAGCTCGCTGGCCGACTCCCGGGTCATCCTGGACCAGCCGGGTGCGGAGAAGCTGATCGGGCGCGGCGACGCCCTGTTCCTGCCCATGGGCGCCAGCAAGCCGCAGCGCATCCAGGGCGCCTGGGTGTCCGAGAACGAGATCGCCGACATCGTCGAGTTCTGCAAGCGGCAGCGCGAGCCCGAGTTCCGGCCCGAGGTGCTGGCCGTTCCGACCGAGGGCAAGAAGAAGGTCGACGAGGAGATCGGCGACGACCTCCAGTTGCTGATTCAGGCGATCGAGCTGGTGGTGGTGTCGCAGCTCGGCTCGACCAGCATGCTCCAGCGCAAGCTGCGGGTCGGCTTCGCCAAGGCCGGGCGCCTGATGGACCTGATGGAGACCCGCGGCATCGTCGGGCCGTCGGAGGGCTCCAAGGCCCGCGAAGTGCTGATCAAGCCGGACGAGCTGGCGGAGGTGCTCGCCGATCTGGGCGGTGACGAGTGAGCTCTTAGGATGGCGCGGTGACCGACCCCTCTGTCGGAGTCGACCGCGAGCCGGTCGTCCGCGTGTCCACCCTGGAACTCTTCTTCGACCTCGTCTTCGTCTTCACCGTCACCCAGCTCACCGCAGTGCTGGCCGGGCACCCCGACTGGGCCGGCGCCGGGCGCGTCGTGGTCCTGCTCCTCATGATCTGGTGGATGTACGACGGCTACGCCTGGCTGACCAACACCGTGGCCCCCACCGACCATGTCCGGCGCGGGCTGCTGCTGCTCGGCATGTTCGGCTTCCTGATGATCGCGCTGGCGGTGCCCGGGGCGTACGCGGGCAGCGGCTGGGTCTTCGGCGTCGGCTACTTCCTCGTCAACGCCATCCACAGCGGGCTGCTGCTGCGCGCCTCGCCCGCGGCCATGCGGCAGCTCGCCCCGCTCAACCTGCTCAGCGCCGCGCTGGTGCTCGGCGGCAGCATCGTGACCGGCCCGTGGCGGACGGGGCTGTGGGTGGCCGCGATCGCGGTCATGGCGGTCTCGCCGTACCTGCACCCGCTGTCGGAGTGGAACATCTCCTCGGCGCACTTCGTCGAGCGGCACGGGCTGATCGTGATCATCGCGCTCGGCGAGTCGGTGGTGGCGATCGGCGCCGGGGCGGCCGGGCTGGACCTCACCCCCGCGCGGCTGGGCGTCGCCGGGCTCGGCCTGGTGCTGTCGTTCCTGCTGTGGTGGCTGTACTTCGGCGGGGACGATGTGCGGGCCGAGCACGCGCTGGACTCGGTGCCGTCGATGCGGCGCGGCCGGACGGCGCTGCACGCGTTCGGCTGGGCGCACGTTCCGCTGCTGCTGGGCGTGGTCGTCTTCGCCGCCGGGGTGAAGAAGGCGGTGGTGTACGCCGGCGGGCACCTGTACCCGGCGTACGCGCTCCTGCTCGCGGGCGGCGTGGCGATCTTCCTGCTGGGCGACGTGCTGTTCCGGTACTTCCTGTGCATCGGGCCCCGCCGCTACCGCCTGATCGGCGCCTTCGCCGTGCTCGCCACCGTCCCGATCGGGCTGGTCAGCACGGTGGGCCAGGTGGCCGCCGTCGCGCTCCTGCTGGCCGCCGTCATCACCCTGGAAGCCCACCGCGCCCCGAACCCCGCCGCCACCGCACACTGAGGCGGGGGTTCCGCTCGTTGATCGCTGTTCGCGGTCACAACATCGGTTTGCAGCTGATGTTGTGACCGCAAACGGCGATCAACGCGCGGCGATCAGCGTCAGGACGGAGGTGTGGCGGGTTCGTCGTGGGCGGGTCGGGTGGGGGTGTGGCGCAGGGTCAGGGTCAGGGATACCGCCGAGACCGCGGCCCAGGTGCCCTCCAGCAGTAGGAAGCCCCAGTCGCGGCCGAGCCAGGCCAGCCAGGCGAGCAGGCCCGCGCCCACGGTGTTGGCGATCAGGTAGCCGATCGAGCGGGTGCTGGTGCGGCCCAGCTGGGCGGCCACGTAGCCGCCGAGGACGGTCAGCGCGCCGGCGATCTGCAGGACGTCATGGTTCATGATCGTTCTTCTGCGCGCCGTCTTGTCGCACCGGGTACGGCGAGCCCTCGTCCGGGAACGGCGCCGGTCCGGGCACCGCCGCGCCCAAGGCTAGCTCGCGCGGCACCCGTCGAGGAGGGGCCCGGTGCCTTCCCTCGCCCGCAAGCTTCACCCGGGAGAGTGCTGTGGGTTACATACACGGGGGTGGAGGTTGGGGTGGGTGTGTCAGGTGCGCCCGGTAGCCTTGTCGAGTGCCTGCAACCTCCCCGTCACCCACCGAACAGCCCGCGCGCCGGGTCGCTCTGCTGACCCTGGGCTGCGCCCGTAACGAGGTCGACTCCGAGGAGCTGGCCGCCCGGCTGGCCGCCGACGGTTGGCAGGTCAGCACCGACGGCGAGGGCGCCGATGTCGTCCTCGTCAACACCTGCGGCTTCGTCGAGAAGGCCAAGCAGGACTCGATCGACACGCTGCTGGCCGCCGCCGACACCGGCGCCAAGGTCGTGGCCGCCGGCTGCATGGCCGAGCGCTACGGCAAGGACCTGGCCGGCAGCCTGCCCGAGGCCGCGGCCGTGCTCGGCTTCGACCACTACCCGACCATCGCCGAGACCCTCGACGCGGTCCTGCGCGGCGAGCAGGTCGACTCGCACACCCCGCGCGATCGGCGCGAGCTGCTGCCCGTCGCGCCCGCCAAGCGCCGCGACACCGGTGTGATCGTGCCGGGGCACGCGGCGTTCACCAACGACGAGCACACCCCGGCGCACCTGCGCCCGGTGCTGCGGCACCGGCTCGACTCCAGCCCGGTGGCGTCGCTGAAGCTGGCCAGCGGCTGCGACCGGCGCTGCTCCTTCTGCGCGATCCCGGCGTTCCGGGGCTCGTTCGTCAGCCGTACGCCCGACGAGCTGCTCGCCGAGGCGGAGTGGCTGGCCCGCACGGGCGTGCGGGAGCTGGTGCTGGTCAGCGAGAACTCGACGTCGTACGGCAAGGATCTGGGCGATCCCCGCGCGCTGGAGAAGCTGCTGCCGCAGCTGGCCGCGATCACGGGCATCGTGCGGGTGCGGGTGAGCTACCTCCAGCCCGCCGAGACCCGGCCGGGCCTGGTCGAGGCGATCGCGACCACGCCGGGCGTGGCGCCGTACTTCGACCTGTCGTTCCAGCACTCGGCCGAGCCGGTGCTGCGGCGCATGCGGCGGTTCGGCTCGACCGAGCGGTTCCTGGAGCTGCTGGCCTCGGCCCGCGAGCTGGCCCCGGAGGCGGGCGCGCGCAGCAACTTCATCGTCGGCTTCCCGGGCGAGTCCCGGGCCGACTTCGAGGAGCTGGTGCGGTTCGTCAGCGCGGCGCGGCTGGACGCGATCGGCGTGTTCGACTACTCCGACGAGGACGGCACCGAGGCCGCGGGCATGGACGGCAAGATCGGTCCGGCGACGGTCAAGCGGCGCTACGACAAGATGCTCACCCTGGTCGAGGAGCTGTGCGGCCAGCGGGCCGAGGAGCGCCTGGGCACCTTCGTGGACGTGCTGGTCGACACCGTCGAGAACGGCGTGGTCGAGGGCCGCGGCGCCCACCAGGCGCCGGAGGTCGACGGCTCGACCACGCTGACCGCCGGGGACGATGGCGTCGATCTGGCCGCGCTGCGCCCCGGCGACCTGGTCCGGGCACGGGTGACCGGCACCGAGGGCGTGGACCTCGTCGCGGTGCCGACCCTGATGCTCGACGCCGCGCCCGGGAATCGCTCGCCGTTGCTGGCCGTGGCTGGCTAACGTGTCGGTCGTGCAGGAACGCTCACGCCGGGTGCCCCCGGTGCTCAACGCCGCCAACATCCTCACCGTGGTTCGGATCATCCTGGTCCCGGTCTTCGTGATGTTCGTGATCGTTTCTGACATGACCGACACGAAGTGGCGCATCGCCGCCGCGATCGCGTTCGGGGTCGCCTCGGCCACCGACTACATCGACGGCTGGATCGCCCGACGGTTCGAGCTGGTCACCTCGTTCGGGAAGGTGGCCGACCCGATCGCCGACAAGGCGCTCACCGGCTCGGCCCTGATCCTGCTCAGCGTGTACGACGCACTGCCCTGGTGGGTCACGATCGTGATCCTGGTCCGGGAGTGGGGCGTGACGCTGCTGCGCTTCCTGGTGATCCGCCGCGGCGGCGGCGTGATCGCGGCCAGCCGGGGCGGCAAGCTCAAGACGGTCCTGCAGATCGCGGCGATCGCCTGGTACCTGTGGCCGTTCCCGCAGCCGTGGGCCGCCGTCGGCCCGTGGCTGATGGGCGCGGCGCTGGTGGTGACCGTGGTGACCGGCATCGACTACGTCGTCGCGGCGGTGCGGACGCGGCGCCGGGCTCCCAAGCTGGAGTCGTGATCGACGCCTACCTGCGGCTGCTCGGGGTCAGCCGCAAGCCGCCGTCGCCGCAGTTCCTGCACGAGCTGCACCGCGCCCACGTCAACCGGGTGCCGTACACCAACATGGAGATCATGCTCGGCCGTCCGGGCACGGTCGACCAGGCCGAGTCGGTGGACCGGGTGGTGCGCCGCCGCGGCGGCTACTGCTTCCAGCTCAACGGCGCCTTCGCCGTGCTGCTGCGCGAACTCGGCTTCACGGTGACCATGCACCGGGGGTACGTCGTCAGCGACCTGGCCCAGACCGCGGCCGACCTGAACCACCTGGCCCTGCTGGTGCACGGCCTGCCGGACGAGCAGCACCCCGACGGGGTCTGGTTCGCCGACACCGGGCTGGGTGACGCGTTCAGCGACCCGCTGCCGCTGCGCCACGGCGACCACCGCCAGGGCCCGTTCGGGTACGCCCTGGCCGACACGCCCCGCGACGAGCCCGGCTGGCGGCTGCACCACGACCCGACCGGCTCGTTCCTGGCCTGCGACGTCATCGCCGCGCCCGCCGAGATCACCGACTTCGGCGGCGCGCACCAGCACCTGTCCACCTCGCCCGCGTCGCCGTTCACACAGGTCTTCACCGCGATGCGGCGCACCGGGCGGGAAGTGCAGATCCTGCGCGGCTGCGTGCTGACAGTGCTGGACGACTACGGCCGCGAGGAGCAGCAGCTGCTCAGCCGCGACGAGTGGCGCCAGGCGCTGGCCGACCTGTTCGGCCTGATCGACGACGGCCTCGACCGGCTGTGGCCGAGCGTGCGCGCCGCCCACGACACCTGGGCAGCCAAGCGCGCGGACCAGTCCGCGTGAGCACGGACGGCACCACCCCCGACACCGCAGCCGTCCGCGTGAGCACGGACGGCGCCACCCCCCAGGCCGCCGCGACGGAGCTGGACCGGCGCCGCCCCGGCGACGGCCCCACCGGCGCCGGCCGGGTCGATGCGCTGGTCGCGCGGCTGGTCGCGCGTGGCGAGACGGTCGCGGCGGCCGAGTCGCTGACCGGCGGCCTGCTGACCGCGACCCTGGTGACCGTGCCCGGGGTGAGCCGGGTGCTGCGCGGCGGCCTGGTCGTCTACGCCACGGACCTCAAGCACACCCTGGCCGGGGTCGACGCGGACCTGCTGGCCGAGCGCGGCCCGGTCGACCCGGACGTGGCCGTGGCGCTGGCCCGGGGCGCCCGGGAGCGCTGCGGCGCCGACTGGGGTCTGTCCACCACGGGCGTGGCGGGTCCCGGCCCGCAGGACGGCGTGCCGGCCGGAACCGTCTATGTCGGGCTGGCCGGTCCGGACGGGCGGACCGACGTGAAAAAGTTGTCCGTGCCCGCCGATCGGGCGACAGTGCGAGCGACCAGCGTCGATGTCGCGCTGGACCTTCTGTGGCGGGCGACCGCCTGATTCCGCGGTTCGGAAAGGGTGGCGCGGACCCCGGTGATCTGTGCCACTATGGCGGGAGGCGCTGGAAGAGTCGGGCACCCGCTTCGGCGGGGCGGGGTGTCGATCTGGCACGGAGAGAGTACGGTTCATCTCAGCCGTCGGTGACAACCGGCGGCTGACGGCATATCAGCTGTTGGTAACGGGGAACAAGAGCAGGGGGTGCGACATGGTGCTTTTGCGTCGAGTGATCGGTGATGCCCTCCGTGCCCGTCGGCAGGGACAGCATCGCACCCTGCGCGAGGTCTCCACGGCTGCCAACGTCAGCCTCGGTTACCTCTCGGAGATCGAACGAGGGCAGAAGGAAGCGTCCAGCGAGCTGCTGACGTCCATCTGCGACGCGCTGGGCGCCCGGCTGTCCGAGGTGCTGCGCGAGGTCAGCGACACGATGGCGGTCGCCGAAGCGGTCGAGGGTGTGCTCACGCCCCCGCTGCCGCGCGGAGGCCAGGACAAGGTACTGGAGCCGATGGCGGCCCGCCCCCGCACCGAGGTGGCCACCGATGGCCAGGTCTCGGTCACGGTGCGCCGCGACAACCCGCTGCGGACCACGCTGCGGACGACTCGCAACTCCCGACCCACCAACCCGGGTAGCACGCGCGGCCGCGAGGTCGTAGGCGTCTGACCTGGGCCGGGCACCTTCGTCGGCCCGACCCTGCCCATCGCCCGGCCCGTCACCGGACCGGGCGACCCCATCCCCAGGCAACCGATCCCGCCCGCCCGGCGACTCGACCCTGATCAGCCGAGTTGCCGGGCACTTGTGCGTATCTTGGACCGTCTTTCACCCGACTGCCCGGCAACTCGGCTGATCATGCCGCGCTGCGGCGGGCGCGGCGGGGTCAGGAGATGCGGGGTCAGGAGATGCGGACGATGTCGCCGGGGTTGACGGCGAGCATGACGGCCGCGCGGCCGCCGTTGACGGCGATCGCGATGCGGTCGGCCGAGTCCGCGAAGACCACCAGCCCGCCCGAGGGCACGTCGGCGAAGGTGGTGCCGCGTACGGCGCGGCAGCCGCCCACGGTCAGCCGGTCCGGCAGCGCCGTCAGCGCCTCGCCGGACGCCGCGAGCTGCACGTTGCCGAACCTGTCCACGGTCAGCACCTCCGCCTCCAGCCAGCCGTCGCCGACCGCGATCACCGGGTCGGGCAGCCGCACCAGGCTGTCGGCGTCGATCTCAGGCCCGGCCTCGCCCGGGTCGGCGCCGAGCGCGAGCCGGGCCGCGGCCGGGGCGAACACGTCGCGGCCGTGGAAGGTGCGCGAGACGGTCGGGGCGAACCAGTCGGTGCTGGCCAGCTCGACCGCCCGCTCGATCCCGCCGAGGGCGTCGGCGGCCCAGCCGAGCAGGCCGTTGTCGGGTCCGACGAGCAGGCCGTTCGGGGTCTGGAGCACGACGGCGCGGCGCACGGTGCCGACGCCGGGATCGACGACGGCCAGGTGCACCGACGGGGGCAGGTAGGGGACGGTCTGGGCCAGCACGGCGGCGCCCCGGGTGACGTCGCCGGGCGGGAGCTGGTGGCTGACGTCGATGATCCGCAGTTGCGGTGCGGTACGGGCGATCATGCCGTGGCAGGAGGCCACGAATCCGTCGGACAGCCCGTAGTCGGTGGTGAACGAGATCCAGTCGTATCCGGCCATACCCACTAACTTAGCGTCGCTGTCACGAACTCAGCGTCGCTGTCACGGTCGGCCGGGCGTGCCGATCTCCGACGGTGTGTCGGTCTGGGCCGGACCGGCCTGGACGGGGATGACGGCCTGGCCGAGGGCCCTGCGGCCGCGTTGCAGGCGCCGGAACAGCAGCAGGACGGGGACGGTGCAGATCAGGGGGCCGATGATGGCCAGCGGGCGGGTCAGCCACCAGCCGGAGTCCACATCGGCCGGCTTGTCCATGTCGAAGCCGAACAGCAGCCAGGTCAGGAACAGGAACAGCGCCATTCCGGTGGTGTGGACCAGGTACAGCGGCAGGGAGAACTCGTTGATCAGGTCGTTGGCGCGCTTCCAGCGGGGGCGTTGCAGCAGCTCCTGCATGCGCGGGCGGAGCAGCTCGACGAATCCGATCTGGAAGATCAGCAGGGCCACGATGACGAACGTGGGCGGGGCCATGTTGGAGAAGCGCTCGCCGGGCACACCGACCATCGAGCCCGGGTACAGGCCGGAGCCGACCAGGCCGGTGAGGCCGAACAGGCCCAGCCACAGCAGGGCCCAGTCGTTGCGGCGGGGCGAGTCGACCACGTTCTGGTAGAAGAAGCCCGCCTGGTGGCACAGCCCCCAGACCAGCACCATGTTCAGCCAGCCGATGTCCTCCAGGCCGCGGTCGAACCGCAGCACGTCCACCACCATCGCGGCCCCGGCCAGCCAGACCAGGGCGAGCAGCCCCGCCTTGCGGTGCAGCCACAGGCCGATCGGCAGCAGCGCGATCAGCATCAGGTACACGGCCAGGAACCACAGCGGGCTGACCACCAGCTTCACCGCCCGGCCGACGCCGGTGAGGTTGAAGTACGTGCCGATGAGGGAACCGAGCGCGATCCAGACCAGCAGGACGATCCCGGCCGGGATGGTCAGCTGCCGCACGCGCCGCCACACGAACGCGCGCATGGTGACCCCGCGCGCCTGCGCCCGTTCCCAGCTGCGCAGGTGCACGTAGCCGCCGATGAAGAAGAACAGCGGCATCACCTGGAACAGCCAGGTCGCCAGCCACAGGCCGCGGGTGAAGCCGAGCGGGCTGGTGGCGTGCGGGCCGTCCGGCCGCCAGTCGAGGATGGTGAAGGCCCAGTGCCACACCACGACCACGATCAGGCTCAACGCCCGCAGGAAGTCCACATAGGCGTCTCGCCGGGCGGGTGGTGCGCTGGTCATGACCGCAGCATGCCACCGCGCGCCCCCGACCCGCCAGGCTCTTTCCGCCCGCCGTTCCCGGGTGTTTCCCTGATCGTTCATCCAGGCGCCACCCAGGAAAGTTCAGGGTCAGCCGCGTATCCGCAGGCCGCGCGGGGTCATCCGGAAACCGGCCGCCTCCAGCGCCGCGCCCAGCGGGCTGCCCGTGATCGACTCGCCGTCGGCCCGTTCGACCGTGAGCGGCCCGAGCGCGCCCGCGCCCACCGCCTCCGCGAGCGCCGTGGCGGCCAGGCCCTGGGCGGTGCCGTCGCCGCCGAAGGTGAGCAGGGTGCGGCCGCCGCGTTCGACGTACAGGACGAGCTCGCCGGCGACGAGGACGACCAGCGCCCCGGCCTTGCGGCCGGGCCGGTGGCCGTCGGTGGTGTGCGGCCAGGGCAGCGCGGCGCCGTAGGGGTTGGCCGGGTCGGTCGAGGCCAGCACCAGGGCCCGCGAGCCGCCTTCCTCCGTGTACGACCGGAGCCGGTCCACCGCCCCCGGCAGCGCGAACTGCGCCGCCCCGAGCCCCTCCACGAAGTACCCGCGCCGGGCCGCGCCGCGCTCCTCCAGCGCCGCCAGCACCGGGTACACGGCCGCGAAGCCGCCCGGCCGCCCCTCGGCCGCGACCGCGCCCCGCGTCACCACGCCGTGCCGTTCCAGCAGCACGTCGGCCAGTGCCGCCGCGCAGGCGGTGGCGTCGGTCTCGCGCGGGGCCAGCGCGTGCCAGCGCCCGGCGGCCGTGGGCGAGGTCGCCCGCGCCGAGGCCAGCGACCGCCCGCCGGTGAGGCTGGGCCGCCGGTAGCGGGCCCGCGCCGGGGAAGGCTTGGCCCGGTGCGCGCCGCCGCCCCCGGCGACCAGCGCCCGCACCGGGGCCAGGGTGTCGTTGCCGACCAGCCCCGCCCAGACCAGGTCCCACAACGCGGCCAGCAGCTCGTCGGTGTCGGCGCCACCCTCGACCCGGTCGGCGAGCTGCCGGAAGAACAGCGCCCCCTCGCCGAGGGCGGTGAGCAGCGACTCGTGCAGCTCGGTGCGGGCGATGTCCAGCGGCGGTGGGAGCAGCAGCGGCGCGGCGTCGGCGAAGGCCAGCGTGACCCAGCCGTCGTTGCCGCCGATGGCGCCCGCCCCGGCCCAGACCACCTCGCCGGTGGCGCACAGCTCGTCGAGGTATGCCGGGGTGTAGTCGGAGACCCGTTGCGGCAGGACGAGCCGTTCCAGGGCGGAGGCGGGGACGGGTACGCCCTGGAGCTGGTCGATCGCGGCGGCGACGGCGTCGATGCCGGTGGACCGGCGGCCGATCTGCTGCCATACGGGGAGGAAGCGGCCCAGGACGGCGGGCGGGACCGGCTCGATCTCCTTGCGCAGCGCGGCCAGGCTGCGGCGCCGCAGCGTACGGAGCACCTCCGCGTCGCACCACTCCACGAACCCGCCGTCGGAGGCGGCCGTGAACTCGCCCGAGACCACCCGGCCCGAGGCCGACAGGCGCCGCAGCGTGTGCTCGACCACGGCCACGCCGAGGCCGAACCGCTGCGCGCAGGCGTCGGCGCGGAACGGGCCGCTGGTGCGGGCGAACCGTCCGATCAGGTCCGGCAGCGGATCGGTGACCTGCGCCGCGTACGCCGCGGGCAGCCCCGGTGGCAGCGCGACCCCGAGCGCGTCACGGTAGCGCCCGGCGTCCTCCGCGACGATCCAGCGGTCCTGCCCCGCCACCCGGATCGCCAGCACCCGCACCGCGCGGCCGAGTTCCGGCAGCCAAGCCGGGTCGACGCCGCGCTCGACCAGCTCGTCGAGGCTCAGATCGCCCAGGCGGCGCAGCAGCTCGACGGTGTCCTCGGCGTCGCGCACCCGCCGGTCGGCCCAGCGCAGGTGCGCGGCGGTGGCCTCGATGACGGCCGGGTCCAGCAGCTCGCGCAGCTCGACGCGGCCCAGCAGCTCGCTCAGCAGGGTCGGGTCCAGCGCCAGTGCGGCGGCGCGGCGCTCGGCCAGGGGCGCGTCCTCGCCGTAGAGGAACGCGCCGACGTAGCCGAACAGCAGCGAGCGTGCGAACGGGGACGGCTGCGGGGTCGACACCTCGACCATGCGGACCTTGCGGCCCGCGATCTCGCGCATCAGCCCGGTCAGCGACGGCAGGTCGAAGACGTCGCGCAGGCACTCGCGCGCCGCCTCCAGCGTCACCGGGAAGTCGGGGTACTCGCGCGCCACGTCCAGCAGCTGAGCGGCCCGCTGGCGCTGCTGCCACAGCGGCTGGCGGCGGCCCGGGTCGCGGCGGGGCAGCAGCAGCGACCTGGCCGCGCACTCGCGGAACCGGGACGCGAACAGCGCCGACGTGCCGACCGCGTCGGCCACCATCGGCTCGATCTCGTCGGGGTCGAAGGCGAACACGTCCGCGCCGGGCGGCTCCTCGGCCGTCTCCGGCAGCCGGATCACGATGCCGTCGTCGGCCGCGTGCACCTGCGCGTCCACGCCGTAGCGTTCCCGCAGGCGCTGGCCGATCGCCAGCGCCCACGGGGCGTTGACCGGTGCGCCGAGCACGCAGTGCAGCACGATCCGCCAGTCGCCGAGCTCGTCGCGGAACCGCTCGACCAGCACCGTCCGGTCGTCGGGCAGGTGCCGGGTCGCCTGCCGCTGCTCGTCCAGGTATGCCGCCAGATTGCGCTGCGCGGCCGGATCGAGGGTGTCCGGTTCGGACTGCTTGCGCAGGAACGCCCCCAGCGCCCGGCCCAGCGCCACCGGGCGCCCGGCCTGGTCGCCCTTCCAGAACGGCAGCCGCGCGGGCTGTCCCGGGGCGGGGGAGACCAGCACCCGGTCGGGCGTGATGTCCTCGATGCGCCACGAGCTGGTGCCCAGCGCGAAGACGTCGCCGACGCGCGACTCGTACACCATCTCCTCGTCGAGTTCGCCGACCCGGCTGGCCTTCTCGGAGCCCGCGAGGAAGACGCCGAACAGGCCGCGGTCGGGGATGGTGCCGCCGGAGGTGACGGCCAGGCGCTGGTTGCCGGGGCGGCCGGTGAGCAGGTCGGCGGCCCGGTCCCAGACGATGCGCGGGCGCAGCTCGGCGAAGGCCGTCGACGGGTATCGCCCGGCCAGCATGTCCAGCACCGCGTGCAGCGCCGACTCCGGCAGCGCCGCGAACGGCGCGGCCCGGCGCACCAGCTCGGCCAGGTCGGCCACGGTCCAGTCGTCCATCGCGGTCATCGCCACCACGTGCTGGGCCAGCACGTCCAGCGGGCTGTGCGGGAAGTCCAGCGGTTCGAGCTGCCCGGCGCCCATCCGCAGCGACACCACCGCGCACGACAGCAGGTCGCCGCGGTGCACCGGGAACACCACGCCGCGCGAGACCGCGCCGACCTGGTGCCCGGCCCGGCCGACGCGCTGGAGCCCGGCCGCCACGCTGGGCGGGGCGCCGACCTGCACCACCAGGTCGACCGCGCCCATGTCGATGCCGAGCTCCAGACTGGACGTCGCCACCACCGCGGGCAGCCGCCCGGATTTCAGCTCGTCCTCGATCTGCTTGCGCTCCTCCTTGGACACCGAGCCGTGGTGGGCGCGGGCGAGAAGCGGCGCGGCACCGTACCCGGTGCCGGACTGGGCCATGATCTGCGCGGGCGGCGGCACAGGCTGGACCACCGCCTCGGCCGCCAGCTCGTTGAGGCGCGCGCACAGGCGCTCGGCGCCGCGGCGGGAGTTGGTGAAGACGATGGTGGAGCGGTGCGCGCGGATGAGCTCGAACACCCGCTCCTCGACCGCGGGCCAGATCGACGAGCGGCGCGGGCCCTCGTCCTCGGGCTCGCTCTCGGCCAGGGCGGTCATGTCCTCGACCGGCACCTCGACGGTGACCTCGATGGTCTTCTCGGTGCGCGGCTGCACCACGTGCACCGGCGCGGCCCCGCCCAGGAAGCGGGCGGCCGACTCGACCGGCTCGACGGTCGCCGACAGGCCGATGCGCTGCGCGGGCTTCGGCAGCAGCGCGTCCAGCCGCTCCAGCGACAGGGCCAGGTGGGCGCCGCGCTTGGTGGCGGTGACCGCGTGCACCTCGTCGATGATCACGGTCTCGACGCCGCGCAGCGACTCGCGGGCGGCCGAGGTGAGCAGCAGGAACAGCGACTCCGGGGTGGTGATCAGGATGTCGGGCGGGCGGCGGGTGAAGGCGCGGCGCTCGTCGGCGGGCGTGTCGCCGGTGCGCATTCCGACAGTGATGTCCGGTTCGGCCAGGCCGAGCCGGTCGGCGGCGTGCCGGATGCCGGTCAGCGGCGTACGCAGGTTGCGTTCGACGTCGACGGCCAGCGCCTTGAGCGGGCTGATGTACAGCACGCGGCAGCGCGCGGCCGGGTCGTCGGGCACCGGCTCGTGGGCCAGCCGGTCCAGCGCCCACAGGAACGCCGCCAGGGTCTTGCCGGAGCCGGTCGGGGCCACGACCAGGGTGTTGTCCCCGGCGCTGATGGCACGCCAGGCGCCCGACTGGGCCGCTGTGGGCGCCGCGAAGGCCGCGTCGAACCAGGCCCGGGTGGCCGGGCCGAAGTTCGGGTCGAGGGTGGCGACAGCGCCGCCGGGCTGCTGCTTCATCACGACCATCCTGCCCGCCCGGTACGACAACTGCCGACATCATCCGAACGGAGGAGGCAAGATTCGGGTGTATGGACAGGTTCTATCGGGTAGATCCTGTCGGGTGAGATCGAACGGTTGCCAGGGTTGCCCGGAGTAGTCCGAATCACGTACCGTCTTGCTCACGGTAAGTAGCGCAACGAATACGGCGTGGGAGGTAGGGACGCAATGGCCGAGCGACGGAGCTTTCGTCACGAATCGGACGTGCTGCTACGGCAGCTCGACGGCCACCTGGCCCGGTTGCAGGCCGGGGAACCCCAGCCCAGTCACGAGATCGCCCTCTTCGAACGCATCGCGGCGCACCTGCGCCAGCTGATCCGGGAGACCGTCCGCGCCAGCGCGGTCGACCGCGCCCGGGTGCGGGCCGCGGTCCACTACGTGGTGATGCGCGGCCGCGACGCCCGCCACATCCGACCGGCCCATGTGGACGTCTGGGTCGTCAACGACATCATCCGCGACCTCGGCCGCCACGACCTCCTGATCCCGGAACCGGCCCTGAGCTGATCCGGCCCGCTTTCGCGCAAGCGGGCCGCGATTCGTGCAGTTTCGGGGAAACTGCACGAATCGCGGCCCTCTTTCGTGCACTTTCCCCGAAACTGCGCGATCAACCGCAGCGCGAGCGCGTCAGTTGAGGGAGGCGGTGGCCAGCTTGAGGCCGAAGCCGAGGAAGAGGGCGCCGATGGTGGTGGTGCCGGCGGCGGCCAGGCGACGGCGGCGGCGGAAGGCCTGGGCCAGCCGGTTCCCGCTGAAGATCAGCACGCTGAGGTATGCCGCGCTGAACAGCTGCGCGATGGTCGCCAGCAGCAGGAACGTGACCGCGGGGTAGGCGTACCCGGGGTCGACGAACTGGATGAAGAACGAGACGAAGAACAGGATCGCCTTCGGGTTCATCAAGCTGATCGTGAACGCCTTGCGGAACGGGTTGGTCGTGTCCGGTTCGGCGGCGGCGGTGGCGAGCGCCTCGGCCGCCTCACCGCGCGTACGCCAGCGCCGGATCGCGGCCAGCACCATCTTGACCCCGAGGTAGCCCAGGTACGCCGCACCGGCGTACTTGATCACGAGGAAGAGCGGCGGGTACGTGCGCAGCAGCGACGCCACGCCGGCCGCCGAGGCGAACATGAGCACGCTGTCGCCGGCGAACACGCCGAACGCGGCCCGGTAGCCCTGCCGCACACCGCGGCCGGCGGCGGTGGACAGCACGTACAGCGAGTTGGGGCCGGGGAGCAGGACGATGGCGACCGTCCCGAGGACGTACGTCCAGATGTCAGTGACGCCGAGCATGTCTCATCCTTACCGGACGTCGGCCCCGCCGAGAAGTCGGCTGGTCAGCTGCTTTTGTGCGTCCGGCCACTCGATCGCGAGCATGCTGTAGAGCGCGGAGTCGCGGGCCGAGCCGTCCTTGCGGTTGCGGTTGGCGCGCAGGGTCGCCTCGCGCACCGCGCCGAGCCGCTCGATCGCCGCCTGCGAGCGCAGGTTGCGCACGTCGGTCTGCCAGGTGACGCGCCGCGCCCCGAGCACCTCGAACGCGTGCGTGAGCAGCAGCAGCTTCGCCTCGGTGTTCACCGCCGTACGCCAGCGGGACCGGGCCAGGATGGTGCCGCCGATCTCCAGCGCCTGGACCTTCTCCTCCGGGTAGAGCGAGGTGGTGCCGAAGACCTCGCCGGTCACCGCGTCGCGCTGCACGTACGGCACGCGGCGGCCGGCCTCGTGGTCGGCGAGGATGCCGCGGACCACGTCGGCCATCTGCTCGCGGGTGTGCGGGCACGGGGTCGGCAGGTGCTCCCAGACCTGCTCGTCGCCGCCGAGCGCGGTGAACAGCCCGTCGGTGTGGGCCAGGTCGAGCGGCTCCAGGTGCACGTGCCGCCCGCGCAGCGGGGTGGCGGTGAGCCACGGCGAGGCGGCCGGGCGCAGGTGGTCGGGGACGGGCACGAGCACGCCCGGGGCGGGGTCGGGCAGGCCCGCGACGGTGCGCAGCGGGACGACGCCCGCCCAGTGCGGCAGGTCGAGGTCCTCGTCGTCGTCGTGGGCCGTGTCGGCGCGGCTGCGCACCGAGACCTCGGTCAGCGGCAGCGCCAGCACGGCGGTCTGCGCCAGCTCGCGGTCGTTCGGTCCGCGGCTCTGGGCGGCGCGCCCGGCCGCGATCTTCTCGGTGAGCGCGGTCAGCACCCGCCGCTTCTCCTCGTCGTCGGTGACCAGCACGGCGGTGCCGTGGGCGATCACCGAGCGGTAGTTGGCGCTGTGGTTGAACTGCGACCGGGCCAGCACCAGGCCGTCCAGGTGGGTGACGGTGACCGCCACGGGCAGGCCGCCGCCCCGGGCCTCCAGGCCCATCCGGCCGCCGCTCGAACCGTGCAGGTAGAGCGTGTCGCCGAGGCGCACGTGCAGGGTGGGCAGCACCTGGGGCAGCCCGTCGCGGACGAAGGCGAGGCTGCAGTGCCAACCCTCGTCGAGGATGGCGTGCGCGGCCTCGCGGTCGTACGACATGCGCTCGCGCATCCGCAGGGCGGTGGTGCGCGCGGTCCGCGGGTACTCGGTCACGGTCCTTGCCTTTCGCCGTCTGTACTAGTACATAATGGTGATTGTGTCAGAACAATATCGGATCACCGGTGGGTCGGCAATCGCGATCAGCGACTCCGTCGAGGCGGGGGTGCGTCACGGCGCGCTCGCCCCGGGTGCGGCGCTGCCCAGCGTGCGGGTGCTGGCCGAGGAGCTGCGCGTGAGCCCGGCCACGGTCGCCGCGGCGTACCAGCGGCTGCGCGGGCGCGGGATCGTGGTCACCGCGGGCCGCCACGGCACCCGGGTGCGGGCGGTCACCCCGATCGCCGCGAGCAGGGCGGCGCGGGCCTCGGTGCCGGTGCCGCCGGGGCTGCGCGACCTGGCCGCCGGTGACCCCGATCCGGCGCTGCTGCCCGACCTCGCCCCCATCCTGCGCGAGGTCGCCGACGAGCTGGCCGTGCTCGGGCCGGTCGGCTACGCCGGGGGCGGTCCGCTGCCCGAGCTGCTGGAACTGGCCCGGGAACGGTTGCCGCAGCTACCCGGCGACGCGTCGTACACGCTGGTGTCGGGCGCGCTCGACGGCCTGGACCGGCTGCTGGCGGCCCGGCTGCGGCCCGGTGACCGGGTGGCGGTCGAGGACCCGGGCTGGGCCGCGCTGCTCGACCTCGTCGCCGCGCAGGGCCTGGTGCCGGTGTCGATGCCGGTCGACGACGAGGGGCCCGTGGTCGACGGGGTGCGCGCGGCGCTGGCGGCCGGGGCGCGCGCCGTGATCGTCACCACCCGGGCGCAGAACCCGACCGGCGCGGCGGTGAGCGAGCAGCGCGCCCGCGAGCTGCGGCCGCTGCTGCGCGACGTCTTCGTGATCGAGGACGACCACGCCGGTGAGCTGGCCCCGGTGCCGCTGCACCCGGTCGGCGGCGGCGCGACCTGGGCGTTCCTGCGCAGCGCGGCCAAGCCCTACGGCCCCGACCTGCGCTGCGCGGTGCTGGCCGGGGACGCCGAGACGGTGTCGCGGGTCGAGGGCCGGCTGCGGCTGGGCGCGGGCTGGGTCTCCACCGTGTTGCAGCGCGCGCTGCTGCGGCTGTGGCGCGACGAGCGGGTCGCCGCCGGGATCGAGGCCGCCGGCCGGGCGTACGACCAGCGCCGGGCCGCCCTGCTCACCGCCCTGGCCGAGCGCGGTGTCGCCGCGAGCGGGCGCACCGGGATCAACGTGTGGGTGCCGGTGCCCGACGAGACCGGGGCCGTCGCGTCGCTGCGCGACGCCGGATACGCCGTCACCCCCGGCCACGTCTACCGCACCGCGACCGGCCCCGGCATCCGGCTGACCATCGCCACGCTGGCCCCGGACGAGGCGGGGCCGCTGGCCGCCGCGGTCGCCGCCGCGCTGGCCGGCGGCCCCGCGCCGATCAGCCGCTGATCAGCCGCTGATCAGTCGAACAGCTCCTCCAGGAAGCTCTCGTGCTTCTTGTGCTTCTTGTGGTGCCCGTGGCCGTACTTCGGGTACTCGTCGGAGTCGTAGTCGCGCCAGCCGTGCTGGGTGTGCTGCGGCTGGGCGTACCCGTGCTGGGGCTGGCCGTAGCCGTGCTGGGGCGGGTAGCCGGGCTGCGCGGCGGGCGGCGCGTACTGGCCGGGGTGCACGGGCTGGCCCGGGTGGGTGGGCTGGCCGGGCCCGGCGGTGTGCGGCGGCTGGGCGTGCTGCTGGGCGCGCGCCCCGTGCCAGGCGTTCTCGGCGTCGACCAGGCGCTCCAGCTCACCGCGGTCCAGGAAGATGCCGCGGCATTCGGTGCACTGGTCGAGGGTCACGCCGTTGCGCTCGTACTGTCGCATCGGGGCATGGCATTTGGGGCACGTCATGTCCATGCGCCCGAGCCTAGCCGCGCGTGCCAACCGGCCCCGTGACGGCGAGAGGCCGCCCCCGGGCGGGGACGGCCTCTCGTGCGCGTGCTGTCAGCGACGCAGCCAGGGGAAGGACGAGTCGAGCTGACCCTGCTCCTTCAGCTCGGTGTAGAGCGGAACCTCGTCGGGGAAGTAGCCCCACGCGTGGTCGCCGCCGTCCACCGGGTCGTCGATGCGGCCCTCGAGCGCGCCGACGAGCTGGCGCTGCACCGGGCTGAGCCGGGCGACGTCCTCCGCGGCCGGCTTCTGGTCGCGGGTGGCGATCCAGCGGAAGGTGTACCCGAAGAAGACCGCCTTGCGGGTGATCTCCGAGTAGTTGTTGGAGCGCGCGTGCCAGATGCGGCGGTCGAAGAAGACCACGTCGCCGGGGTGGACGCAGACCTCGATGGCGCCGGCGGGGTCGGGCCACTCGATGTCGCGGCTCGGCGGGCCGTCGATGCGGTTCATCTTGTGGCTGCCCGGGACGACCTTGAAGTTGCCGCGGCCCGGCTCGGACACGTCCGACAGCCAGAACGCCAGCTTCACCGACAGGCGCGGGCGCGGGTCGGTCTCCAGCTCGCCGTTCTGGCGGCCGCCGTCCTGGTGCCACTCGAAGCGGTACGGCTTGGTGGTGGGGATCGGCGGGTGCACGTCCAGGTGCGAGTGGTAGACGTGCACGTTCCAGCCGATCATCGACCACACCAGCGGGAACACCGCCGGGTGGTCGACCAGGCCGTTGAGCTCGGGGCAGCTGGCGACCGCGCTCAGCTTGTGCAGCGACGCGTCCGCGCCCAGCTTGCCGACAGCCTCGTGCTCGGCGTACACCCGGTCGACGGCCGCGGCGTAGTGCGCGACCTCCTCCGGCGAGAGCACGTTGCGGATGATCAGATAGCCGTCGCGCTCGAACTGCTCACGCTGTTCGGCAGTCATCGCGCGCGGCGTGACGGGGGTGATGGTCACGGGTTGTCCTTCCCCGATCGGCTGGGTGGCGCGCGGCGTCGCCCAGGTGCTTTACGGGGCAGCGGCACTGCCCTTGCGCACTGGACGTGCTGGTCGGGAGCGTCGTTGCCTCAGCGGTCAAGATCTGGCCGGACGTCCGATGGGGGCCCGGCCGGTTCAGTTGTGCGCGCCGCCGGGATCACGGCCCGTGTCGCGTGCACGTGCCGCGGAGGGACCCAGGTGGCATGCGTTTTCCTGCTGCGGGCAAGACGATACCCGAATCGTCTTCGGCTAGCCCGGGGCCGGTGCCGACCGGCACCATGGGGCAAGGTAGAGACAACGGCACCGCCCCTTACCCCGACCCCCCCCGGGAGCCCCCGTGAGCGCCACCCTGGCCGACCATGCGCGCGTGCAGTCCCGCACCGTCCGCGTGCTGATGAGTGCGGAGATCATCAGTGGTCTCGGCACGGCGATGGGCATCTCCATCGGCGCGCTGCTCGCGCAGGACATCACCGGCACCGCGGCCCTGTCCGGCCTGGCGCAGAGCGCGGCGGTCGTCGGCGGCGCGCTGTGGGCGATCCCCGCCACCAGCCTGATGAGCCGGTACGGCCGCCGCCCCGGCATCGCCGCGTGCTACCTCGTCGGCACCCTCGGCGCGGCGGGCGTGCTCGGCTCGGTGCTGCTGCGCTCCGGGCCGCTGCTGTTCGTCGGGTTCTTCCTGTTCGGGGCGGGCAGCGCGGCCAAGCTCCAGTCCCGGTACGCCGCCGCCGACCTGGCCGAGCCGCACCGGCGCGGGCGGCAGCTGTCGCTGGTGGTCTGGGCGACCACGCTCGGCTCGCTGGCCGGGCCGAACCTCGCCGCACCGCTCGGGCGGCTGCTGGAGCCGTACGGCATTCCGCTGATGGCGGGCCCGTTCGCCTTCTGCGCCCTGTCCTTCGTGCTGGCCGCCGCCCTGCTCACGCTCCTGCTGCGCCCCGACCCGCTGCTGCTGTCCACCTCGATCGCCCGCGCCGCCGCCGCCGCGGACGCGGTCCCGGGGCAGGCGCCGGCCCCGGCGGAGCGGCCGCGGTTCGGGGACGTGATGCGCGCGGTGCTCGCCTCGCCCGCCGCGCGGCTGGGCATGGCCTCGATGGCGCTCGGACACCTGGTCATGGTGGGCGTGATGTCCATGACACCCGTGCACATCGGCGCGACCCACTCCGGCCCGGACACGCTGCGCCTGGTCGGGCTGGTGCTCAGCGCCCACATCGCCGGCATGTACGCGCTGGCGCCGGTGGTCGGCTGGCTCACCGACCGGGTCGGCCGGCTGCGGGTCATCCTCGGCGGCGTCGCGCTCCTGCTGGCGGCCTGCGCCACGGCCGCCGCGGCGGGCGACCGCACCGACCTGATCACCGTGGCGCTGGTGCTGCTCGGGCTCGGCTGGTCCGGGACCATGGTCGGCGGGTCGACCCTGTTCGCCGAGTCGGTGCCGGTCGCGGTGAAGGCCCGCGCCCAGGGCGTGTCCGACCTGGTCATGGGCCTGGCGGCGGCCGGGTCCGGCGCGGTGTCGGGGGTGGTCGTGGAGCTGTCCGGGTACCGCGTGCTGGCGCTGCTGGCGGCGCTGGCCACGCTCCCGCTGATCGCCCTGGCCCTGCGCCCCTCCACCCTCGCCGCGCTGACCCCCGCCGCCCCCGCCCCCGCCCCCGCCGCCTCCGCCGCCCGCTGAGCGGCGGTGCGTGCAGTTTCGGGGAAAGTGCAGGAATCATGGCCGGAGTTCGTGCAGTTTCCCCGAAACTGCACGAACTCCTCCTGATCATGCAGGTGGGGACGGGCGGAGATCGGCGGCGAGTGGCAGACTGGCCCGATGCGACGGACGGACTTCTGGGAGCGCCTGGGCGAGGTGTTCGGCCCGGTGTACGCCACCAGCGTGGCCAAGGATCAGGTGTTCGCCACCCTGGGCGGGCGGACCATCGACAGGGCTATGGCCGAGGGTGAGGAAGTGCACGTCATCTGGCGCGCGGTGGTCGAGCAGTACTCCGATCGGGTGCCTGCCCGGCTTCGCTGACCCGGGTGTGGGCACGCCTACGGCGTGGCAGGATGGCGCTCGTACACGTGTTCGGCTAATGTCCTCACCCGTGCGCTTGTCCACAGGCGCGGCGTGCCCGTATTCGCTTTGTCGGACCCAGCGCCTAGCGTGACCGCGTGACGAAAAAGGCTGCGAAGTCGACTGACAGTGCACTGACAGAGGTGGCGACGAAGATGGCGACGACGAATCCCGACAAGACCAAGGCGTTGGACCTGGCGCTGGCGCAGATCGACAAGCAGTTCGGCAAGGGCTCCGTGATGCGCCTGGGTGAGCGTCCCCAGGTGCAGATGATGGTCATCCCGACCGGCTCCATCGCCCTCGACGTGGCGCTGGGCATCGGCGGCCTGCCGCGTGGCCGCATCGTCGAGATCTACGGCCCGGAGTCCAGCGGTAAGACCTCGCTGGCCCTGCACGCGATCGCCAACGTGCAGCGCAACGGCGGCATCGCCGCGATCGTCGACGCCGAGCACGCGCTCGACCCGGAGTACGCCAAGGCGCTCGGCGTCGACACCGACGCGCTGCTGGTCTCGCAGCCCGACACCGGTGAGCAGGCGCTGGAGATCGCCGACATGCTGGTGCGCTCGGGCGCGCTGGACCTGATCGTGATCGACTCGGTGGCCGCGCTGGTGCCGCGCGCCGAGATCGAGGGTGAGATGGGCGACAGCCACGTCGGTCTGCAGGCGCGCCTCATGAGCCAGGCGCTGCGCAAGATGACCGGTGGCCTGAGCAACTCCAACACCACCGCGATCTTCATCAACCAGCTGCGCGAGAAGATCGGCGTCATGTTCGGCAGCCCGGAGACCACCACCGGTGGTAAGGCGCTGAAGTTCTACGCCTCGGTCCGCCTGGACATCCGCCGCATCGAGAGCCTGAAGGACGGCACCGAGGTCGTGGGTAACCGCACCCGCGTCAAGGTCGTCAAGAACAAGGTCGCCTCGCCGTTCAAACAGGCCGAGTTCGACATCATGTACGGCAAGGGCATCTCGCGCGAGGGTTCGCTGATCGACGTCGGCGTCGAGCAGAACATCATCCGCAAGGCGGGCGCCTGGTACACGTACGAGGGCGACCAGCTGGGCCAGGGCAAGGAGAAGGCGCGCGAGTTCCTCAAGGAGAACCCGGACGTCGCCGCCGAGATCGAGAAGAAGATCCTGGAGAAGCTCGGCGTCGGCGTGTCCAGCGCCTCGGACGCCGCGGGCGGCCCGGCGCTGCCCCCGGTGGACTTCTGATCCGCCTGACCGGCTGAGACGCCACGATGGCAGGACGTCGGCGCGGCGCTCGCACCGGCCGGGGCTGGGATGCGAAGCCACCCGCCCCGCCCCGGACGCCGCGCACCGGGGAGTCCGCGACCGGGGAACAGGACCCGGACGACCCGTCGGCGGCAGCCCGGCCGCAGCCGGCGCCGCGTGATCCATACGAGCTGGCGCGGGAGATCTGCCTGCGCCAGCTCGCCGTCCGCCCCCGCACCCGGGCCGAGCTGGCCACGGCGCTGCGCACCCGGGGCGTCGACGACGAGGTCGCCGCAGCGGTGCTCGACCGCTACGACGAAGTCGGCATGATCGACGACGCGGCGTTCGCCCGAGCCTGGGTGAGCAGCCGCCACCACGGTCGCGGCCTGGCCGCGCGAGCGCTGGGGCAGGAGTTGCGCCGCCGCGGCGTCGACCAGGAAGTGGTCACCGAGGCCCTGTCGGAGCTCGACGACGAGACCCAGGCCCGCACCGCGTACGAGCTGGCCGAGCGCAAGCTGCGTACGGTGCACGGCGAGCCCGACGTGGTGTTCCGGCGGGTCGTGGGCATGCTCGCCCGCAAGGGGTACCCCGGCGGCATCGCCGTCCGGGCGGTCAAGGAGGCTCTCGCGGCCCGCAGCGCCGCCGACGCCGAACTCGCCGAACAGATCGACCCCGACATCTTCGACTGACCCCGCCCGCACCCGCCGCATCCGCGTCCCGCCACCGCAGCCCGGCATCCGCAGCCCGGCATCCGCGTCCCGCCACCGCGTCCCGCCACCGCAGCCCGGCATCCGCAGCCCGGCCCGGCAACCGCCGCCTTCCGCAGCCGCAGCCTCCCGCAACCGCAGCAGTCGGTTGCGTGGCGGTCCGCTTAGCGCGGCTCATGATCGGCGTTTGCGGTCGGAAGCAGCGCTAACGCCTTAGCTACTGACCACAGACGCTGATCATGGGGCTGGGAGGCAGCCGCAGTCCGGCCCGTCGACCGCCGCCGCTTCCCGCAGCCGCAGCAGTCGGTTGCGTGGCGGTCCGCTTAGCGCGGCTCATGATCGGCGTCTGCGGTCGGAAGCAGCGCTAACGCCTTAGCTTCCGACCGCAACCGGCGATCATGAGGCCGGCCCGGCCACCGCAGGCCGGCCCGGCCACCGCAGGCCGGCCCGGCCACCACAGGCCGGCCCGGCCACCACAGGCCGGCCCGGCAGCCGCAGGCCGGCCCGGCGACCTCCGCCTTCCGCAGCCGCAGCCTCCCGCAACCGCAGCAGTCGGCTGCGTGGCGATCCGCTCAACGCGGCTCATGATCGGCGTTTGCGGTCAGAAACAGCGCTAACGCCTTAGTTTCTGACCGGAGACGCCGATCATGCGCTGTGGGTGGCGATCGTGAGGGTCTTGGGGTGGGTGACAACGTTTTCCGGGAATCGGGGCGTTAGTTGGGGTGGGCTGGGTGGGGGAGGTCGGGGGGCGGGAGCGCGGACACGCGCGACACGCCGGGATAAAGAACTGTTACGGACAGCTCACATCGCTTGGCAACCGGACACAATGGGCGTTGCGTGCGACTTGGTGTCCGATCATGAGTTCTTGACCGGACCACCTCCGGCAACCTAGCCTCGCATGAAGAGGTATCACCGACCAGCTCGTGTTAAACCACACAACATAGAACGCGTAACAGTACGACAACAGTTTTGCCTGGTGAACACACTCGGCTGCGGGACACCCCAACGCGGCCGACCACATGAAGTCGCTGCTCCGCCGCGCATTGTCGCAGGCAGGCGGCGCGATGGGACGAGCCTACCCGCTGAACACAGCGGAATGTAGTCTCGTCACAACGCGCTGTACGCAGCGATCACCGTGCGGTGCCGTCACCCCCCACCCCTGGTCGGGTGCCTCCAAACCGGCACCACCGTGCCGGACGGTACCGAGCATCAGGAGGCGGGCCATGACCGAGCACGACGGGAACGCGCCATGAGCGCCGTCGAGGCAGCACTGCTCGCGGCGATCGTCGTGCTCGCCCTGCTGGTCGCCGCGACGCTGGTGCTCGGTGCCCGCCTGATGCGCCGGCTGACCGGGCCGACCGCCCCGACCGGCCTGCCGCTGAGCGTGGTCGTGGACGACCCGGAGGCGGTGGCCGAGCGCGAGCGGCAGCGCCAGACCCTGGTCGAGCTCCAGAACTCCGTCTCCGACGCGCAGGTCGCGCTGGAGGGCGAGCGCCGTTCGGTCGCGTCGGCCCGCGCCGAGGCCACCGCCGTACGGGCCGAGAACGCCGCGGCCAAGGCCGAGGTCGCGACGGCCCGCGCCGAGGCGCAGCGGGTGCTCGACGGCGCCCACGCCGAGGCCGACACCGTGCTGCAGCGCGCGCACCGCCAGGCCGAGGAGGACGCCGAGCAGGTCCGCAGCACCGCCCGCCGGACCGGTGAGCGCGAGATCGCGATGCTGACCTCGACCGCCAAGGATCAGTCGGCCGAGGCCGAGCGCCGGTTGCAGCGCCTCGACGAGCGTGAGCGGATGCACGCGGCCGAGGCCGAGCGGCTGGCCGAGCGGGAGCGGCAGAACGTGGAGGAGGCCGACCGGCTGGCCGAGCGCGACCGCCGCATCGCCGCCGCCGAGACCGAGCTGGCCAAGTGGGACCTGGCGTTGCAGTCCAAGGAGCAGGAGCTGGCGCAGGGGCAGGAGCAGCGCCGCCGCGAGCTGGAGCGGGTCGCCGGGCTGACCGCCGACGCGGCCAAGGTCGAGCTGGTCGAGACGATCGAGAACCAGGCCAAGCGGGAGGCCGCGCTGCTGGTGCGCGACATCGAGGCCGACGCCCGCGCCACCGGTGAGCAGCGCGCCCGGCACATCGTGGTCGACGCGATCCAGCGGGTGGCCAGCGAGCAGACCGCCGAGAGCGTGGTCAGCGTGCTGCACCTGCCCAGCGACGAGATGAAGGGCCGCATCATCGGCCGCGAGGGCCGCAACATCCGCGCCTTCGAGACCGTCACCGGCGTCAACCTGATCATCGACGACACCCCGGAGGCGGTGCTGCTGTCCTGCTTCGACCCGGTGCGGCGCGAGGTCGGGCGGCTCACGCTGGAGAAGCTGGTGCTCGACGGGCGCATCCACCCGCACCGCATCGAAGAGGTCTACGACGTGGCCCGCTTCGAGGTGGAGCGCATGTGCCAGCGCGCGGCGGAGGACGCGCTGGTCGAGGTCGGGATCACCGACATCCACCCGGAGCTGGTCACGCTGCTGGGGCGGCTGCGCTACCGGACGTCGTACGGGCAGAACGTGCTCAAGCATCTGGTCGAGACCGCGCACATCGCCGGGATCATGGCCGCCGAGCTGAAGCTGGACCCCGAACTGATCAAGCGGTCGGCGTTCCTGCACGACATCGGCAAGGCGCTCACCCACGAGGTGGAGGGCTCGCACGCGTTGATCGGCGCGGACGTGGCCCGCCGGTTCGGGGAGAGCGAGGAGGTCGTGCACGCGATCGAGGCGCACCACAACGAGGTGCCGCCGCAGACGATCGAGGCCGTGCTGACCCAGGCGTCGGACGCCTGCTCGGGCGGCCGCCCGGGAGCGCGGCGCGAGTCGCTGGAGGCGTACGTCAAGCGGCTGGAGCGGATCGAGGAGATCGCCGGGGCCAAGTCGGGCGTCGACAAGGTCTTCGCGATGCAGGCCGGCCGCGAGATCCGGGTGATGGTGCGCCCGGAGGAGGTCGACGAGATCGGTGCCGCCGTGCTGGCGCGGGACGTGGCCAAGCAGATCGAGGAGGAGCTGACCTACCCGGGTCAGATCCGGATCACGGTCGTCCGCGAGTCGCGTACCACCGAGATCGCCCGCTAGGTCCGAGCTCTCAGGCGCCGCCCGGCCAGGTCGGGCGGCGCCGTCGTGGGTCAGGCGCCGCCCGTGGCGGCCGGGCCGGCGGTGCCGGGGCGGACGGCGGCCGTGGCCACGCCGCGGCGGTTCGCCCGGCGCTCCAGCAGGTGCGCGATCAGCGTGAGCGTGCCGTTGATCAGGATGTAGATGGCGGCCAGCACGAGGAACACCGGCACCGGGTTGTTGTAGTTGGCGTAGATCTTGCTGCCTTCCAGCATCAGCTCCGAGTACGCCACGATGTAGCCCAGCGCGGTGTCCTTGAGCACGACCACGAGCTGGCTGACGATCACGGGCAGCATGCTGCGGGCGGCCTGCGGGATCAGGATCAGCCGCATCACCTGGCTCTTGACCAGCCCGAGGCTGTACGCGGCCTCGGACTGCCCGCCGGGCACGGCGCGGATGCCCGCGCGGAACGCCTCGGCCAGCACCGAGCCGTTGTAGAGCGTGAGCCCGATGACGACGGCCCAGAAGGCGGGCACGGCGGTGCCGAAGACGTAGTAACCGCCGTACACCAAAAAGAAGATCATGAGCAGCAGCGGGACGGCCCGGAAGAACTCGACCACCATGCCCGCCGGCACCCGCACCCAGGCGTGCTCGGAAAGCCGGGCCACGCTGAAGAGCAGGCCGAACGCCAGCGCCAGCACCATCGCCGTGGCGGCGGCGCTGAGCGTGCCGACCAGGCCGGGCACGATGTAGTCGGCCCACACGTTGACCGGCGGGCCGCCGGGGGTGGGCATCTCCTGGAAGAACGGCTGCCACTTCTTCCAGTCCCACTGGCCCTTGGCGTCGAGGGCCCGGTAGATCCAGTAGGCGCCGGCCAGGAGCAGGGCGGCGACGACGACGCTGAGCACCCGGTTGCGCAGCCGGGCGCGCGGGCCGGGGTGGTCGTAGAGGACGCTCGCGTTCATCGGATCTCCAGGTCTTCGGCGCGGCGGGTCACCGGCGCACCACCAGGCGGTTGGCCAGGGCACTGAAGCCGTACCCGACGGGGACCAGCAGGACCACGAAGGCGAGCGCGAAGACCGCGAAGATCTCCACGGCGGCGTCGCCGTTGTCGTTGATCAGCTGTTTCATCTGCGACGACGCCTCGGCGACGCCGATGACCCCGGCGATGGTGGCGTTCTTGGTCAGCGCGATGAGGATGCTGCCCAGCGGCGCCACCACCGAGCGCACCGCCTGCGGCAGGATGATCAGCCGCAGGTTCTGCGCGAAGGTGAGCCCGAGCGCGCGGGCCGCCTCGGCCTGCCCGATCGGCACGGTGTTGATGCCCGACCGGATCGCCTCACACACGAACGCCGCCGTGTACGCCGAGAGCCCGACCACCGCCAGCCAGTAGTTGTTGATGTCGATGTCGTCGGAGAACTTCACTCCCATCGCGCTGTACAGCCCGAAGAAGCAGAACGTGATGATCAGCGTCAGCGGGGTGTTGCGGAACAGGTGCACCCATCCCGCGCCCAGCGCGCGCAGCACCGGCACGGGGGAGACCCGGCAGGCGGCCAGCAGCAGTCCCAGCAGCAGCGACAGCAGGGCCGACGCCGCGGTCAGCTTCAGGATCATCGCGAAGCCGTCCAGGAAGGCCTGCCGGTTCAGCGGATCGGAGAAGACGTCCATCAGTTCCCTCGAATTGCCCGGTCTTCGGGTCCGGTGAGGCGGGCAGCCGGACTTCCCGCCTCACCGGGGATGGTCACGCGGGGCAGTTGGTCAGCTTGCTGGTGTCCAGCGTCGGCGCGGGCGTGCCGCTCTTGCCGAGCGTGGCGTTCCACGCGGCCGCGTACGAGCCGTCGGCCACGGCGGCCTTCAGGATCTCATTGATCTTGGTGCAGCCCGCCTTGTCCTCCAGCTTCACGCCGATGCCGTACGGCTCCGACGAGAACGGCTTGCCGAGCACCTTGAGCTTGCCCGCGAAGGCGTCCTGCGCGGCGTAGCCGGCCAGGATGATGTCGTCGGTGGTCACCGCGTCGACGGTGCCGTCGGACAGCGCCTGCACGCACTTGGAGTAGTTGTCGAACAGCTGGAGCTGCGCCTTCGGGTACTTCTCCGCGATGCGCTTGGCCGGGGTCGACCCGGTCACGGAGCAGACCTTCTTGCCGTCGAGCTGGTCCGGCCCGGTGATGGTCGAGTCGGCCTTCACCAGCAGGTCCTGGCCGGCGGTGTAGTACGGCCCGGCGAAGTTGACCTTCTTCTTGCGGTCGTCGTTGATGGTGTACGTCGCCACGACGACGTCGACCGTGCCCTGCTGCAGGAACGGCTCGCGGTTGGCGGACACGGTGGTGACGTACTGGTTCTTGGCCGGGTCGCCGCCGAGGCCCTTGGCGATGATCTTCGCGATCTCGATGTCGAAGCCCTCGTAGTTCGTGCCGACCTGAAGGCCGAGGCCCGGCTGGTCGGCCTTCACGCCGAACTTCAGCTGGCCGGCGGCCGCCTTCGACGTCAGCGGCGTGCCGCCGGCCGGAGTGGCCGGTTCGTCCTTGCCGCAGGCGGCGGTGCCGAATGCGAGCACCGCGACTGCGGCGATCGCCGCCATACGCGTGAAACGCATTGAATCGTCCCTCCTCGTCCAACGCCCCTCGCCACGGTGAGCGACGCCGGGCGTTTCCTGCCGTCGCCGGTCCGGCGACGGAGTCTGTCCAGACCCGTAGAGCGCCGCGGTCAGTGCTGGAGCACCTTCGACAGGAAATCCCGGGCCCGTTCGCTGCGGGGATTGGCGAAGAACTCCGCGGGCGGCGCCTGCTCGACGAGCTGGCCGTCGGCCATGAACGCCACCCGGTGGGCGGCGTGGCGGGCGAAGCCCATCTCGTGGGTGACGACGATCATCGTCATGCCGTCGCGAGCCAGCGCGGTCATCACGTCGAGCACCTCGCCGACCATCTCCGGGTCCAGTGCGCTGGTGGGCTCGTCGAACAGCATCGCCTTGGGCTGCATGGCCAGGGCGCGCGCGATCGCGGCGCGCTGCTGCTGGCCGCCGGACAGCTGCACCGGCAGCTTGCCCGCCTGGTCGGCGATGCCGACCCGGTCGAGCAGTTGCAGCGCGCGGTCGCGGGCGGCGGTGCGCGACTCGCTGCGGACCTTCACCGGCCCCAGCATCACGTTGTCGAGCACGCTCATGTGCGCGAACAGGTTGAACGACTGGAACACCATGCCGACCTCGCTGCGCAGGCGCGCCAGTGCGCGGCCCTCGGCGGGCAGGTCGCGGCCGTCGAAGCGGATGCTGCCGGAGTTGATCGTCTCCAGCCGGTTGATGGTGCGGCACAGGGTGGACTTGCCCGAACCCGAGGGGCCGATCACCACGACGACCTCGCCCCGCTCGACCGTGAGGCTCACGTCGCGCAGCACGTGCAGTTCTCCGAACCACTTGTTCACGGAGTCCAGCACGATCAGCGGTTCGTCGGACATGCCACCGTCCTTTCGGTGTCGGTACATCGTCTGACTAGTGAGACTAGAGGGACGGAAGTGAAAGTGGAGGCCCACTCGGGTCACATCCGGGTAACTTCCCTCGATTCCACCGTCGCATGCCTGACCGGATACCCTTTTCCGTTGAGATGACTACGCTGCCTGACACCCAGACCGCCGCCGCCGGCACCGCCGCAGCCGGCGAGGCCCAGCCGGTCCGCACCTACGAGGTGCGCACCTACGGCTGCCAGATGAACGTGCACGACTCCGAGCGCATCTCGGGGCTGCTCGACGGCGCCGGCTACGTGCGGCTCGACCCGGCGGCCGAGCCCGGCCGGGTGCCGGACGTGGTCGTCTTCAACACCTGCGCCGTGCGCGAGAACGCCGACAACCGCCTCTACGGCAACCTCGGCCACCTGCGCCCGGTCAAGGACAAGAACCCCGGCATGCAGATCGCCGTCGGCGGCTGCCTGGCGCAGAAGGACCAGGGCGAGATCGTCAAGAAGGCGCCCTGGGTCGACGTGGTGTTCGGCACCCACAACATCGGCTCGCTGCCGGTGCTGCTGGAGCGGGCCCGCCACAACGAGTCCGCCCAGGTGGAGCTGCTGGAGTCGCTGGAGGTCTTCCCCTCCACGCTGCCGACCCGGCGCGAGTCGACGTACTCGGGCTGGGTGTCGATCTCCGTCGGGTGCAACAACACCTGCACCTTCTGCATCGTGCCCAGCCTGCGCGGCAAGGAGAAGGACCGCCGTCCCGGCGAGATCCTGGCCGAGGTCGAGGCGCTGGTCGCGGCGGGCGTGCTGGAGGTGACCCTGCTCGGCCAGAACGTCAACACGTACGGGGTCGAGTTCGGGGACCGGCTCGCCTTCGGCAAGCTGCTGCGCGCCTGCGGGACGCTCCAGGACAGAGGGCTGGAGCGGGTCCGCTTCACCAGCCCGCACCCCGCCGCGTTCACCGACGACGTGATCGAGGCGATGGCGCAGACCCCGAACGTGTGCCACCAGCTGCACATGCCGCTCCAGTCGGGGTCCGACGCCGTCCTGCGGGCGATGAAGCGGTCCTACCGGTCCGACCGGTACCTGTCGATCATCGAGAACGTGCGCGCGGCCATGCCGGACGCGGCGATCACCACCGACATCATCGTGGGCTTCCCCGGCGAGACCGACGCCGACTTCGAGGAGACGCTGCGGGTGGTGCGCGAGTCGCGCTTCTCGTCGGCGTTCACGTTCCAGTACTCCAAGCGCCCCGGCACGCCCGCGGCGACGATGGAGGGCCAGGTGCCCAAGCAGGTGGTGCAGGAGCGCTACGAGCGCCTCGTCGCCACGCTGGAGGAGATCACCTGGTCGGAGAACAAGAGGCAGGTCGGGCGCGAGCTGGAGGTCCTTGTCGCCGTCGGCGAGGGCCGCAAGGACGAGGCCACCGGGCGTATGTCCGGACGCGCGCGCGACGGCCGCCTGGTGCACTTCGCGGTCACGCCCGAGCAGGCCGCCGCCGTGCGGCCAGGCGACGTGGTGCACACCGAGGTCAGCTACGCGGCGCCGCACCACCTCAACGCGGACGGCCCGCTGGTGTCGCACCGCCGGACCCGGGCCGGCGATGCGTACGAGGCGGGCCGCGCGGTCCGTACCCCCGGCGTGCTGCTCGGCCTGCCCACCATCGGCAAGCCCCCCACCCAGCCGACCCCGTCCTCCGACACCGCCTGCTCCACCTGCTGACCCGCTCCGAGAGGGGACACGCGGCGGTGAGCTGCGGGGATGTTCGGTAAACGGGCATAGCGCGCCTTACCGGGTATTGTGGCGAAATCACGTAATCTGGCGTGGTTTCTCCTCAATCTCCCCGGGAGACCGCAATGCGTACAGGTGTATGGCTGGTCGGCGGGCGGGGGTCGGTGGCCGTCACCAGCATCGTCGGGGCGGCCGGGCTGCGAGCGGGTCTCGCCGGGCCGACCGGGTGCGTCACCGAGCTGCCGCAGCTGTGCAGCCCCGCGCTGCCCGCCCTGTCCGACCTCGTCTTCGGCGGCCACGACCAGGTGTCGACGCCGCTGCTCAAGCGGGCTGACGAACTGGCCGCGGCCGGGGTGCTGCCCGCCCGCCTGGTCGGAGCGCTCCAGCCCGACCTGGCCGCGATCGAGTCCGAGCTGCGCCCGGCGCCGCGCGGGGACACCCAGGCCGTCGTCGCCGCCCGCGCGGCCGCCGACCTCACCGACTTCCGGCACCGGCACGGCCTGGACCGGGTGGTCGTGGTCAACGTGTCGGCCACCGAGCCCGCCGCGACTCCGCATCCCGCCCACGCGGACGCCGACGCGCTGGTCGCGGCGCTGGACGGCGACGGCGAGGTGCTGCCGCCGAGCTCGCTGTACGCGTACGCGGCGTTCGCCGCCGGGTGCTCGTACGTGGACTTCACGCCGTCGACCGGGGCGCGGCTGCCCGCGCTGCACGAGCTGGCGCTGCGGGCCGGGGTCCCCTACGGCGGGCACGACGGCAAGACGGGGGAGACCCTGGTCAAGTCGGTGCTCGCGCCGATGTTCGCCCAGCGCAACCTGCACGTGCGGTCCTGGTCGGGCACCAACCTGCTCGGCGGCGGGGACGGGGCCAACCTGGCCCGGCCCGACGCCAACGCGGCCAAGGCCGCCAGCAAGCAGCGGGTGCTGGCCGAGACGCTCGGCTACCAGCCCGAGGGCCACACCCGGATCGAGTACGTCGCCGACCTCGGCGACTTCAAGGCAGCCTGGGACCTGGTCACCTTCCAGGGCTTCCTCGGCACGCCGATGCGGCTGGAGTTCACCTGGCACGGCTGCGACTCGGCGCTGGCCGCACCGCTGGTGCTGGACCTGGCCCGGCTCACCGCCGCCGCGCACGCGGCCAGGCGCAGCGGGCCGCTGCCGGAGCTCGCCTTCTTCTTCAAGGACCCGATCGGCGAGGTCGGCCACGACCTCAGCGGCCAGTTCGAGGCCCTGCGCGCGTTCGTCGCGGGGCTGGCGTGAGCTGGTCGGACCTCGGGTCGCGGCGGCCGGTCCGGTCCGGTGCGCCGCGCTCGGGGCGGGCGACGCTGGGCGACCTGGCCGAGCTGGTCCGGGCGCCCGCCGCCCTGTCGGTGCCGGGTGACGTGCTGGTCGGGGCGGCCACCTCGGGCACGCTCGGGCGGCGTACGCCGGGGCTGGCGGCGGCGTCGGTGTGCCTGTACCTGGCCGGGATGGCCGCCAACGACTGGGCCGACCGGGAGGTCGACGCGGTCGAGCGGCCGCAGCGGCCCATCCCGAGCGGCCGGGTCAGCCCGAACACCGCGCTGGGCCTGGCCGCCGGGCTGACCGCGGCCGGGCTGGGCCTGGCCGCGTGGGCGGGCGGCAGGCGGGCCGTGGCGGTGGCGGCGCCGCTGGCCGGGGCGGTCTGGGTGTACGACCTGGTCGCCAAGAACAGTCCCGCGGGGCCGGCCGCGATGGCCGCCTGCCGGGGCCTGGACGTGCTCCTCGGTGCCTGCGGCGGCTCGGTCCGCCGGGCCCTGCCCGCGGCCGCGACGGTCGCCGCGCACACCTACACGGTGACCGCGCTGTCGCGGCGGGAGATGGCGGGCGCCGACCGCCGGCTGCCGGTGGCGACGCTGGCCGGGACGCTGGCCGTCGCCGCCACCGCAGCCGGCGCGAACCAGGCGAAGGGCTGGCGGGCGCTGCTGCCCGTCGCGCTGGCCGGGCTGTACCTCAACCACTACGGCCGCCCGCAGGTGCGGGCCGCCCGGCGACCGGACGCGCCGCAGGTGCGCGCCGCCGTCGGCTCGGGCATCACCGGCCTGCCCACGTTGCAGGCCGCGCTCACCGCCCGGCACGGCGCGAGTCTCGTCGCGCTGGTGCTGACCGCCGCCGCGCCGCTGGCCCGGCGCCTGGCCCGGAGGATCTCCCCCACATGACCCTGCGTTCCGGCAGTATCCGCTGGGGGTACGGCACCAACGGCTTCGCCGGCCACCGCCTCGCCGACGCCCTCGACGTGATCGCCGGGCTCGGCTACTGCGGAGTGGCGCTGACCCTGGACCACCACCACCTCGACCCGTACGCCCCGGGCCTGGCCCGCCGGGTCGCGGGGACCGCCGCCCGGCTGGGCTCGCTCGGCCTGTCGGTGGTGGTCGAGACCGGGGCCCGCTACCTGCTCGACCCGCGCCGCAAGCACGCGCCGACGCTGCTGGACGACGACCGCGAGGTGCGGCTGGACTTCCTGCGCCGGGCCGTGGCCATCGCCGCCGACCTGGGCGCCGAAGCCGTGTCGTGCTGGTCGGGGGTGCTGCCCGGCCACGTGTCGCGGCGCCAGGGCTGGGACCGGCTGCTCGACGGCTGCGAGCAGGTCGTCAAGGCCGCCCAGGCGGCCGGGGTGCCCGTGGGCTTCGAGCCCGAGCCGGGCATGCTCGTCGGCGACCTGGCGGGCTGGCGGGCGCTGCACCGGGCGCTGGGCGCCCCGGCCGGGTTCGGGCTGACCCTCGACGTCGGCCACTGCCGGGTCGACGAGCCGGACGACGTGGCCGAGTGCGTCCGGCAGGCCGGGCCGCACCTGGTGAACGTACAGATCGAGGACATGCGGCGCGGGGTGCACGAGCACCTGGAGTTCGGGCAGGGCGAGATCGACTTCCCGCCGGTGCTGCGCGCGCTGGCCGAGACGGGCTACCGGGGGCTGGTCGCCGTCGAGCTGCCCCGGCACTCGCACGCCGCGCCCGAGGTCGCCGCGCGCTCGCTGGCGTTCCTGCGGGCCGCCTCCGGGCAGCCGGTCGGCCCGCCCGGCCAGCGCCGCCCGGCCCGCGAGGCCCGCCCGCCCGGCCTGGACGAGCTGCGGGCCGCACTGCTGCACCCCCCGCCCGGCGTACCGGCGGAGGGCGCGTCCTGGCTGCGCGGGGCGCTCACGCGGGCCGCCGCCGAACCGGAGCGGATCGAGGGCTTCTTCGCCGCCGCCGGGCGCCGTTGCGGGCGCGGGCCGCTGGCCGCCGCGCCCGGCTGGACCGCCGACGAGGCGGCCCGAGCGCTGCTGCTGTCGGCGCTGCCCGCCGAGGAGGTCGCCCGCCAGGCGCGGGAGCTGTATCGGCACGGCGACGCCGCCGAGCGCCGGGCGGTGCTGCGGGCGCTGCCGCTGCTGCCCGTCGGCGCCGACGCGGTGGACCTGCTGCACGACGCGATCCGCACCAACGACACGCGGCTGGTGGCGGCGGCGCTGGGGCCGTACGCCCGGCACCTGGACGCCGCCGCGTGGCGGCAGGCGGTGCTCAAGTGCGTGTTCATGGGCATCGCCCTGTCCGCCGTGGACGGCCTGGACCGCCGCGCCGACCGGGAGCTGGCCGCGATGCTGGCCAGCCTGTCGGCCGAGCGGCAGGCGGCCGGGCGGAGCCTGCCCGCCGACGCGGCGCGGCTGCTGGAACGTCTGGAGAAGGGGAACTGATGCGCATCTTCGACCCGCACGTGCACATGACCTCCCGCACCACCGACGACTACGAGCGGATGGCCGCGGCCGGGGTGCGGGCCGTGGTGGAGCCCGCGTTCTGGCTGGGCCAGCCGCGTACCAGCGCGGGCTCGTTCACCGACTACTTCGACGGCCTGATCGGCTGGGAGCCGTTCCGGGCCGGGCAGTTCGGCATCCGGCACTACGCCACGATCGCGCTGAACCCGAAGGAGGCCAACGACCCGCGCTGCCGCGAGGTGCTGGACCTGGTGCCGCGCTACCTGGACAAGGACGGCGTGGTCGCGGTCGGCGAGATCGGGTACGACGCGATGACCCCCGCCGAGGACGAGGCGTTCGCCGCCCAGCTCGCGCTGGCCCTGGAGCACGGCCTGCCCGCGCTGGTGCACACCCCGCACCGGGACAAGGTCACCGGCACCCGGCGCAGCCTGGCCGTGGTCGCCGAGTCCGGCCTCGACCCGGGCGCGGTGGCCGTCGACCACCTGAACGAGGTGACCGTGGGGCTGGTCCGCGACACCGGCTGCTGGCTGGGCTTCTCGATCTACCCGGACACGAAGATGTCGCCGGAGCGGATGGTCGCGATCCTGCGCGAGTACGGCACCGAGCGGATGCTGGTCAACTCCGCCGCCGACTGGGGCCGCTCCGATCCGCTGCTCACCGCGCGGACCGGCGAGGCGATGCGCGCGGCCGGGTTCGGCGAGGACGACGTGGACCGGGTGCTGTGGCGCAACCCGGTCGAGTTCTACGGCCGGTCCGGGCGGCTGGACCTCGACACCGTCGCCGGGCAGGCGACGTACGCGGGCAACTCGATCATGCGCGGGGGTGCCTGATGCGGCTGGCCCATCGCGACGGGCAGACGGTGCACCTGAGCTACTGCACCAACGTGCACCCGGCCGAGGACCTCGACGGCATCGTGGCGCAGCTGGACACGTACGGGCTGGCGGTGCGCAAGAAGCTGGACGCCGACGTGCTCGGGCTGGGGCTGTGGCTGGCCGCGCCGGTCGCCGCCGCGCTGGCCCACGAGCCGGTGCTGCGCCGCCGGCTGCGCGCCGAACTGGACGCGCGCGGGCTGGAGGTGGTGACGCTCAACGGGTTCCCGTACCAGGCGTTCCACGCCGACGTGGTCAAGCACGACGTCTACCACCCGGACTGGACCACCCGGGAGCGGCTCAGTTACACCCTGGACCTGGCCCGGGTGCTGGCCGACCTGCTGCCCGACGACGCGGCGCGCGGCTCGATCTCCACCCTGCCGGTGGCCTGGCGCGAGCCGTGGAACCCGGAGCGGGCCGGGGCGGTGGACCGGGCGCTGGCGGAGCTGGCCGACGGGCTGGCCGAGATCGCCGGGCGTACCGGCCGCACCGTGCAGGTCGGGTTCGAGCCCGAGCCCGGCTGCGTGGTCGAGAACACCTACCAGGCGGCCCGGCTGTGGTCGGGCATGGACGGCGACTGGCTCGGCGTCTGCCTCGACCTGGCCCACCTGGCCTGCGCCTGGGAGGAGCCCGCCGCGGCGCTGGCCCGGCTGGCCCGCGCCGGGCTGCCGGTGGTCAAGGTGCAGGTCTCGGCGGCGCTCGCGGCCGAGGACCCGGTCGCGGCCGCGTCGGTGCTGCGGGGGTACGCCGAGCCGAAGTTCCTGCACCAGACCCGGGGTGCCCGCGGCGAGGCCGCCGACGACCTGCCCGAGGCCCTCGACCACCTGCTGCGCGCCCCGGCCGCCGTGGGCGCGGGCACCGACCGGGGCCTGCCCCGGGCCGGGCGCGGCCACCCGGCCCCGCCGGACGGGAAGGGCTGGCGGGTGCACTTCCACGTGCCGCTGCACACCGAACCCGCGCCGCCGCTGGCCTCGACCCTGCCCGTGCTGCGCACCGCGCTGCGCGAGCTGTACGGCGGCCCGACCATGTCCTGCGACCACGTGGACGTCGAGACGTACACCTGGAGCGTGCTGCCGCCCGGCCAGCGCCCGGACACCCCGGAGCAGCTGGCCGCGGGCATCGCCGCCGAGCTGGCGTTCGCCCGCGACGAGCTGCGCGGGCTGGGCCTGACCGACACCGTCCCGGGCGAGCCCGCCCCGGCCCGCTTCATCGCCGGAGGCGCGCCGTGGGCCCGGTGACGCCGCTGGTGGTGCTGAACACCGTGGGGCTGACCCCGCGCCTGCTGCCGCACATGCCCCGGCTGAGCGCGCTGGCCCGGACCGGGTTCGCCGCCCGGCTGGACCCGGTGCTGCCCGCGGTCACCTGCTCGGTGCAGGCGACGCTGCTCACCGGGGCCCCGCCGTCGGTGCACGGCATCGTCGGCAACGGCTGGTACTTCCGCGACCTCGGCGAGGTGCTGCTGTGGCGGCAGCACCACGCGCTGGTCGGCGGGCAGAAGGTGTGGGACGCCGCGCGCCTGGTCCACCCCGGCTACACGGTCGCCAACGTGTGCTGGTGGTACGCCATGGGCGCCGACGTCGACTGGACCGTCACGCCGAGGCCGGTCTACCGCGCCGACGGCCGCAAGGAGCCCGACTGCTACACCGACCCGCCCTCGCTGCACCGCGAGCTCACCGCCGAGCTGGGCACGTTCCCGCTGTTCCAGTTCTGGGGGCCGGGGGCGGGGATCGCCTCGTCGCGGTGGATCGCCGGGGCGGCCCGGCGGATCATGTCGGCGTACACCCCCGACCTGACCCTGGTCTACCTGCCGCACCTGGACTACGACCTCCAGCGCTTCGGCCCCGACGACCCGCGCGCCGCCGCGGCCGCCGCCGAGCTGGACACCGTCGTCGGCCCGCTGCTGGACGCCGCGGCGCGGCGGGGCGCCACCGTGCTGGCCCTGTCCGAGTACGGCATCACCCCCGCCGCCCGGCCCGTCGACGTCAACCGCGTGCTGCGCGCCGAGGGCCTGCTGCGGGTGCACACCCAGGCGGGCATGGAGTACCTCGACCCGTGGACCTCCCGGGCCTTCGCCGTCGCCGACCACCAGCTCGCCCACATGTACGTCCGCGACCCCGCCGACCTGCCGCTGGTCGGCAAGGTCTGCGCGGCGGTGCCCGGCGTCGGGCAGGTGCTCGACGGGCCGGGCAAGGCGGCGCACGGCCTGGACCATCCGCGCGCCGGGGAACTCGTCCTGGTCGCCGAGCCCGACGCCTGGTTCACGTACTACTACTGGCTCGACGACGCCCGCGCCCCCGACTTCGCCCGGCTCGTGGAGATCCACCGCAAGCCCGGCTACGACCCCGCCGAGCTGCTGTTCGACCCGGCCGGGCCGGGCGCGGCCAAGCGGCGGGCCGGGGTGGCCCTGCTGCGCAAGAAGCTGGGCATGCGGTACCTGATGCAGGTGGTGGGCCTGGACGCCGGGGCGGCGGCGGTGCGCGGCACACACGGGCGGCTGCCCGACGACCCGGCTGACGGACCGCTGCTGATCTGCTCGGACGGCTCGGCGGCCCGGGACGGCTTCGCCGCCACGGAGGTCAAGGACCTGATGCTGCGACTGTCCGGCTTGGCCCCTCTGCCATAAAAGTTAACAGAGCACACGGTTTTGCGGTATCGGGCGGCCGACCGGCTGTGCGGCGCTCCGGCCTGCGATTACGGTCGCCCGATGCCTACGAACCCGACGCCTGTGCATCCGGTCCCCACGAACGAGATCACCGCGGCCGCCGCGGGCAGCTGGCTCCTCGGCGACCGCACCGTCCACCGCATGGGCTTCGGGTCGATGCGCCTGACCGCCCGGCCCGACCGCGAGCGCGCGATCGCCGTGCTGCGGCGCGCCGTCGAGCTGGGCGTCAACCACGTCGACACGGCGGCGTTCTACTTCTCGCCCGGCGGCATCATCACCGGTGAGCCGGGCCCCGTGCGCTACGCGACCGAACTGATCCGCGAGGCGCTGTCGTCGCGCTACGACGAGCTCGTCGTCGCCACGAAGGTCGGGCCGGGCCTCGACGAGCACGGCGAGTGGGCCGAGGCGGTGACGTACGCGCAGCTGCGGGCGCAGGTGGAGGAGAACCTGCGGCGGCTCGGGCGCGACTGCCTGGATCTGGTGAACCTCCGGATCGTGAAACGGCCGGGGCGCGACTCGGTCGCCGAGCGGTTCGGGGCGCTGGCCCGCATGCGCGAGGAGGGGCTGATCCGGCAGCTCGGCCTGTCGAACGTCCGGCTGGACCATCTCGACGAGGCTCAGGCGATCGCACCCGTCGCGTGCGTGCAGAACGCGTACGCGCTGGATCTGAACCGCGCCGACGACGAGCTGGTGGCCGAGTGCGGGCGGCGCGGGGTGGCGTACACCCCCTTCTTCGCCGTCGCGGGCACCGGCCGCGAGTCGGGCGCCGCGGCCGACCACGACGGTGCCCTGGCCGAACTCGCCCGCGCCCACGACGCGACCCCGCACCAGCTCCGCCTGGCCTGGACCCTGCACCAGGGCCCGCACGTGCTCGCCATCCCCGGCACGGGCGACCCCGCCCACCTGGCGGCGAACATCGCCGCCGGCGCCCTGCGCCTGACCCCCGAAACCCTCACCACCCTCACCGCGCTCGGGTAGCGCGGGCGTCGCGTGCAGTCTCGGGGAAACTGCACGAATCTTGGCTCGGATTCCAGCACTTTCCCCGGAACTGCACGCTCGGCGGGGGCCGGAAAGTACTCGTCGGCCCGGACTCACGCTCGGAGGGGGCCGGAAAGTACTCGTCGGCCCGGACTGAGGCATGGTCCGGGCCGACGAGCCTGGCGCGGCCCGGTGGTCACCGGTGGATCGATGCGCTGCGCCAGGAGAGGGTTACCCACCGCCCCGGACGCGGTCGCGGTCCGGGGCGGTGAGTCGGGTCACGCGCAGGTGACGCCGTTGAGCTTGACGTTCGACGGCGCCGGGGACGACGGGCCGGTGGCCGTGTACCCGATGGCCACGCTGGCACCCGGCGCCAGCGACAGGCTCCAGCTCGGCGCGGCGGCCGTGATGGTGGTGCCGCTCTGGGTCACCGTGGCGTTCCAGCCGTTGGTGAGGCTCACTCCGCTGGGCACCGTCCAGGTGACCGCCCACGGGTTGACCGCGCTGGTGCTGGTGTTGGTCACCTTCACCTCGGCCTGGTAGCCGCCGTCCCACGCGTTCGTGATGGTCACGACCTTGGTGCAGCCGCCGCTGCCGCTGGGCGACGGCGACGCCGACCGCGACGGCGAGGGCGACGGGGATGCCGACCGCGACGGCGAGGGCGACGGCGACGCCGACCGGGACGGCGACGGGCTGGCCGACGACGGCTGCGGCGACGGGTTGCCCGACGGCGGGTTCAGGTACGGCTGGAGGATGTTGTACTTCTGGGTGTTGATCGAGTACCAGTCGTCGAGTGCGATACCCCCGGTGTCACCCGAGTTGGGGTTCCACGACCAGTACGTGAACGACAGCCCGTTGTCGCCGATGTAGCCCATCAGCTTGGTCAGCCACTGCACGTCGAGCGGGTTGGCCAGCGTGCTGCCGAACTCGCCGATCATGATCGGGGCCACGTTCTGCTTGGCGATCTTGCCCCAGAAGGCGTCCCAGACGGCCGGCAGGTTGTTCGGGAAGTTCGGGTCGTTGAACCAGGACTGCCGGTCGTAGACCGAGATGCCGTACTCGTGCGGCGAGTAGACCAGGCGGTTGGCGACGTTGAGCCGGACCGGCTTGTCGATCGCGGCGGACAGGTTGCCGCCCCACCAGTCGCAGGCCATCGGGTCGTCCGGGATGTTGTCCCAGACGTTGGCCACGCCGCCGGACAGGCAGCTCACGCCCTCGACGAAGATCAGCCAGTTCGCGTTCGTCTGGAGGATCGCGTTGCCGATGCGCTCGGCCGCCAGGCGCCAGTCGCGGGCCTGCACGTCGCAGCCCCAGCAGGCGCCGGTCGCGGCCGGGTCGGTGCCCTCGGCGTGCGGCTCGTTGAACAGGTCGGCCCCGATCACCGTCGGGTTGCCGGCGTACCGCGCGGCCAGCGACTGCCAGTCGGCGATCATGCTGGCCTCGGAGACCGACGCGGTGTACCACAGTGGGGTCTGCCCGGCCGCGGTCGGCCGGTGCCGGTCGAGGATGACGCGCATCCCCTTGGTCCCGGCGTACGCGATCACCTTGTCCAGGATCTGCAGGGGCGACAGCCCCACCAGGTCCGGGTTGGTGAAATCGTTGATGCCGGTGGCGGCGGCGCCGGCCTTCAGCGCGTCACCGGAGTACGGCACGCGCAGGGTGTTGAAGCCCAGCGACGCCATCCGGTCGAGCTGCCCCTTCCAGGTGGCCGGGGCGTTGGCCCACAGCCCGTGGAAGGTCTTGTTGTCGGTCTCCATGCCGAACCAGTTGATACCGGTCAGGCGGACGACCTTGCCGGCGCTGTCGACGATGTTGCGACCGTTGGTGTGCAGGTAACCGGTGCCGGTGTCGGCACTGGCCGGGCCTGCGGTGAGGGTGACCGCCACGAGGGCGGTGGCCGCTGCGGCGAGCGCGGCCGAGACGGCGGCCACGAGGGCAGCCGGACGGGACTTCCAACGCATTTCGGGTGTGCTCCATCCATAACGGACTTCTGCTTGATCGGGAAATGCGTGCCTGCCCTGGCTCCGGATACATCGTGCACCGTCCATGCCGGACACAGCAAGAGGGGCGGGCGCCGCAGCGCCCGCCCCTCTTGGTTGATCTGCTGAAACTCAGCTGGCCTTCTCGGCCAGCGCAAGAAAGTTTCGCTTGCCCGCGAGCGCCTGCTCGGCCTCCTTGATGCGCTTGGTGTCGCCGGCCGCCTGGGCCCGCTCCAGCCGCGCCTCGGCCTCGGCCACCTGCTCGCGCATCTGCGCCAGCAGCGGGTTGGCCGACGGCTCGGTCCGCCGCCACGCCGCGTCCATGGCCTCGCGCACCTTGTCCTCGACCGCGCGCAGGCGCCGGTCCAGCCCGGCGACCGACTCGCGCGGCACCCGGCCGGTGTCGTGCCACTGGCCCAGGATGTCGCGCAGCGTGTTCTGCGCGATCTTCGGGTCGGCGTCGACGTCGATCGCCTCGGCCTGCGACAGCAGCTCCTGGCGGCGGGTCAGCGCGGCCTTCTGCTCGTTGTCACGGGCGGAGAAGACCTCGCTGCGGCGGGAGAAGAAGGCGTCCTGCGCGGCCCGGAAACGGTCCCACAGCTTCTGCTCGGCCTCCTTGGAGGCGCGCGGCGCGGTCTTCCAGTCCGCCATCAGCTCCTTGAGCCGGGCCGCGGTGGCCGCCCAGTCGGTCGACTCGGCCAGCGACTCGGCCTCGGCCACCAGATCGTCCTTGACGGTCTGGGCCTGCTTGCGGGCCGCGTCCAGCGTGGCGAAGTGACCGCCGCGACGACGGGTGAAGCTGTCACGGGCGACGGAGAAGCGCTTCCACAGGTCGCCGTCGGTCTTCTTGTCGACCCCGCGGATGGTCTTCCACTCGTCGAGGATCTCCTTGAACCGGTCGCCGGTCGCCTTCCAGCTGGTCGACTCGGCGGCCAGCTTCTCGGCCTCTTCGACCAGGGTGGTCTTGCGGGCCACCGCCTCGGCGCGCGCGGCGTCACGGGCGGCCTTGGCGGCACCCGCCTTCTCGTCGGCCAGGCCCGACAGCCGCTCCAGGCGGGCGGCCAGGCCGTCGATGTCGCCGACCACGTGTGCCTCGTCCAGGCTCGCGCGCAGGCGCTTGACGGTGGTCAGGCTCTGGGCGGCGTCGGCCGCCCCGGAGTTGAGGCGCGTCTCGATCAGGTCGACCTCGGTGACGAGATCCTCGTACCGTCGGACGAAGTGCGCCAAACCCTCCTCGGGAGTGCCGGCCTGCCATGATCCGACGGCGCGCTCGCCCGCGGCCGACTTCACCCAGACCGTGCCGTCCGCGTCCACCCGGCCATACGATGCCCAGTCGCTCATGATGTCCATCCTCGTTCTTCCCGAACGAACCCCGCCACGTCCATGCCGAGGTCGCCGCCATAGCGCAGTCAAACCTGTGGTCCGGTGGGAGAGTACGCCGACGCTCCCAGAGCATTGTCACAGGTCCCGCCGGGCACGCGTCGCGCGCCCAGGACAAGGTGACCTTACGGGGTCGGCGGCCGTACCGCATCTGGTGTGGCCCCGCTGACAGAGCACGATCCGGTTACGGTTGTCCACGTGAGCCCCGAGCCTGTCGCCGCCGAGGTGGTCGCCGTCGTAGGCCCGACCGCCGCGGGCAAGTCCGCGCTGTCCATCGCCCTGGCGCACGCGCTGCGCGGCGAGGTGGTCAACTGCGACTCGATGCAGGTCTACCGGGGAATGGACATCGGCACCGCCAAGCTCACCGAGGCCGAGCGCGAGGGCGTGCCGCACCACCTGCTCGACGTGTGGCCCGTCACCGCCCCGGCCAGCGTGGCGGAGTTCCAGCGCCTGGCCCGCGCCGCCATCGACGACATCCGCTCGCGCGGGAAGGTGCCGCTGCTCGTCGGCGGCTCGGGGCTGTACCAGCGGGCGGTCCTGGAGGACTTCGAGTTCCCGGGCACCGACCCGGGCGTACGCGCCCGGCTGGAGGCGGAGCTGGAGGCGGCCGGCCCGGCGCCGCTGCACGCCCGGCTGGCCCAGGCCGACCCGGTCGCCGCCGCGAAGATCCTGCCCAGCAACGGGCGGCGCATCGTCCGCGCGCTGGAGGTGATCGAGCTCACGGGCAGGCCCTTCACCGCGTCGCTGCCCGATCCGGTGCCGGTCTACCGGTGCCTACAGCTCGCCGTCGACCGGGTCGACCTGGACGAGCGGGTCGAGACGCGGGTGGACCGGATGTGGGCGGCCGGGTTCGTCGACGAGGTGCGCGGGCTGCTGCCGTACGGGCTCGACGGCAGTCTCACCGCGTCGCGGGCGCTCGGATACCAGCAGGTCCTGGCCTTCCTGCGGGGCGAGTGCGCGGAGGATGAGGCACACCGGGACACGGTCACCGGCACGCGCCGGTTCGTCCGGCGGCAGCGCTCCTGGCTGCGCCGCGACCCCTCGGTACGCTGGCTCGACGGCGCCGCGCCCGACCTCGTCGAGCAGGCGATAAAGATCATCGACAGTGGTGGCGGAGTGGCATGAGGTTCACCAAGGGGCACGGCACCGGCAACGACTTCGTGATCATCGAGGATCTCGACGGCACGGTGGAGCTGACCCCGGCCCAGGTCGCCGCCCTGTGCGACCGCCGCTTCGGCGTCGGCGGCGACGGCGTGCTGCGGGTCCAGCGCTCGACCGACCCGGCCGCCGAGTTCTTCATGGACTACTGGAACTCCGACGGCTCCCTGTCCGAGATGTGCGGCAACGGGGTCCGCGTGTTCGCCCGGTACCTGCACACCCGCGGGCTGGCCGGCGAGGTCATCCCCGTCTCCACCCGCGGCGGCCTGCGCACCGCGTACGTCGAGGGCGACTGGATCCGGGTCGACATGGCCGCACCGGCGATCCTGGGCGAGTCCACCGCGATCGTGGACGGCGTCGAATACCGCGGGCTGGGCGTCTCCATGGGCAACCCGCACCTGGTCTGCGACGTCGACGCCGACACCCTCGCCTCGGTCGACCTGAGCCGGGCCCCGAAGACCGACGCGGGGATGTTCCCGGCCCTGGTCAACGTCGAGTTCTCGCTGAAGCTCGCCGCCGACCACCGCCGGATGCGGGTGTACGAGCGCGGCTCCGGCGAGACCATGTCCTGCGGTACGGGCGCGACGGCGGTGGGGGTGGCCGCCCTGTACACCTCGGGCCGCTCGTCCGGCACGGTCACCGTCGACGTCCCCGGCGGCCGCCTCGCCGTCACCCTCGACGCCAGTACCAGCTGGCTCGCCGGCCCCGCCGTCCTCACCTACACCGGCGACATCCCCCTCCCCCGACTCTGACCCCGTCCCGCCCCCTCCCGCCCCCTTCTGTGCCGTAAACGGCGATCTTCGCTGGGTGATCGCCGTTTACGGTCAGAAAGTGCGGAAATCGCCCCTACTTTGACCGTAAACGGCGATCATCGGCCCCTGAGGAGGCGTGGGGCGGGGGTCAGGGGGTGGAGTCGAGGGTGGAGGTGATGGTGGACTGCTGGGCTACGGCGCGGACGGCGGCGGCCACCGCGGGGGCGACGCGGGCGTCGAAGACGCTCGGGACGATGACGCTCGGGTTGAGCTTCTCCTCGCCGACCACGTCCGCGATGGCGATCGCGGCGGCCAGCGCCATCTCCTGGGTGAACTCGCGGGCCTGGGCGTCGAGCATGCCGCGGAACACGCCCGGGAACGCCAGCACGTTGTTGATCTGGTTGGGCTGGTCGGAGCGGCCGGTGGCCACGACCGCCGCGTGCTTGCGGGCCTCGCGCGGGTCGACCTCCGGGTCGGGGTTGGCCAGCGCGAACACGATCGAGTTCGGGGCCATTCGGGCGATGTCGTCGCCGGTGAGCAGGTTGGGCGCGCTCACGCCGATGAACACGTCGGCGCCCGCGATGGCGCCGGGCAGGTCGCCGGAGTAGTTCCCCTTGTTGGTGTGCTCGACCAGCCACTGCCAGTCCGGGCCGAGCCCGGCCATGTCGCGGTGCAGGGCGCCGCGGCGGTCGTACGCGATGACGTCGCCGACGCCCTGGCGCAGCAGCAGCTTCATGATCGCCGTACCGGCCGCGCCGGCGCCGGAGACCACGACCTTGACGTCCTCCAGCTTCTTGCCGACCACGCGCAGCGCGTTGGTCAGCGCGGCGAGCACGCAGATCGCGGTGCCGTGCTGGTCGTCGTGGAAGACCGGGATGTCGAGCATCTCGCGCAGCCGGGCCTCGATCTCGAAGCAGCGCGGGGCGGCGATGTCCTCCAGGTTGATGCCGCCGTACACCGGGGCGATGGCCCGGACGATCTGGATGATCTCCTCGGTGTCCTGGGTGTCGAGGCAGACCGGCCAGGCGTCGACGCCGCCGAAGCGCTTGAACAGGGCGGCCTTGCCCTCCATCACCGGCAGCGCGGCGGCCGGGCCGAGGTTGCCCAGGCCGAGCACGGCCGAGCCGTCGGTGACCACGGCGACGGTGTTGCGCTTGATGGTCAGGCGGCGGGCGTCGTCGGGGTTGTCGGCGATGGCCTGGCAGACCCGGGCCACCCCGGGGGTGTACGCCCGGGACAGCTCGTCGCGTGTGCGCAGGTTCACCTTCGAGGTGACCTCGATCTTGCCGCCGAGGTGGAGCAGGAAGGTGCGGTCGGAGACCTTGCGCACCTCGACGCCGTCCATCGCCTCCAGGGCCTTGACGACCTGGTCGGCGTGGGCGCTGTCGGCGGTGTCCGCGGTGACGTCGGCCACGATGCGCACGTGGTCGGAGTCGACCACGTCGACGGCGGTGACGATCGCGCCGGACTCGCCTACCGCCATGGTGAGTCGCCCGATCGCCGAGGAGTCGGCAATGACCGCCACTCGTACGGTGATGGAGTATCCGGCGCTGGGCAGGCGGGTTGTTGGCACGATGTCGCCTTTCGGGTCGATGGTCGGCCTCGATTTTCCCACTCGTTGGAACGAGGGGTTTGACGACCCCGCGACTGGCGGGTAACCAATCGGCATCGAATGCAGGTGCGTTCGAGCGCACAGCGTGCCAACCTTGAAGCCGTACCCCTAGTCGATGGAGGAGCAGATTTGCCTACATTTCCCGACACGCTGGTGGCCGACGCGACCACCGGTGACCTTGAGCTCGCCGAGCGTCACTCGCTTCGGCGCGTGGCCGGACTCTCCACCGAGCTCACGGACGTCACCGAGGTCGAATACCGGCAGCTGCGGCTCGAGCGGGTGGTGCTGGTAGGCGTCTGGACCTCCGGCACCGTCACCGACGCCGAGAACTCGCTCGCCGAGCTCGCGGCCCTGGCCGAGACGGCCGGGTCGCAGGTGCTGGAGGGCCTGATCCAGCGGCGCAGCCAGCCCGACGCGGCCACGTTCATCGGACGCGGCAAGGTCGACGAGTTGAAGGCGGCGGTCGAGTCCACCGGCGCCGACACCGTGATCTGCGACGGCGAGCTGTCGCCCAGCCAGCTGCGCAACCTGGAGGAGAAGATCAAGGTCAAGGTGGTCGACCGGACCGCCCTGATCCTGGACATCTTCGCCCAGCACGCCAAGAGCAAGGAGGGCAAGGCCCAGGTCGAACTGGCCCAGCTGCAGTACCTGGTACCCAGGCTGCGCGGTTGGGGTGAGGCGCTGTCCCGGCAGACCGGTGGTTCCGGTCGCGGCGGCGGCGCGGGCGGCGGCGTGGGTCTGCGCGGTCCCGGTGAGACGAAGCTGGAGACCGACCGCAGGCGCATCCGTACCCGGATCGCCAAGCTCAAGCGCGAGATCACCGCGATGGGCACCATCCGCGAGACCAAGCGGCACGGCCGCAAGGCCGCCGAGGTGCCGTCGGTGGCGATCGCGGGCTACACCAACGCGGGCAAGTCCAGCCTGCTCAACCGGCTCACCGGAGCCGGGGTGCTGGTCGAGGACGCGCTGTTCGCGACCCTGGACACGGCGACGCGGCGCACCACGGCCCGCGACGGCCGGCAGTACACGCTGTCGGACACCGTCGGGTTCGTGCGCCACCTGCCGCACCAGCTCGTGGAGGCGTTCCGCTCGACGCTGGAGGAGGTCGCCGGCGCGGACCTGGTCGTGCACGTGGTCGACGGGGCCCATCCGGACCCGGCCGAGCAGGTGCGGGCGGTGCGCGAGGTGCTGGCCGAGGTCGGCGCCGACCGGCTGCCCGAGCTGCTGGTGGTCAACAAGGCCGACGCCGCGTCCGCCGAGACGCTGCTGCGGCTCAAGCGCGAGTGGCCGGACGCGGTGTTCGTCTCGGCGCGCACCGGCGACGGCATCGACGAGCTGCGCGAGGTGATCGAGTCGAAGCTGCCGGTTCCGGCGGTGGAGGTGGTCGCGTGCGTGCCGTACGACCGGGGCGACCTGGTGGCGAAGGTCCACCGCAGGGGTGAGGTGCTCGCGTCGGGACACACCGCCGCGGGTACGCAGCTCAAGGTGCGGGTGGACCGCGAACTGGCCGCTGAGCTGGAGCGATTCGCAATCACCGAAAGTGACTGGGTCTCAGACGCATCGTGACGAATTAATCGCGTTACACGGTAGTGCGTCCGGTCGTGGCAAACTGTCCGGATGCGGTTAACGGGATTCCTGGTCAAGGCATGCGCGGCCACATTCGGTGTCGCGCTCGGAGCCGGGCTGCTCAGCGCCCCTGCCGGGGCGGAGCCGGGCCCGTCACCGAGCGCGGCACCGGCGGCCGTCCCGGGGACGAAGGTGTGCACGATCTCGGACCCCCGCCTGACCGAGCTGTCCGGCATGGTCGCCGTCGGCAACAACTACTACGTGATCAACGACGGCTCGACGATCGCGGGCCGGACGCGGATCTTCAAGCTGAACAAGCAGTGCGGGGTCGTCGGCAGCGCCATCGCCTACAAGGGCGACGGCGCGCGCGACCCCGAGGACATGGCGCTCTCGCCGGACGGCAAGACCATCTGGATCGCCGACACCGGCGACAACGACGAGAGCTTCAAGCAGACCCGGCCGACCGTCGCGCTGTGGAAGATGGTCAACGACAAGGTCTCCGGCCCGTACCGGCTGAAGTACCCGACGACGAAGTACGACGCCGAGGCGCTGCTGATCGACAAAGACGGCAACCCGCTCATCATCACGAAGAACTGGGACTTCAGCGAGAAGGGCACCACGCACCTCTTCGCCCCGGTCACCCCGCTGGGCGCCGAGGGCGCGACGGTGGAGCTGAAGGAGGTCGGCACCGTCAAGCTGCCGCTCACCCAGACCGAGGTGATCGGCGGTATGGCGGCCCGCCGCATGGTGACCGGCGCCGCGGCCTCGCCCGACGGCAAGAAGGTCGTGCTGCGCACCTACGCCGACGCGCTGGAGTACGACGTCACCGACGGCGACATCCTCGGCGCGCTGACCAAGGGCAAGGCGCGGGTCACCCCCGTCGCCGACGATCCGCGCCGCGGTGAGGCGATCACCTACACCACCGACGGCACCAAGTTCCTCACCGTCTCCGAGACCGAGCACCTCAAGAACACCGACCCGGCCCGCAAGGCGGTGATCTGGAGCTACACGCCCAGCGTGGAGCACTTCGTCGAGCAGGCGCCGCAGCAGGGGCCGAAGAAGGCCGGCAAGGCCTGGTATCTGAGCATCTTCAACAGCGTCAGCGACCTGTACCTCGCGCTCGGCGGCGTCGGCGTCTTCGGCGTGCTGCTGGTGCTGCTGGGCGTGTTCGGCATCGTGAAGGCGCGCAAGCGGCGGGGCCGCAAGGGCGGCGACGACGAGCCGCTGGACGACCTGGCGCCCGCCGACAACTCGGCCACCGCGATGCTCGCCCCGGTCGGCGGCTACCAGTCCGGCTACTACGCCGACGGCTACGGCCAGCAGCAGCAGGGCTACGGCGGCCAGCAGCAGGGCGGCGGCTACGACCAGTACGGCGGCCAGCAGCAGGGCGGCTACGACCAGTACGGCGGGCAGCAGTACGGCGGTCAGCAGCAGGGTGGCCAGCAGCAGGGCGGCTACGACCAGCAGGTGTACGCGGGCCAGGGCTACGGCGGCCAGCAGGGCGGCTACGGCGCGGACCCGTACGCGGGCCAGCAGTACGGCCAGGGCTACGGCCAGCAGCAGGGCTACGGCGGCGACTCCGGCTACGACCCGTACGCGGGCCAGCAGGGCGGCCAGGGCTACGGCCAGCAGCCGCCGGGCGGCCAGTACGGCAACCAGCCGCAGGACTACGGCAACGAGGGCTATCAGCAGTACCGCTGACCGCATCAGCGCGACGGCCCCGGCGGGTGCTCCCGCCGGGGCCGTGCCATGTCAGAGTGCCGCGTCAGAGTGCCGTGTCCGGGGCCGGGTCAGACCCGGCGCATCACGAACACGACCTTGCCGAGGATGACGGCGGCGTCGCCGGGGATCGGGTCGTAGGCCGGGTTGCGCGGCATGAGCTGCACGTGCCCCTCGCGCAGCCGGTAGACCTTCACCGTCGCCTCGCCGTCGATCATCGCCGCGACGATGTCGCCGTTCTCGGCGACCTGCTGCTGGCGCACGACGACCCAGTCGCCGTCGCAGATCGCGGCCTCGATCATCGAGTCGCCCTTGACCTGGAGCGAGAAGAGCGTGCCCTGGCCGACCAGCTCGCGCGGCAGCGGCAGCACCTCCTCGATCGACTCCTCGGCCAGGATCGGGCCACCGGCGGCGATGCGGCCGAGCAGCGGCACGTATACCGGGGTGGGGCGGGCGGGCACGGCCGTCTCGTCATCCGGCTCGGCCGCGGTGCGCACGTCGACGGCGCGCGGGCGCGACGGGTCGCGGCGCAGGAAGCCCTTCCGCTCCAGCTCCTTGAGCTGGTAGGCGACCGACGAGGGGGAGACGAGGCCGACGGCCTCGCCGATCTCGCGCACGGTGGGCGGGTAGCCGTACTGCTCCACCCACTCCTTGATCACGATGAGGATGCGCCGCTGGCGGCTGCTGAGCTCCCCGTTCTGCAGGTCGGCCGCGGTGCCGCTGGTCGCCGCCACCGCCCGCAAGGGTCCCGCTCCGGCGGGCGCGGACGGCGGCCGGCCAGGCCGCGACGCTCGCTCATTGGGGGACATTCGGACCTCCGGTGATGGGGCGGATGCGCAGCCGCCAAGTGGTCATCGGGGAGACGAGACTGGCGGTGAACGTTACGAGTGGTTCTTACCGGACACCTTAATGCGACTTGGTGTCAGTTTCAAACATCTGTACGATCCTCCATTTGTGTCGATGCTTGATCACCGGTTCGCCCCGGGCGGGTGACGGTGCGTGTTGTTGCTCGCGACACGTCCCAGAAATGGGCGCGCCAACTTGCGACCGGGGCCCGTGGGGCATAAGTTCAACCCCACATCTTGTGGTGGTGTCGAGCCGACCACCCACAGATTGGGTTTCAGAGCCCATCTCGTGGGGGAACGGCCGAGTCACTCTCCGTCGTTGTACCCGTTGGCGGCCGCGTTGGCGACCGTCGGCGAAGTCATGCCCGGAGCAGTGCCGCACCACCCGGACGGTGACGACGACGTGGAGGTGACAGCGATGCGATGCCCGTACTGCCGACACCCCGACTCCCGCGTGGTCGACTCCCGGGAGGCCGAGGACGGCGCCCTGATCCGGCGCCGCCGCCACTGCCCCGAGTGCGGCAAGCGGTTCACCACGGTCGAGGAGACGGTCCTGTCGGTGGTCAAGCGCAGCGGCGTGACCGAGCCGTTCAGCCGTTCGAAGATCATGAACGGGGTGCGCAAGGCGTGCCAGGGCCGGCCGGTCGCCGAGGACGCGATCGCGCTGCTGGCGCAGCGGGTCGAGGACGTGGTGCGCGCCCGGGGCGCCGCCGAGGTGCCCAGCCAGGAAGTCGGCCTGGCCATCCTGGGGCCGCTGCGGGACCTCGACGAGGTCGCCTACCTGCGGTTCGCCTCCGTCTATCAGGACTTCCAGTCCGCCGACGACTTCATCCGCGAGATCGAGTCGCTGCGGCGGCATAACCAGCCCGTCCCGGGGCAGGAAGCTGCCGGGCCGGACGTCACCGAGGACGCCGCCATGGGCGCCGGGGCCGGGCAGGTCGCGGGCTGAGGCCCGTACCAGAACGTGTTTGCAGTTTTTGCAGTTGAAGTTGTTGTTGAACCGTTGACCTTAGGGGGCTGACGTGGGGGAGAACGCAACAGCGAGCGCCAGGCGCACGCGGGCGGGCGCCGGTGGTCTGAAGATCGAGCGGGTCTGGACGACCGAGGGCGTCCACCCGTACGACGAGATCGCCTGGGAGCGCCGGGACGTCGTGATGACGAACTGGCGCGACGGCTCGATCAACTTCGAGCAGCGCGGGGTGGAGTTCCCCGAGTCCTGGAGCGTCAACGCGACCAACATCGTGACCACGAAGTACTTCCGGGGCGCGGTTGGCACCCCGGAGCGGGAGTGGAGCCTGCGCCAGCTCATCGACCGGGTGGTCAAGACCTACCGCAAGGCCGGTGAGGAGTACCGCTACTTCGCCACCGCCGCCGACGCCGAGGTCTTCGAGCACGAGCTGACCTGGATGCTGCTGCACCAGGTGTTCAGCTTCAACTCGCCGGTGTGGTTCAACGTCGGCACGGCCAGCCCGCAGCAGGTCAGCGCCTGCTTCATCCTGTCCGTGGACGACTCGGTCGACTCCATCATGGACTGGTACAAGGAAGAGGGGCTGATCTTCAAGGGCGGCTCCGGCTCCGGCATCAACCTGTCCCGCATCCGCGCCAGCAGGGAGCTGCTCTCCTCCGGCGGCACCGCCTCCGGCCCGGTCAGCTTCATGCGCGGCGCCGACGCCTCCGCGGGCACCATCAAGTCCGGCGGCGCCACCCGCCGCGCGGCCAAGATGGTCATCCTCGACGTGGACCACCCGGACATCGAGGAGTTCATCTCGACCAAGGCGCGCGAGGAGGACAAGATCCGCGCGCTGCGGGACGCGGGCTTCGACATGGACCTGGGCGGCCGCGACATCGTCAGCGTGCAGTACCAGAACGCCAACAACTCGGTGCGCGTCTCCGACGAGTTCATGCAGCGGGTCGCGGAGGGCAAGACCTTCGACCTGGTCGGCCGCCTCGACGGCCGCGTCATCGAGACCATCGACGCCAAGGGCCTGTTCCGCAAGCTCGCGAAGGCCGCGTGGGAGTGCGCCGACCCCGGCATCCAGTACGACGACACCATCAACGCCTGGCACACCTGCTCCGAGACCGGCCGCATCACCGCGAGCAACCCCTGCTCGGAGTACCTGCACCTGGACGACACCTCGTGCAACCTGGCGTCGCTGAACCTGATGAAGTTCCTCGGCACCGACGGCAGCTTCGACGTCGAGAAGTTCACCCGGTCGGTCGAGTTCGTCATCACGGCGATGGACATCTCGATCTGCTTCGCCGACTTCCCGACCGAGAAGATCACCGACAACACCCGGGCCTACCGGCAGCTCGGCATCGGCTACGCCAACCTCGGCGCCCTGCTGATGGCCTCGGGCCTGCCGTACGACTCCGAGGCGGGCCGCTCCCTGTCCGCCGCGATCACGGCCCTGATGACCGGTGCCGCCTACCGCCGCTCGGCCGAGCTGGCCGGCGTCGTCGGCGCGTACGACGGGTACGCCCGCAACGCGACCCCGCACCAGAAGGTCATGCGCAAGCACGCCGCCGCCGCCGAGGCGCTCGCCCCCCAGGGCCCGGTCGCCACCGCGGTGGCCTCGGCCGCCCGCCGGGAGTGGAAGTCCGGCAACAGCCTCGGCGAGAAGCAGGGCTGGCGCAACGCCCAGGCCAGCGTGCTCGCCCCCACCGGCACCATCGGCTTCATGATGGACTGCGACACCACCGGCGTGGAGCCGGACCTGGCGCTGGTCAAGTTCAAGAAGCTGGTCGGCGGCGGCTCGATGCAGATCGTCAACCAGACCGTGCCGCGCGCGCTGCGCAACCTGGGCTACCAGGAGGAGCAGATCGAGGCGATCACCGAGTTCATCTCGGAGAACGGCCACGTCGTGGACGCCCCCGGCCTCAAGCCGGAGCACTACGCCGTGTTCGACTGCGCGATGGGCGAGCGCTCGATCGCGCCGATGGGCCACGTGCTGATGATGGCCGCGGTGCAGCCGTTCATCTCCGGCGCCATCAGCAAGACCGTCAACATGCCGGAGTCGGCGACGGTCGAAGAGGTCGAGCAGATGTACTACGACGGCTGGAAGCTCGGCCTCAAGGCGCTGGCGATCTACCGCGACAACTGCAAGGTCGGCCAGCCGCTGTCGGTCGCCAAGAAGGACAAGGAGCCCGCCGCCGCGCAGGCGGTGGCCCCGGTCGCCACCCCGGTGATCGAGAAGGTCATCGAGTACCGCCCGGTCCGCAAGCGGCTGCCGAAGAAGCGCCCGTCGCAGACGGTGTCGTTCACCGTCGGCGACGCCGAGGGCTACCTGACCGCCTCGTCGTACCCCGACGACGGTCTCGGCGAGGTGTTCCTGAAGCTCGGCAAGCAGGGCTCGACCCTGGCCGGGGTCATGGACGCGTTCTCCATCGCCGTCTCGGTCGCCCTGCAGTACGGCGTGCCGCTCCAGACGTACGTCGAGAAGTTCATGAACATGAAGTTCGAGCCGGCCGGTATGACCGACGACCCGGACATCCGCCTGTCGAACTCGGTGATCGACTACGTCTTCCGGCGGCTGGCGCTGGACTTCCTGCCGTACGACCAGCGGGCCGAGCTGGGCGTCTTCACGGCCGCCGAGCGCGCCGCGCGCCTGCGGGCCGAGGAGGAGGGTGTCGAGTACGTCCCGGCGCCCGTCGCCGCGCCGCGGGCCGACTCGGTCGTGCTGCCGGTGACCCGGGTCGGCTCGTCGACCGAGGTGCTGGAGTCGATCACCGGGCGGGTCTCGGACGCGCCGCTGTGCTACACGTGCGGCACGAAGATGCGCCCGGCCGGCAGCTGCTACGTCTGCGAGGGCTGCGGCTCCACCAGCGGTTGCAGCTGACCAGTCAGGTAGTGCTTCCGCGTATGTGCTGAAGGAGTGGCTAGGACTGCTACGCCTGGACCTCGTGGAGTCCGAACAGTAGACGATGGCCTTGGTGCTCGTGAAACGCCACGAGCACCAAGGCCATCGTCTACTACATATTGTGGCATGAGCGGTAACTGCCTACCAGATGTTGTGGTTGAGGCCTTGACTGCGGTCGACTCAAGGCTTATGTTCTTCGATGAGACGAGTAGAGCCCCGACCAGATGTCGAGGCTCGACATCCACTCAGGGCTCAGTGCAACTTTGCGACGGCTGCACCGAGACCCTACACGGGTGTGTTCCCTGGTGTACACCACACCGGACATCCTGGGTCGTGGATGGCTTGTCTGCGTGATCGCGTACGTCGGTCAGGCAGGAAGGTGCACGGCCATGTCGAACTTGAGGTTCGAAGTCCACGACTCTGGGAGTGTGGCGCAGCCGTACTACTGGCGCATCGTGGGCCGGAACGGTTATGACGTCCTGGCAAGGTCAGAGACCCTGGTCCGGAAGGAGCACGCGCTTGAGATGGCGCGGCTTCTCAAGACCTCGGCGCGACAGCTCCGGTTCGAAGTCTTCAGGTCGAACGCGGGCTACCAGCCGTGGTCGTGGCGCGTCTGGGCGGATAACAACAAGATCCTCATCTCCGCATCCGAGACCTACACGAGCCACTCGGCAGCCAACGCGGCTGCGGAGTCCGTGAAGGGCAACGCCTGGTCGGCGGAGATCGTGGACAAGACGCGCTCGGCGGCTTCGAGCTCCGCGCGCTGGTAGGTAAACGCCCTCCTCGCTTGCTGTCGAAGTGGGGAGGGCGTTTGTTGTAGGCCTAGTGTCAACCGGACGGCGTGGCAGAATCTGCCTGTGCGGCCGTTCTTGATCGAGGTGTCTGATGGGGTTCTGGACGACCTGCGGGAGCGGGTGGTGCGGACGCGGTTCGGGCGGCGCAGCGGCGCCCAGGCGTGGGATGCGGGCACCGATCCCGACTACCTGGCCGAGCTGCTGGACTACTGGGCCGAGGAGTTCGACTGGCGGGCGCAGGAGCAGCGGCTCAACGCGTACCCCCAGTTCCTGACCGAGGTCGACGGGCAGACGGTGCACTTCGTGCATGTGCGCGGCAGGCGGCCCGAGGGCGGGCCGGAGCCGCTGCCGGTGATCGTGACGCACGGCTGGCCGTACTCCTTCGCGGAGATGCTGAAACTGGTGCCGCTGCTGACCGATCCGGCGGCATCCGGGGCCGACCGGGCGGACGCGTTCGACGTGGTTATCCCGTCGCTGCCTGGGTACGCGTTCAGCGACCTGCCGCACGACGGCCCGTCCACGAAACCGAGGACCGCCGACATGTGGGCGAAACTGATGACCCGGCTCGGCTACCGCCGGTTCGGGACGTCCGGTGAGGACGTCGGCGCGGGCGTGAGCGATTGGCTCGCGGCCCGCCACCCCGAAAAGATCATCGGTTTGTACGCGGCACACGCCGCCTACCCGCCCCGCTCCCGCCGCACCGGCCTGTCCCCGGCCGAGGACGCGTTCCTGGACTGGCTGAAGGCGAAGTGGGAGGGCGGCGAGGCCTACGCCGAGCTGCAGAGCACCAGGCCGGACACGCTCACGGCGGCCCTGCTGGACTCGCCCGCCGGACTGGCGGCGTGGCTGGTCGAGAAGTTCCGGGCGTGGAGCGACTGCGGCGGCGAGATCGAGCGCCGCTGGAGCAAGGACGACCTGCTCACCGTGATCACGCTGTACTGGGTGACCGAGACCGTCGGGACCGCGATGCGGCCGTACTACGACGAGCACCACGAGCCGGTGCTGCCGCAGGTCAAGGTGCCCGCTGGGGTGAGCGTCAGCCTGGCCGATCAGGGCATGCCTCGCGAGCTGGCCGAACGCACCTACACCGACCTGCGCTTCTTCCATCCGCTGGTCTCCGGCGGCCACTTCGTCGCGTTCGAGGAACCGGACCAGGTGGCCGAGGACATGCGCGAGTTCTTCCGCCCCCTGCGCGCCGACGGCTGACCGCGCGCGCGGTGCGTCCTGCGGGGCGCGGTGGGTTCGTGCAGTTTCGGGGAAACTGCACGAACTCCGGCCGAAATTCCAGCACTTTCCCCGAAACTGCAGCGTGAGTCGGCGCCGCCCGAGGCTCAGCGGGGACTGTCGGGGGTGCGATTTAGCGTGCGCGCCATGAATTCGTGGCACCACGCGCAGTCGGCCGCCCGCAAGTGGGGCGGCGAGCCGGAGGACTACCTGGCGATCGAGGAGTTCATCGACTCCTCCAAGCAGGTCATCGGGGACGTGCGGCACCGGGCGATGTACCACCACACCATGGGCGTGTACCTCTGCCAGCGGATCTTCGGCACCACGCTGGAGGTCGGCCGCAAGCGCGTCCCGGTGCGGCTGATCGCCGAACGGCACATCCTGGAGGACCTGGGCTGGCTGCCGTCGCCCGCCGACTACCTCGACGGGATGCCGATCAAGCCGTGGATGTCCGGTGCGCAGCGCAGGCAGGTGCCGCTGTCGGTACTGCTCGGAGAGGACAACCGTTGAGCCACACCAGTTTCCTGGGCATCCCGGTCGAGGGGACCATCACGAAGTCCGACCGGGTGCCGCAGCGCCCGCTGTCGGAGCTGCAGCCGCTGCTGCGGGCACTGCTGGACGACGAGAAGATCGTGGAGTTCGGCTGGCGGCAGTACACGCCGTACTTCAACGACGGCGACCCGTGCGTGTTCGGGATCTACGGGTTCTGGGTGCGTACCGCCGCCGACGACGATGAGCTCGACCGGGACGAGCTGCGGGTGGCCGAATACGAGGACCCGCACCCCTCGCTGGGCGGCCACCGCCGGGAGGGCGACGGCTGGTCCCGGCAGCTCGGGCCGTACGAGGGCGAGCAGCAGGAGCGCTACGGCCGGGTGCGGGAGCTGGGCGACGCCCTGCTCGCGGACGTCTTCGCCGACGTGCTGCTGGAGGCGTTCGGCGACCATGCTCAGGTGACCGTGCGCCGCACCGGCATCGTGGTCGAGTCGTACAAGCACGGCTGACCGGCTCCATCCGGGCCGGTCGGCCGTTCCGGATCAGCGATCACGCTGGGTAGATCGCTGATCCGGGTCAAGATGTGCCGTCCAGCTGCCAGATCTGACCGAAAACGGTGATCATGCCAACCCCGGCCGAGGTCAGCAGGCGCCCATCGCCTCGGCCAGGCGCAGGTGGCGGCGGGCCTCGTCGTGGCGGCTCTGGCGCTGGAGGGTGCGGCCCAGCATCAGGTGGGCGTAGTGCTCGGCCGGGTCGCGGTCGATGACCAGCCGCAGCTGCTCCTCGGCCCGGTGCAGCTGGGCCGAGTGGTAGTAGGCGCGCGCCAGCAGCAGGCGCGGGGCGACGTCCTCGGGCACCTCGGCGACGACGTCGGCGAGGATGCCGGCCGCGGTGATGTAGTCGCCGTAGTCGAAGAACAGGCGGCCGCGTTCGTACTCCTCCAGGATTCTCACGATGTGGTGTAACCGTTTGGCGGTCCGCCGCATTCCGGGGCAGCATCGGTGCCATGGCGCACTCCATCATCTCCCCGCCGGTCCGCTGAGCGGACGGCGTCGCCCACTGCCGTGACGGCCTAGGCCGCACGCCGGTGGCCCGTCCGCGTACGCGGAATCCGACGGCCATCGAGACAGTGGAGAAGCAGGAAAATGGAGTCCTCAACCGGGCTCGCGCTGGACCGCGCGAGCACGACCGCGTCGTACGGGCGCGGCTTGTTCTTCGTCGGCACCGCCGCGGTCGCCTGGGGCACCGGCGGCGCCGTCGCCACGGTGCTCTACCGCACCAGCGGCCTCGGGCCGCTCGCGGTGTCGTTCTGGCGCCTGGTCTGCGGCATCCTCATGCTGTACGGCCTGCGCGCCCTCACCCGCGACCGCACCCCCGTCCGCCCGCGCCACGCCCTCGTCCTCGGCGTCGGGCTGGCGATCTACCAGACCGCCTACTACGGCTCCATCGCGTACGCCGGGCTCGCCGTCGGCACCGTGGTGACCCTCGGGGCCTGCCCCGTGGTGATCGCCCTGGCGGCGCGGGTGGTGCTCGGGGAGGCGCTGACCGTCGCGCGGGCGGCCTACATCGGCGCCGCGCTGGCCGGGCTGGTGCCGCTGGTCGGCTCGGCCGGGACGGCGGGGGAGAACCCGCTGCTCGGGGCGGCGTTCGGGGTGCTGTCGGCGGCCGGGTACGCGGTGGTCACGATCTACTCGCGGCGTACCGGCGGAGACCTGTCCTCGGTCACGGCGGCGGCGTTCGTGGTGGCGGCGCTGTGCGTGGCGCCGCTGGCGGCGTGGGAGGGGCTGCTGCCCGCCGCGTCCGCGGTCGCGGTCACGGGGGCCTGGCTGCTGTACCTCGGGGCGGTGCCGACGGCGCTGGCATACCGGCTGTTCTTCGCCGGGGTGACGGCGGTCCCGGCGACGGTGACAGCGGTGGTGACGCTGCTGGAGCCGGTGGCGGGGGTGCTGATCGCGGTCGGGCTGCTGGGGGAGCGGCTGACGGCGCTGGCCGCCGCCGGAGCGGGCCTGATGCTGGCCGCAGTCGCAGGCCTATCCCGCCGCTGACCCCGGCTGCCGCTGACCCCGGCTGCCGCTGACCCCGGCTGCCGCTGACCCCGGCTGCCGCTGACCCCGGCTGCCGCTGTCAGCCGCCGTCGGCGTTCGTTTCCTCGGTCAAGATCGCCGTTTCGGGTCGTTTGCTGACCTGGAAGTGCGCATTCTGACCGAGAACGCCGATCACCATGCCGTCCGCTGCTGCCGGGGCGGCGCTTTTGATAGACGCTGGCCTATTACGTGGACTGGGGCAAGATCGAAGTCGATGTGATAGGCCAGCGTCAATGTGAAGAGTCAGTGTAAAGCGGGGTGGGGTGTGGGTGGAGGGGGCGAGGTGGGGCGGGGCGCGCCCGTCGGGGAAGGGTGGGAGCGCCCCGGGTCCGGGGTGGGGTCAGTAGCCCCAGCGGGACTTCAGGTGGCGCCACCAGTCGCGCAGCATCCACTTGTCGAACTCGGTGATGTACGTCGCGCTGCCCGCGTTCATGATGAAGCAGCACTGGCCGGTCGGCGTCCAGTCGTAGAAGTCGTCCAGCCCGAAGCTGTGGCCCATCTCGTGCAGCAGGATGTGGATGTTGTCGGTGTTCAGGTTGCCGGTGAAGTACTCGCTGCCGATCCGCTGACCCCAGTCGCCGCCGGCCCCGCCGGTCATGCCCGCGGTGAGCCACAGCGACATGTCGTAGTGGTGCGAGGCGCCGCCGGGGCAGCCGGAGTAGTTGCCGTCCTGGTGGAAGAAGCGCCCGCACGGCTCGCCGCACTGCGGCGCGTTCTCGCGGATGTTGTTGACGTACACGTCGACGGAGTTGTCGGTCCACTCCAGCGTCGCGCGGTCGCGTACGGCCCAGCCGACGACCTTGACCGGCACGTTCGCGTACGGCCAGCCGTTGTGCCCGGCCATCACGTCCATCCACTTCTTGAACTGCCGGGCGAGCGCGGTCTGGATCTGGTCGCGCTGGGTGGCGGTGACGTGGGCGGCGGAGTCCCAGCGTACGCAGTAGTTGATCTGGCCGCCCCCGGCCATGACCTGGTCCCAGCCGTAGTTGCGGAACGTGTAGAGCTGGTTGTACGTGCTCTCGTAGTGCGCCCACACCTCGTTGAGCGGCTGCACCAGGTTCGCGGGCGGGTTCCAGCCGCTGCTGGGACTCGGGCTGCTGCTGGGACTCGGGCTCGCCGACCGCGAGGGCGACGGCGACGGCGAGGCGCTGCGCGAGGGGGACGGCGACGGCGAGGCGCTGCGGGTGGGCGAGGCCGACGGCGAGGTCGGGGTGGTCGTCCCGGTGCAGGTCACGCCGTTGAGCGTGAAGCTCGCGGGTACGGGGTTGGCCGCGGTCCACGCCCCGTTGAACCCGACCGAGGTGCTGGCGCCGGTGCCGAGGCTGCCGTTGTAGCCGAGGTCGACGGCGGTGACCTGGCTGCCGCTCTGGCTGAACGTGGCGTTCCAGCCCTGCGTGACGGCCTGTCCGGCCGCCGGGAAGGTCCACTTGAGGGTCCAGGCGGTGACCGGGTCACCGAGGTTGGTCAGGGCGACGTCGGCGGTGAAGCCGCCGCCCCACTGGGACGAGACGCGGTAGGTGACCTGGCAGCCCGCGGCCGCGGCCTGCGCGGTGGGCACGAACAGGCCCCAGGCGACGGTGGCGAAACCGGCCGCGGCGGCGATGGCGGACGCGAAGAGGCGCCTTCGGATGGGGGACACGGTGACTCCCGGAGCGGATTCGGGCGCGCGGGGGGGCGCGCTGACGGGTGATCCGCGTGGGCGAGATACCCGGTCTCGGCGACACGCATTGACGCGCGACGAATCCTATAGGAATGGGAGCGATCCCACAAGCGGCATGATCGCCGTTTCGGGTCAGAGGATGGCTAATAACGCCATGTTCTGACCGGAAACAGCGATCATCCGGTCAGTGGCCGACCGTCTGCATGCCCTGGGGGTTGTAGCGGTCGCCCGCGACGGCGTCGGCGGGGACGGCTGCGGAGAGGCGGGCGAGGTGGTCGGGGGTGAGTGTCAGGTCCTGGGCGGCCGTGTTCTCCTCCAGGTACGACACGTGCTTCGTGCCCGGGATGGGCAGGATGTCGTCGCCCTGCGCCAGCAGCCAGGCCAGCGCGGTCTGGGCCGGGGTGGCCCCGACCTCCTCGGCCACCGCGCGCACCGCCTCCACCAGGGCGAGGTTGTGGGCGAAGTTCTCCTCCGCGAAGCGCGGCACGCTGCGGCGGAAGTCGTCGTCGGCCAGGTCGTCGCGCGAGGTCACCTTGCCCGTGAGCCAGCCCCGGCCCACCGGCGAGTACGCCACCAGGCTCACGCCCAGCTCCCGGCACGTCGCCAGCATCTCGTCCTCGACGAACCTGGTGAACAGCGAGTACTCCATCTGCACGGCGGCGATGGGGTGGACCGCGTGCGCGGTGCGCAGCGTCTGCGGGCTCACCTCGGACAGGCCGAGGTGCCGGACCTTGCCCTGGGCGACGAACTCGGCCATCGCCCCGACGGTCTCCTCGATCGGGGTGTCGGGATCGCGGCGGTGCATGTAGTACAGGTCGATCACGTCGGTGCCCAGCCGCCGCAGCGAGTCCTCCAGCGCCTGGCGGGCCCAGGCGGCCGAGGAGTCCACGAAGCGGCGCACGAGCTGGCCGTCGGGGCCGAGCTCGGCGCGGTTGGCGAACTTGGTGGCCAGCACGTACTCGTCGCGGCGGCTGCCCAGGGTGCGCCCGATCAGCTCCTCGTTGTGGCCGAAGCCGTACATGTCGGCGGTGTCGAGGTGGGTCACGCCCAGGTCGAGGGCGCGGCGCAGGGTGGCGGCCGACTGCTCGTCGTCGCGCTGCCCGTACGCGAAACTCATGCCCATGCAGCCCAGGCCGATCGCGCTGACCTCGGGTCCGTCGGTGCCGATACGCCGTGTCTTGCTCATGGTCGACTCCTCACTCTTCGTGTGGTCGAACTCCTCGGCTTCACTGATCATTCCCGTCGGCCGGGTCGGGATCGGATCGGTCGTCCGGAGCCGGTGGTTCGTCATCGGACTGCGAGCCGCCGCTGTCGCGGGAGGAGTGCGTCAGGCGTTCTGCCACAGGCCGAGCGGGTTGCCCTCGGTGTCGGCGATGTACGCGGTGAACCCCATCTCGCCGACCGCCTGCCGCTCCTGGAGCACCGTGCCGCCCACCGCCACCACCTTGGCCAGCGCGGTGTCGATGTCCTCGACCTCGACAGTGATCATCGGCTGCGTCACCGGCGCCGCGCGCCTGGTCATGCCGCCGTTGATGGCGCCCGGCTCGGCGGGCATGCCGCGGTCGTCGGTACGCGTCGTGCGTACCCAGATGTAGTCGAAACCGGGCATGTCGTCGAGTTGCCAGCCGAAGGCGTCGGTGTAGAAGGTCCGGGCCCGCTCCACGTCGTCGACGGGCACCTCGAAATGCACCACTTTGCCGCTCATGGCACCAGGCTAGGCAGCTCTGCCCCATCGGGTGCGACTTTCGGCGGACCGGCCCGGCGGCTAGGTTATGCGGGTGCGAACGACGGTCCTGACCCTGGCGATCGGCGCGTCCCTGCTCGCGGGCTGCTCCGGCCCGGCCGGTGCCGACCCCGCGCCCGCCCCGTCCGTGCCGGTGCGCGCGACGGCGGCCGCCGGGGGCGCCTGCCGCCTGCTGGACCAGGCCCGCATCGCGGAGCGGCTCGGGCTCGACCTCACCGTGGCCGGGTCGGCCCGGCAGGGCAAGACCAACACGTGTGTGGCCCGCCAGGCCGACGCGGCGCTGCCCGAGCTGAGCCTGTCGGTCACGCCGACCACCGCCGACGTGGCCGTGTTCAAGGACACCATCCCGCCCGACGGCGCCACGGCGGTGACCGCGCTGGGCAAGGCCGCTTTCCAGGCGATACGGCCCGCAGCCTCGGGCCGCGGGCCGTACGTGGAGATCGGATGGCTGGCGGGCAACGCCCGCCTGATGCTGCTGAAGGTGGTCCTGCCCGCGGGCGGGGACTCCGCCGCGATCGCCCCGAAGCTGGTCGACCTCGCGCGCGAGATCGACCGGGCCGGGGTCTGACCCGCCCCTAGCGGGACGTCGAGACGAACACCCGCGAGGCGACCTCGCGGGGCAGGCGCACCGGCTCGCCGCCGTGGTCGATGGCGACGCCGTCGCGCTCCTGCGCCACGGTGACCGTGGCACCCGGGTCGACCCCGGCGGCGTGCAGCTGGCGCAGCACCTCGGAGTCGGTCTGCACGCTCTCGCAGATGCGCCGCACCACGACCTGGCCGGTCAGGCCGGGGAAGGCCAGGTTGCGCTCCGGGTCGCCGTGGCCGGCGGTGTCGCGCGGGCTGATGTCCAGCGCGTCCAGGCCGGGGATCGGGTTGCCGTACGGCGAGCGGGTCGGCCGGTTGAGCAGGTCGTAGACCCGCTTCTCGACCGCGTCGCTCATCACGTGCTCCCAGCGGCAGGCCTCCTCGTGGGCCTCCTCGTACGGCATGCCGATGACGTTGACCAGCAGCAGCTCGGCGAGGCGGTGCTTGCGCATGACGGCGACGGCGTGCGCCCGGCCGGCCTCGGACAGCTGCAGGTGGCGGTCGGTCTCCACGACGGTGAGCAGCCCGTCGCGCTCCATCCGGGCCACCGTCTGGCTGACGGTGGGGCCGCTCTGGTGCAGCCGCTCGGCGATGCGGGCGCGCAGCGGCGGCACGCCCTCCTCCTCAAGTTCGAGGATGGTCCGCAAGTACATCTCGGTGGTGTCAATGAGGTCGGACATGAAATGGTCCTCTCCAAGTCGCTGGAAGCGATTCTATTGCGCGTCACCGTGGTGACACCTTCCAGGTCCTACGCGTTGATCATGTACGGCCCGGCCGTCCGGCGCGTCGTCGGGGCGGCATCGCACCCGCCGAAGTGTGGCAGGTGCGTGGGACGGTTCGCACCGACACGCGTGGGTCCGCCCCGATGGTGTTGACTGACGGATGTGCGTACACCTCTGATCAGTGCGGCAGACCTGGTGGCGCTGCTGCGCGCCCCCGAGCCGCCGACCGTGCTGGACATCCGCTGGCGGCTGGCCGGGCCGCCGGGGCGCGACGACTACGACGCCGGGCACGTGCCGGGCGCGGTCTTCGTGGACCTGGACCGCGACCTGTGCGGGCCGCCCGGATCGGGTGGGCGCCACCCGCTGCCCCACCCGCAGGCCCTGGAGGGCGCGCTGCGCGCCGCGGGCCTGCGCGAGAACCACCCGGTCGTCGTGTACGACGGCGGCGACGGCCTAGCCGCCGCGCGCGCCTGGTGGACGCTGCGCTGGGCCGGCGTCGCCGACGTGCGGGTGCTCGACGGCGGCTTCCCGGCGTGGACCGCGGCCGGCGGTGCCGTCGACGCGACGCAGCCCACGGTGACCCGTGGCGACCTGGTGGTGCGGCCCGGCGGCCTGCCGGTGCTCGACGCCGAGGGCGCCGCCGCGCTGGCCGGGCACGGCGCGCTGCTGGACGCCCGCACCGCGCCCCGGTTCCGGGGCGAGACCGAGCCGGTCGACCCGGTCGCCGGGCACATCCCGGGAGCGCGCAACCTGCCCTACGGCGACCTGGTCAACGCCGACGGCACGCTGCGGGCCGACCTGGCCGAGATCTTCGCCGCGTACGACGGCGAGCCCGTCGGGGCGTACTGCGGCTCCGGGGTGACGGCCGCGCACACCGTGCTGGCGCTGCACGCGGCCGGTCGCACCGACGCCGCGCTGTACGTCGGCTCGTGGAGCCACTGGATCACCGACCCGTCCCGCCCCATCGGCACGGGCGCATGAACGCGCTGGTGGTGTGGAGCGACAAGCTCCTGGCGTACGACCTCGGCGACCACCCGCTGGACCCGGTCCGGGTCGAGCTGACCATGGCGCTGGCCCGCGAGCTGGGCGTGCTCGACCGCCCCGGCGTCCGCCTGGTGTCACCCGAACCTGCCACCGACGACGAGCTGCTGCGGGTGCACCGGCGCGACTACCTGGAGGCGGTCCGGGCCGCCCCGGACGACCCCTTCTTCCGGGGGTACGGCCTCAACACCCCCGACAACCCGGTCTTCGACGGCATGCACGAGGCGTCGGCGCTGGTCTGCGGCGCCACCCTGGCCGCCGCGCGGGCGGTGTGGCGGGGCGAGGTCCAGCGCGCGGTCAACGTCTCGGGCGGCCTGCACCACGCCATGCCCGCCCGCGCCGCCGGCTTCTGCGTCTACGACGACCCCGCCGTGGCCATCGCCGACCTGCTCGCGCAGGGCGCGCAGCGGATCGCGTACATCGACATCGACGTGCACCACGGCGACGGGGTGCAGGAGATCTTCTACGACGACCCGCGCGTGCTCACCGTCAGCCTGCACGAGAGCCCGCTGTCGCTGTTCCCGGGCACCGGCTTCCCCGACGAGACCGGCGGCCCGAACGCCGCGGGCAGCGCGGTCAACGTGGCCCTGCCCGGCGGCACCGGCGACGCGGGCTGGCTGCGCGCCTTCCACGCGGTGGTGCCGTCGGTGGTGCGGGCGTTCCGGCCGCAGCTGATCGTGCTCCAGGCGGGGGCGGACAGCCACCGGCTGGACCCGCTGGCCAACCTGCGGCTGAGCGTGGACGGGCAGCGGGCGGCGCAACTGGCCGTGCGCGACCTGGCCGACGAGCTGTGCGACGGCCGCCTGGTCGCCACCGGCGGCGGCGGGTACGCGCTGGTCGAGGTGGTGCCCCGGACGTGGACCCACCTGCTGGCGATGATCACCGGCGAGCCGCTGGACCCGGCCACGCCCACCCCGCCCGCGTGGCGGGAGCTGGCCGCCCGGCTGCGCCCGGAACGGGCCGTGCCCGCGTCGCTGACCGACGGCGGCACCCCCGGCTACACGCCGTGGGAGCCCGGCGCCGAGGCCGACGCGCTGGACCGGGCGGTCATGGCGACCCGGCGGGCGGTGTTCCCGCCGCACGGGCTCGACCCGCACGATCCGAGGGACTGAGCGGTGCGCAGCGCGGACGTCCTGCTCGCCGACGGCACCGCGGTCCACCTGCGCCAGGTGGAGCCGACCGACGCCGACGCGGTGGTGGCGATGCACGCCCGGTTCTCCGAGCGCACCCGCTACCTGCGCTACTTCTCGCCGTACCCCCGGATTCCCGCCCGCGACCTGCACCGGTTCGTCAACGTCGACCACGTCGACCGGGAGGCGTTCGTGGTCGCCGCGGGCGACCGGCTGATCGCCGTCGGCCGCTACGAGCGGCTCGGCGAGGGCGCGCCCACCGCCGAGGTCGCGTTCGTGGTCGAGGACGCCTACCAGGGCCGCGGCGTCGGCTCGGTGCTGCTGGAATACCTGGCCGCCGCCGCGGGCGAGGTCGGCATCAGCCGGTTCGTGGCCGAGGTGCTGCCGGAGAACGGCGCCATGCTGCGCGTGTTCACCGATGCCGGATACGAGGTCAGCCGCAAGTTCGCCGACGGCGTGGTGGCGCTGACGTTCCCGGTCGCGCCGACCGAGCGCTCGCGGGCCGTGCAGGCCGAGCGTGAGCAGCGCACCGAGGCCCGCTCGGTGGCCCGGCTGCTGCGCCCCGGCGCGATCGCCGTCTACGGCGCCAGCGCGTCCGGCCGGGGTGTCGGCGCGGCGGTGCTGGCCCACCTGCGCGGGGCCGGGTTCGCCGGCCCGGTGCACGAGATCCACCCCAAGGCCATGGTCACCTCGGCGTCGCAGGTGGACGGCCCGATCGACCTGGCCGTGGTGGCGGTGCCGCCCGACGCGATCGCCGACGTGGTCGCCGACGCCGCCGCCGCGGGCGTGCACGGCCTGCTGACCCTGACCGAGCTGGACCCCGCCGCGCGGCGCGAGCTGGTGCGGTCGGCGCGGGCCGCGGGCATGCGGGTGATCGGTCCGGGCAGCCTGGGCGTCGCCGACGCCACGGTACGGCTCAACGCCACGCTCGTGCCCCGGCTGCCCTGGCCCGCCCCGCCCGCGCCGCCGGGCCGGGTCGGCCTGTTCTGCCACTCCGGCACCCTCGGCCTGCTGCTGCTGGCCGAGGCCGACCGCCGGCGGCTGGGCGTGTCGGTGTTCGTGAGCGCGGGCCGCCGCGCCGACGTCTCCGGCAACGACCTGCTCCAGTTCTGGGCCCAGGACCCGCACACCGACGTCATCGCGATGTACCTGGAGACCTTCGGCAACCCGCGTAAGTTCGCCCGCATCGCCCGCGCCGTCGGGCGGCACAAGCCGATCGTGATGCTCGCCGGGCACACGGGCGTCGGCGGATCGGGCCTCGACGACGCCGCCATGCAGGCGCTGCGCGCCCACTCCGGCGTGATCGAGACCGGCACCGTCGGCGAGCTGTTCGACGTGGCGATGGTGCTGGCTGCCCAGCCGGTGCCGACCGGCGCGCGCATCGGCGTCATCGCCAACGCGTTCCCGCTGGCCGCGCTGGCCGCCGCCGAGATCCGCGCCGCCGGGCTGCCGGTCGGGCGCTCCGGCGCCGTGGGGCCCGGCGCGAGCCCCGCCGAGTTCGGCGCGGCGGTGCGCGACATCGTGCGCAGCGACGACGTGGACGCGCTGGTGGTGGTCGTGGCGCCGCCGCTGCCGACCGGGCCGGTGGCCGCCGACCAGAGCGCCGAGACGGCGCTGCTGGAGCCGTACGCGGCGGCGCTGGCCGACGCGGTGGCCGACGCGGACAAGCCGGTGGTGGCGAGCTTCCTGGCCGGGCAGGGGCCCGCCGGGGTGCCGTCGTTCCGGTCCATCGAGGAGGCGGTGCGGGCCCTGGCCCAGGTGATCCGCCGCGCCGCCTGGCTGCGGGTGCCCCCGGGCGCGCTGCCGCCCTCACCGCCCGGCGCCGACCCGGACGCCCCCACGATCGAGGCACTGCTCGCGTCGTACGGCGTCGAGGTGGTCGGGGCGGTGCGCGCCCGGGGCGCCGCCGAGGTGGCCGCCGCGGCTGACGTGGCCGGGGCGGTGGCGCTGAAGGTGTCCGACCGGCCGCACCGCATCGATCTGGGCGCCGTACGGCTCAACGTCGCCGGGCCCGCCGAGGCCCGCCGTGCCTACGCCGACCTGGAGGAGCTGTTCGGCGCGCAGGTCGAGGTGCTGGTGCAGCCGATGGTCGCGCCGGGGGTGGCGGTCGTGGTCGAGGTGGTCGATGATCCGGCGTTCGGGCCGGTGGTCGGGTTCGGGCTCGGCGGGCCGGTGACCGAGCTGGTCGGCGACCGGGCCTGGCGGGCCGCCCCGCTCACCGACACCGACGCCGCCGCCCTGGTACGCGCGCCGAGGGCGTTCCCACTGCTACAGGGGTGCGATCTGGACGGGCTGGCGGAGCTGCTGGTGCGGGTCGGCCAGCTGGCCGACGAGGCGCCCCGGCTGCGGCGGCTGACCCTGAACCCGGTGCTGGTACGCGGCTCGGGCCTGTCGGTGCTGGGTGCCGCGGGCGAACTCGCCGACCCTCAGCCCCGCCCCGACACCGGCCCCCGCCACCTCCGCTGACCCCCGCCCCGTCCAGCGTCGCCTGCCTCGTCCAGCGTCGCCCGCCCGCCCGCGCCCACGCCCCGATTTTCATAGACGTTGGCCTATTACGTCGACTTCGATCTACTCGAACTCGATGTGATAGGCCAACGTCTATCTAAAACCGGGTGGGGCGGCGGTGTGCGGGGGCAGCCGTCCGTGGGGCACGGGGTCAGGCGGCGTACACCGAGAGGCGCTCGGCGCGGTCGCCGCTGCGCAGCTTGAGCAGCGTGGTCTTCTCGATCTGGCGGATGCGCTCGCGGGACAGGCCGAACTCCTTGCCGACCTCGTCCAGCGTGCGCTGGCGGCCGTCGTCCAGGCCGAAGCGCAGCCGGATGACCTCCTGCTCGCGCAGCGACAGGGTGGCCAGCACGATCTCCACCTCGCCGCGCAGCTGCCCCTGGGCCAGCGCGTCGGCGGCGTCGCCCCGGGGGTCGACGGCGGCGACGAAGTCGCCCAGCGCGCTCTCGCCGTCCTCGCCGACCGCCTGGTCCAGGCTCACCGGCTCGCGGTCGTACGAGATGAGCTCGATGACCTGGTATTCGGGCACCTCGAGCGCCTGCGCGATCTGCACGATGGACGGCTCGCGGCCCAGCGCGGCGGCGAGGTCGCGGCGCACCCGGACCATGCGGTTGACCTGCTCCACCATGTGCACCGGGATGCGGATGGTGCGGGCCTGGTCGGCCATGGCGCGGGTGATGGCCTGGCGGATCCACCAGGTGGCGTAGGTGGAGAACTTGTAGCCCTTGGTGTAGTCGAACTTCTCGACGGCGCGGATGAGGCCGAGGTTGCCCTCCTGGATCAGGTCCAGGAACGCCATGCCGCGACCGGTGTAGCGCTTGGCGATGCTGACCACCAGGCGGAGGTTCGCCTCCAGCAGGTGGTCCTTGGCCGCCTTGCCCTCACGGGCCACGATCTCCAGCTCGCGGTGCAGGGTCTCGGCGCGGGGGTCGTCTTCGGACTCCAGGATGTACTCGGCCATCAGGCCCGCCTCGATCCGGCGGGCCAGCGCCACCTCCTGCTCGGCGGTGAGCAGCTTGGTGCGGCCGATCAGGTTGAGGTACGCCCGGACGAGGTCGGTGGATACGCCGCGGTCGTCCGTCTCGTCCAGATCAACCGTGATCTCGGTCACGATGGCCATGTCCATGGTCTCGACGTTCTCGGTCATTGCCGTTCCTCCCCGTGTTCCCTTGCACTGCTGTGCCGTACTGGCAACTGTTTGACAGCTTGGTGCATGGCGCGTGAGGCGGCGGTGAGACGATTCTCGGATTCGGCGGACACAGACTCGGGGAGGACGTGTGGTCGTGAAGCGCCTGATGCGGTTGTTCGGGGTCGGTGGCCCGACGGTCCGGACGGAGCTGTCGGTGTCGCGGGCCAAGCCCGGCGGCACGTTCAAGGGCACGGTCGAGGTCACCGGCGGCGACCACCAGGTCGCCATCGGGTACGTGGCGCTGGCGCTGGTCGCCGACGCCGGTGTGCAGGGCGGCCTGCCGGGCCGGGAGTCCGCGGTGGAGTTCCACCGCCAGCGGGTGGTGGAGGGGTTCACGCTGGCCGCGCGGGAGCGCCGCGTCTTCGACGTCAGCTGCGCCGTGCCGCTGGAGACGCCGCTGACCCGCGCCTTCGGGCAGCCGCTGGCGGGGATGAAGGTCGGGCTGCGCACCGAGCTGGAGGTGGCGCGGGAGGTCGACCGTACCGACGAGGATCCGGTCGAGATCGACCCGATGCCGGCGCAGCAGCACATCCTGGACGCGCTGGTGAAGCTGGGCTTCCAGTTCGTCAAGGCGGACCTGGAGCGGGGGCGGCTGCGCAGCCTGCCCCAGACGCTGCCGTTCTACCAGGAGATCGAGTTCCTGCCCGGCCCGGCGTACGCCCAGGCGGTGCGCCACCTGGAGGTCAGCTTCGTCGCCACGGACCGCAAGCTGCACGTGGTGGTCGAGCTGGACCGCCGCGTCGGCCTGCTCGCCGACCGCGACATCTTCGGCCGCTTCACCGTCGACCCCGCCACCATCGCCGACACCGACTGGAAGGGCCTGCTCGGCGACTGGCTGACCCAGTCCACCACCCGCCGCGGCCCCCTGCTCTAGAGGTCGAGAATGATGGTGTTGGGGCCGTTGTTGACGCTTTCGACCAGCATGTGAGTGCGGAAGCGTCCGGTCTCGACGGTGGCGCCGCGGGCGCGCAGGGCTGCCACGAATGCGGTGAAGAGCGGTTCGGCGAGCTCTGCGGGGGCCGCCGCCAGCCAGGTGGGGCGGCGGCCTTTGCGGGCGTCGCCGTACAGCGTGAACTGGCTCACCACCAGCAGCGGGGCGCCCGCGTCGGAGGCGGAGCGCTCGCCTTCGAGGATGCGCAGCTCGTACACCTTGCGGGCCATCGTCTCGACGGTCTCCTGGGTGTCGCCGTGCGTGACACCCAGCAGGACCAGCAACCCGTCCTTGATCTCGCCGACGATCTCGTCGGCGACGGTCACCTTCGCCCGGCTGACCGTCTGCACCACCGCACGCATCCTGCTACCTCCGGTCCACCGTGTTGATCAGGAAGTTGTGCCCACGACACGCCGTCGAACCTTGCCATAAGTTCATGATCAACGGGGTCAGGGGGTGGGGGTGGGGGTGGGGAGGAGGATGCCGCGTTCGACGAGGTGGTCCAGGACGGGGAGGAGGGCTTCGGTGAGGTCGGCGGCGGGGGCGTCGTGGGCGGTGGCCAGGAGGGTGAGTTGGTCGTGGAGGGGGAGGGTGGCGGTGGAGCCGCTGACGAGGGCGAGGATGAGGGGGTCGATCTCCTCGGTCCAGCGGAGGCCTTGGGGGAGGGTGAGGTATTGGCGGTCTACGGCCCAGCCGTCTTCGCCCATGGTGGCGTCCTGGCGCAGTTGCAGGCCGGGGGCGGTGCGGTAGCGGGCTGCCAGGAGGTCGTCGGCGGTACGGGCGTCGAGCCAGTCGCGGCGGGTGAACCACTCGGCGACGCGGTCGCCCAGGGGCGGCTGCACCTGCTGGCGCAGGTCCTCGCAGACCACGGCCGGGTCGGCCTTGCCGCTGTGGCGGGCCGTGATCAGGCCGAACCCGATCGCCTCGACGCCGTGCTCGGCGAACCAGTCCAGCCACTGCGCGGCCCGGTGCGCGTCGTGCTTCTCGCTGGCGTCGGCCAGCCACAGCCGTACGTAGTCCAGCGGGTCGCTGACCTCGCGCTGGATCGCCCACACGTCCATGCCGGTGCCCGCGAACCAGCCCGCGACCCGGTCCTCCCAGTGCTCGTCCTTCACGTGCACCCAGTTGGCCAGGAACTGGAGCGTGCCGCCGGGGTTGAGCAGCGTCGGCGCGGCGGCGGCCAGCTCGGCGCAGACGCCGTCGCCCGCGCGGCCGGAGTCGCGGTAGACGTGGGTCGCGGTGCCCGGCCCGACCACGAACGGCGGGTTGCTGACCACCAGGTCGAAGCTGCGGTCGGCGACCGGGGCGAGCATGTCGCCCTGGAGCAGCTCCCAGCTGAGCCCGTTGAGCGCGGCGGTGGTGGCGGCGAAGCGCAGCGCACGCGGCGACAGGTCGGTCGCGGTGACCGCGTCGGCGTGGGTGCTCAGGTGCAGGGCCTGCACGCCGCAGCCGGTGCCGAGATCCAGGGCGGAGCCGATCTTGGTGCGCACCGTGGCGGCGGACAGGGTGGTGGAGGCGCCGCCGACGCCCAGGACGTGGTCGGCGGGCAGCTGGCGGCCCGGCTGGGCGGGCAGGTCGGACAGGACCCACCAGTCGCCGTACGGCTCCAGGTCCACGCCCGCGCGCAGCCCGCCGCCCTCCAGCACCAACAGCCCGGCGGCGCGCGCCGCCGGCAGGGGCAGCGGGGACAGCGCCCGCGTCACGGCGGGCTCGGGCTCGGTGACCCCGCAGATGAACACGCGGATCAGGGTGTCCAGCGGGTCGCCGGAGCCGGTGGCGCGCAGCGCGGCCCGGAAGTCGTGCCGGGCGGCGTCGGCCGTGGCGGCCGGGCCGAGGCGGGTGGCGACGCCGTCGGCGGTGAAGCCCGCGGCGGTCAGCGCCGTACGCAGGCGGTCGAGGTCAGCGGGCTCCAGCAGCATCTGCACCCTGACATCGTGCACTAAGGTGCTCCGCATGATGCAGCAGCTCTGGCAGCGCTGGCACGTCGTGTGGATCACGATGACGGCGCTGGCACCCCTGGTGCTGCTCACGATCGCCGCGCTGACCCGGTGGCGGGTGCGGGCGGGGCTCGATCCGGCCCTGGCCCGGCGCCGCTCGGCCGCCGAGGTGCTCGCGGTGGCGGGGACCGTGCCGTGGGTATGGATGATCATGACGCCGGTACAGGTGCCGCCGGACTTCACCCGCGTCTACCTGATCCCGCTCAGCGACCTGCGGGTGCAGATGATCCAGCCGATCGGGTTCATCGTGCCGCAGATCGTCGGCAACCTGCTGGTGCTGTTCGCGCTCGGTGCCGGGGCGCCGGTGCGCTCGGCCGTGTTCGCGTCGCCGGGACGGCTGTTCGCGCTGGGCGCCGCGTGCTCGTTCGCGCTGGAGGTGATCCAGCACCTGTTCGTCGCAGGCCGCGTGTTCAGCGTCGACGACGTCCTGGTCAACGCGCTCGGCTGCCTGCTCGGCGGCCTGGCCGTCCGCCGCTGGTGGGCTGGCGGGCGCGCGCCGGGGCTCGCCGGGGTGAGCGGGAGTGGGGCGGGCGGGGCAGGGGCGTCTGGCAGGCTGTAGGGCATGACGACGCTGTGGCTCGCGCAGGACTCCGACGCCGACAAGCTGCTGGCGGAGGATCCGTTCGCCCTGATCCTCGGGATGCTCCTGGACCAGCAGCAGCCCCTGGAGAAGGCGTTCAAGGGGCCGTACCTGCTGGCGCAGCGGATGGGGGTGTCCCGGCTCGACCCCGCCGAGATCGCGGACTACGACCCGGAGCGCTTCGCCGCCCTGTACGCGACCCCGCCCGCGATCCACCGCTTCCCCGGTTCGATGGCCGAGCGCAGCCAGAAGCTGGCCAGGGCGATCGTCGACGGCTACGGCGGGGACACCGCCACGCTGTGGACCGGGGCCGGGGACGGCAAGGACCTGCTCAAGCGCCTGGGCGACCTGCCCGGCTTCGGCAAGATGAAGGCGCAGATCTTCACCGCGCTGCTGGGCAAGCAGTTCGCGGTCCAGCCTGCGGGCTGGCGCGAGGCGGCCGGGCCGTACGGCGAGGAGGGTGCGCTGCGCTCGGTGGCCGACATCGTCGACGCCGGCTCGCTGGCGCGCGTGCGCGAGTTCAAGAAGGCGATGAAGGCCGAGGCGAAGGCGGCCAAGGGCTGACCCGCACCCTGCCGCACCCGACCGCACCGGGCACCGGATGTCGGGTCCGGTGCCCTTCCCCGCGCCTAGCGTGAACGGCGTCAGAGGGAAGGAGTCCGCAGGTGCTCGAACGGCTCAACGAGGCGATGGCGTACATCGAGGAGCGTCTCGACGGCGAGATCGACGCGGCCGAGCTGGCCCGGATCGCGGTGACGTCGGAGTACCACTTCCGGCGGCTGTTCTCGGCGCTGGCCGGGGTGCCGCTGTCGGAGTACGTGCGCCGCCGCCGGATGACCGTCGCCGGGGCCGAGGTGCTGTCGGGGCAGCGGACGCTGCTCGACATCGCCGTGCGCTACGGCTACGGCTCGGGTGAGGCGTTCGCGCGGGCGTTCCGGGCCGTGCACGGCGTCGGTCCGGGCGAGGCCCGCCGCGACGGCGCGGCGCTGCGCGCGTACCCGCGGATGTCCTTCCGGCTCGTGGTCGAAGGGAGTGCGCAGATGCGCTATCGCGTGGTGGACAAGGAAGAGTTCCGGCTGGTCGGGCTGAAGGCCCGGGTGCCGCTGGTGCACGAGGGGATGAACCCGGCGATCGTCGCGTTCCTGAAGGGGATTCCGAAGGAGACGGTCGCGCGGATCGAGGCGCTGGGCGACCAGGAGCCGCGCGGGATCGTCAACGTCAGCGCCGGGCTCGGCGACGACCGGTCCGAGGGGGTCGAGCTGGACTTCTGGCACGCGGTGGCGACCGGCGCCGACGTGCCGTCGGACCTGGCGGCGCTGCCGGTGGCGGCGGGGACCTGGGCGGTGTTCGAGAGCTCGGGGCCGTTCCCGCAGACCCTGCAGCACCTGTGGCGCGACGTGTTCACGCAGTGGTTCCCGTCGAATCCGTACCGCAGCCGGCCCGGCCCGGAGCTGGTGCAGACCCGGATCTCGGCCGACGGCGCGCACGCCGACGCGCAGCTGTGGATCCCGGTGGAGCGGGCCGCGGCCTAGCGGCGCCGGTCAGGCCACGTAGTCGTCGTCGAGGCTGGTGATCAGCAGCCCGTCGGCGTCGTGGAACCCGGCCCGCCGGTAGAACGGCACCGAGCGCTCCGACGGGCTGAGCAGCACCCGGACCAGCTTCTCGGCGCGGGCGCGGGCCAGCAGGGCGTCCATCATGGCCGCGCCCACGCCCGCGTCGCGCTGGGCGGGCAGCACGAAGGCGTTGCTCAGGTAGCCCCACCGCCCGGCCGGGAACCCGGGCTTGGGCATCCGCTCGAACAGCACCAGGTTGACCATGCCCACCGGGGCGCCGTCGAGCTCGGCCAGCCAGAACAGGCGGCGGCCGAGTTCGACGGCGTACCAGGCGGCGAACTGGGCGTCGAAGCCGGGATCGTCGGTGCCGTGCTGCTCGGCGGTCCACGCCCGGCGCAGGGCGGTCAGCGCGGCCACGTCGTCGGGCCCGGCCAGCCGCACGGTCACCATCACAGCCCCAGGTGGGTGCGCAGCGCGTCGTCCAGGCGCGCCAGCAGTTCGGGCGGGAGCGTGCCGACGTGTCGGTGCAGGCGCTGCACCGACACCGTGCGGACCTGCTCGGCCTGGGCCTTGGAGTCCTGCCGCAGGCCGCACTCGGCCGCGGGCAGCAGCACCTGGAACGGGTACACCCGCTCGGTGCTGGTGGTCACCGGGACGACGGTGACCACGCCGCGGCCGGTCCGCCGGGCGACGCGGTTGGCGGCGTCGTTGCTGACCAGCACGGCGGGCCGGACCTTGTCGGCCTCGGCCCCCCGGTGTGGTTCCAGGTCGACCAGGTAGACGTCACCGCGCCGCATCGGCGAGCCCGTCGCCGGCGACCACGTCCCAGCCGGGGCCGGGGGCGTCGGTGCCTTCCTCCCACTCGTCGAAGGCGTCGGCGTACGCCGCTTCCAGGTCGCGTTCGCGCAGCAGGTCTATGGCGCGGTGCAGCACCGACGAGCGCGTCGACATGCCGGTGCGCTCGGCGTAGTCGTCGACGAAGTCCACGTCCTCGTCGGGGAGGCTGACGCTGAGCTTCATGACACTGATGCTACCGACGGTGCCACCTCAGGTGCCACCTCGTCGGTGTGCCGTCCGGTCCGCAGGGCCAGGGCGATGACCGCACCGACCAGGCAGATCACGGAGGTGGCGACGAAGATCTCACGGTATTCCGCGCGCAGGGCGTCCTGCAGGGCCGCGGTGTACGCCGCGAGCTGCCGCCGGTACTCGTCCTCGGTCAGCCCGAACGGGAACGGCGTGTCCAGGTCCGCGGTGAACTGCTGGAACCGGTAGAGGCCCCACGCGGTCAGCGCGGCGACCCCGGCCAGCATGCCGGTCATCCGGGCCACCACGACTGCGGCCGAGGCCACGCCGTGCTGGGCCGCGGGGACGACCCGCAGCACGATCGCCGACAGCGGCGCGATGACCAGGCCGAGCCCGAGACCGGCCAGCACCAGGTCGGTGTCCAGCCGGGGCAGGCTCACCACGCCGAGGTCGTGCCGGGCCGCGAGCAGGTCGGCGGGCCAGCCCGCGATCAGGGCGTACGCTCCGGCCGCCAGCAGCAGCCCGAGCACCGTCAGCCAGCGCTCGCCCAGCCGCCGGATCAGCAGGCCGCCGAGCACCGCGCCGACCGGCAGCGCGACCAGGAAGCGGGTCAGCAGCAGCGTCGCCTCGAACGCGTCCACGCGCAGCAGCGTCTGCGCGACGAGCTCCACGTCGACCAGGGTCGTCATCAGCGCGGCCCCGGCGCAGAGGCTGGCGCCCAGGGCGGCCAGGAACGGGCGCATCCGCACCCCGGCCGGGTCGAGCAGGCGGGTGCGGGCGCGCCGCTCCCACAGCACGAACGCGACCAGCATCACGGCGGCCGCGGCCAGCACGGGCACGCCCCAGCTCGGCAGCATGGCGTGCTGCGGGTCCGGGTTGTACAGGCCGACCACCAGCAGCCCGAGGGCCAGCGCCAGCAGCAGCCCGCCGACGACGTCGACCCTGCCCACACGCGGGACGGCCGGGTCGCGGCGGGGGACCAGGAACCACACCGCCACCGCCGCGACCAGCGCCAGCGGCAGGTTGAGCCAGAAGATGCCGCGCCAGCCGAGCCACGCGGCGACCCCGGCCCCGAACAGCGGCCCGAGCACCGCGCCGAGCTCCTGGGCGCCGCCGACCCAGCCCAGCGCGGTCGGCCGGGAGGCGGGCGGGAACAGGTCGGCGATCAGTGCCATGGTGACCGGCAGCAGGGCGCCGCCGGCCATGCCGGTGACCGCCCGCCCGGCCGTGAGCGGCACCAGGCCGGTGGCGGTGGCGGTGAGCGCCGAGCCGGCGGCGAACCCGGCCAGGCACACGATGATCACCACGCGGCGGCCGTACCGGTCGGACAGGCTGCCCAGCAGCGGCATCGCCGCGAGGTAGCCCAGCAGGTATCCCGTGACCAGCGGAGTGGCCCGCTCCAGGTGGTTGATCGGGACGCCGATGTCGGTGATCACCTGGACCAGGACCGACACCAGCACGTACGTGTCGAGGGCGCCGAGCAGGACGGCGAGCCCGCCGACACCGACGGCCAGGCGGTGGCGCGTCGGTGCGGCGGGCGCGGGGTGCAGGGGTGCGGTCACGGCGTCAGGGCTTGGTGACGGTGACCGGGTCGTTGTACTTGCTGAACTCGACGGTGACCTTGCCGGCCGGGTCGCTGCCCGAGGCGGGCAGGTTGAACTCGCCCTTGACCAGCTGCTTGGTGGCGGCGTCGAGCCAGAGGAAGCCGGTGACGCCCGCGGGCGCGTTCGGGATCAGCCCGGCGAGCGCGGCCTGGTCGGGCTCGACCTTCACCTTGAAGCTGTCGTGGCCGTCGACGGTCTCGCGCGCCTCGGTGGTCGCACTCTTGACGGTGCTGAGCACCTTGGCCACGCCCCGCTGCGGGTCGAGGATCGCCGACGGGTCGTAGATCGAGGCCGCCGTCGCCAGCGGGAACTCCAGATACTTGCCGGTCGGGCCCTGCATGTACGCCGAGGTGCCGACGATGACGAACTTGGCCTCGACCAGCGTGCCGAACTGCTCGATCTTCACCGTGCCGGCGGCCTCGCCCTTGGCGGTGAGGTCGCCGTCGGCGTGCTTGAGGCTGAGCCCGCTGATCTTGCCGTCGACGTCGATGACGAAGTGGGCCGTCGTCACCTGGGCCATCGCCGCGGTGCCCTCCGCGAGCAGCTGCTTCGCGTCGGGCAGTGCTGCGGCGGGGGTGTCGGCCTTCTTGGGGGAGCAGCCCGTGAGGGCCAGGGCGGTGAGGGCGAGCGCGGCGAGCGCGAGCTTGGTCCTGGACATACCGCGCATGCTAACGGTGCCCGCCACTTCGCGCCCCCGCTGGCGGCACCGACGTCCTTGAACTGGGAATCAGCTCAGGGAAAGGACTTACACCCGGAAAACCGGAGCGATCGGACAGTCCGTGGGTAGCATCACGAGGGGTGAGCAAACGATTTCAAACAGTAATCGTTATGGCGCGGTGTCCAGGACCGGGCACCTCTGCCGCGCTCACCGGACCCGGTGACCACCGGTTCCGTGCGCCCATAAGGAGAATGCAATGACAATGCTCAGCCAGCCTGAGACATTGACCGGGCCGTCCGTGCAGGGGGAGCTGCCCGGCCCCCGTTCGGCCGAGCTGCTCACCCGCCAGCAGCGCCGCGAGTCCAACGCCCGCACGTACCCCCGCCACCTGCCCATCGCCCTGGCCGAGGGCAGCGGCAGCTACGTCCGCGACGTCGACGGCAACGTCTTCATCGACTTCCTGACCGGCGCGGGCGTGCTGTCGCTCGGCCACAACCACCCCGAGCTGGTACGGGTCGTCGCCCAGCAGGTCGCGACGCTCACCCACGCGCTGGACTTCCCGACCCCCGCCAAGGACGACTTCGTCGACGCGCAGCTGTCCATGCTGGCCCCCGGGCTGCGCGAGCGGATGAAGGTGCACTTCTGCGGCCCGACCGGCGCCAACGCGATCGAGGCCGCGATCAAGCTGTGCAAGACCGCGACCGGCCGGGGCGACATCGTGTCGTTCCAGGGCGGCTACCACGGCGGCAGCCACGCCGCGATGGCGCTGTCCGGGCTGGTCGCGCAGAAGCGGCCCATCGCCAACGGGATGCCGGGGGTGCACTTCTTCCCGTACTCGTACTGCACGCGCTGCCCGCTGGGTCTGCAACCCGACAGCTGCCAGACCAACTGCGCCTCGGTGCTGGAGAACGCGCTGCTGGACCCCAACGGCGGCATCGCGCTGCCCGCGGCGGTGATCCTGGAGCTGGTGCAGGGCGAGGGCGGGGTGATCCCGGCCGAGCGCGACTTCGTGCGGCGGGTGCGGGCGCTGACCCGGGCCCTGGACGTCCCGCTGATCGTCGACGAGGTGCAGACCGGCTGCGGCCGCACCGGCACCTGGTTCGCGTTCGAGCAGTACGACATCGAGCCCGACGTGATCGTGGCGTCCAAGGCGCTGTCGGGTATCGGCAGCCCGGTCGCGATCATCATGTACGACGAGCGCCTCGACGTCTGGGCCCCCGGCGCCCACACCGGCACCTTCCGCGGCAACCAGCTCGCCTTCGCGGCCGGGGCCGAGGCGGTGCGGATCATGCACCGCGACGGCGTGCTGGCCAACGTGGCCGTCCGGGGCGAGCAGATCTCGCACCGGCTGCACCCGCTGCGCGAGCACGCGGCCGTGCGCGAGGTGCGCGGGCGGGGCCTGATGTGGGGCGTCGAGCTGGCCGACCCCGGCGACGGGCGCACCGCCGGTGAGCTGGCCCGCCAGGTCCAGGCGCACGCGCTGCGGCACGGTCTGATCATCGAGCTCGGCGGCCGCGACGACAGCGTGGTGCGCATCCTGCCGCCGCTCAACGTCACCGCCGAGGTCGTCGACCTCGCCTGCCAGATCCTGCTCGACGCGGTGCGGGCCTGCTGCCCCGTGCCCCCGTTCCAGCACGAGGCCGAGCAGCTGCTGCGCGAGGCGATCCAGCTCGGAGCCGGCGCCGACTGACCGCTGACCGCCTGCCGTCCGCGCCGCCGAGGGGAAGGATCGACCGTGAGCAGTGGCCTTGTCACCGACGACCTGTCCGAGCTGGACCCCGGCGGCGCGGACGGGCTGGTGGTGACCTGCCCGGGGTTCAGCCACGAGCCGCGCTGGCGGCCGGGCGAGCGGCTGTCCGACCTGTTCGAGCAGCAGTGCGACCGGCTGCGCCGCTACGGTCGCGGCGACCAGCTCGCGGTGGACGCCGGGGACGTCCGGCTCACCTATGACGAGCTGGACGTGCGGGCCAACCGGCTCGCACGCCACCTGCTGGCCCGGGGCGTACGCCCCGGCGACCGGATCGCGCTGCTGTTCGACCAGGCGGTGCCCGCGTACGTCGGCATGCTCGCCGTCCTGAAGGTCCGCGCCGCGTACGTGCCGCTGGACGCGGGCTTCCCCGCCGACCGCCTGGCCTACATCACCGCCGACGCCGGGGCGCGGCTGGTGCTGACCCTGTCGCACCTGCGCGACCGGCTCGCCGACACCGGCGCCGAGCCGCTGTGCGTCGACGACGAGGCCGACGCGATCGAGGCGCTGGCCGGATACCGGCTGGCCGGCCGCGAGCGCGGGGAGCCGGCCGGCGAGCTGGCGTACATCATCTACACCTCCGGCTCGACCGGGCGGCCCAAGGGCGTCGCCGTCGAGCACGCCTCGATCTGCAACTTCGTCCGCGTCGCCGCCGAGTGCTACGAGGTGCACCCCGGCGACCGCATGTACCAGGGCATGACCATCGCGTTCGACTTCTCGGTCGAGGAGATCTGGGTGCCGTGGCTGGTCGGCGCGACCCTGGTGCCCAAGCCCGGCGGCGCCAGCCTGCTCGGGCAGGACCTGTGGGACTTCCTGGACGGCCGCGAGGTCACCGCGATGTGCTGCGTGCCGACGCTGCTGGCCACCCTGGACGCCGACCTGCCCCGGCTGCGCTTCCTGCTGGTCTCCGGCGAGGCGTGCCCGCAGGACCTGGTCACCCGCTGGCACCGGCCGGGCAGACGCTTCCTCAACGTGTACGGCCCGACGGAGGCCACCGTCACCGCGACCTGGTCCGTGGTGCACCCCGACAAGCCGATCACGCTGGGGCTGCCGCTGCCGACGTACGCGGCGGTGATCCTCGACCCGGACTCCCCGCGCGCCCTGCCCCCGGGCGAGTACGGCGAGATCGGCATCACCGGCGTCGGGCTGGCCGCCGGGTACGTCAACCGCGACGACCTCACCGCGCGCGCCTTCATCCCCGACTTCCTGGAGCTGGACCACAACCCGTCCGGCCGCATCTACCGCACCGGCGACCTGGGCCGGGTCAACGCCGACGGCGAGATCGAATACCACGGGCGCATCGACACCCAGGTCAAGGTCCGGGGCTACCGGATCGAGCTGACCGAGATCGAGTCGGTGCTGCTCCAGGTGCCGGGCATCGCCGCCGCCGTGGTGGCCACGCACGAGCCCGAACCCGGCGCGGTGGAGCTGGTCGGCTACTACAGCCTGCGCGCCGACACCCCGGAGCTGGACCGCAGGCTCGTCTACGCGCGGCTGCGCGACCGGCTGCCCGGCTACATGATCCCGGCGTACCTGGAGCAGCTCGACGCGATCCCGATGCTGCCCAGCGACAAGGCCGACCGCAAGGCCCTGCCGCCGCCGAGCGGCGACCGCAGCCTCACCGGACCGCAGACCACCACCGAGCCGGTCGGGCCGGTCGAGCGCGGCCTGGCCGAACTGCTCGCCGAGACCGTACGCGTCGACCGGGTCGGGGTGGACAGCCACTTCTTCGACGAGCTCGGCGCCGACTCGCTGCTGATGGCGAGGTTCTGCGCGAAGGTGCGGGCGCGGGGCGACCTGCCGCCGGTGTCGATGCGCGAGGTCTACCTGCATCCGACCGTACGGGCGCTGGCCGCCGCCGCCGGGCCCGCCCCGGCCGACGTGCCCGCCGGGACGCCGGTGGCGCGGCCGGTGCCCGCGCGGGCCGTGCCGCGCACCGCGCAGCGCGCCGCCACCGCCCGCTACGTGCTGACCGGCGCCGCGCAGGTGCTGCTCATGGTCGCGGGTGCCTATCTGGGAGCCGTGCTGCTGGTCGCGGGCTACCTGTTCACCTCGGCCGCCACCGGCTGGGTGGAACTGTACCTGCGCTGCGCCGCGTTCACCGCCGCCGCCTTCGTGGTCGGCTGCGCGCTGCCGATCGGGCTGAAGTGGCTGCTCATCGGCCGCTGGAAGGCCCGCGAGGTGCCCGTGTGGGGCCTGGGCTACCTGCGGTTCTGGCTCGGGCGCGCCGCGGTGCGCGGCAACCCGCTGACCGGCTTCGCGGGCACCCCGCTCTACAACGTCTACCTGCGGCTGCTCGGCGCGAAGATCGGCCCCGGCGCGGTCGTCATGTCCACCACCGTGCCGGTCTGCACCGACCTGCTCACCATCGGCGCGGGCGCGGTCGTGCGCAAGGACGTCCAGTTCAGCGGGTACCGCGCGCACGCCGGCCTGATCCAGACCGGGCCCGTCGGCATCGGCGCCGGGGCGGTCGTCGGCGAGCAGGCGGTGCTCGACATCGACACCCGCATCGGCGACGGCGCCCGGCTCGGGCACGCCTCGTCGCTGCACGCGGCGCAGGAGGTCCCGGCGGGGGAGTACTGGCAGGGCAGCCCGGCCCAGCGCGCGGGCGGCGACCTGCCGACCGTGCCGCCGATGCGGATCGGGCCGGTGCGCAAGACCGTGTACTGCACGCTGAAACTGCTCAACCTGCTGCTGCTCACCGGCCCGCTGGCCTGGGGCTTCCTGGTCGTGCTGCTGACCCGGGTGCCGGTGCTGACCCGGATGCTGGGCGCGGCGGACCTGACGATCACGCGGGGGTACTACTACCGCGACGTCGCGATCATCACCGCGATCCTGTACCTCGGCGGCGCCCTGCTCGCGCTGGCCGTGATCCTGACCGTGCCCCGGCTGTTCAACCTGTTCCTGAAGCCCGGCCGGGTCTACCGGCTCTACGGCATCCACCACTGGTTGCAGGTCGCGGTCGGCCGGTGGAGCAACTCGGCGTACTTCATGCGGCTGTTCGGCGACAGCTCGTACATCGTGCACTACCTGCGCTGGCTGGGCTACGACCTGGGCCGGGTGGTGCAGACCGGCTCGAACTTCGGCAACGAGCTCAAGCACGACTCGCCGTACCTGTGCAGCGTGGGCCCCGGGACCATGGTCTCCGACGGGCTCTCGCTGATCAACAGCGACGTGTCGGCGACCTCGTTCCGGCTGTCGCGCACCGCGGTGCCGCCGCGCAGCTTCCTCGGCAACAACCTGGCCTACCCGCCGCAGGCGACCGTGGGCGAGGACTGCCTGTTCGGCACCAAGACGGCGGTGCCGGTCACCGGACCGCAGCACACCGGCACCGGCCTGCTCGGGTCGCCGTCGTTCGAGATCCCGCGCGGGACGGCCCGCGAGCCCGGCGACCGGCCCACCGGCGCCGAGCTGGCGCGGCGGCTGCGCGCCAAGAACCGCTACAACCTGGCCACCATCGGGCTCTACCTGCTGGTCGGGCTGGTCTACGCGTACGGCGCGTTCCTGCTCACCCTGGCGAGCCTGGACCTGCTGTCGGACTGGGGGCTGTCGGTGCTGCCCGCCGCCGGGGTGGCCGGGCTGGTCTACCACACGGCGTTCACGGTGCTGGTCGAGCGCGCGGTGGGCCGGTTCCGGCGGCTGCGGCCGATGCGCTGCTCCATCTACGACCCGTACTACTGGTGGCACGAGCGGCTGTGGAAGCTGGAGGCGGCCGTGCCGTTCGCGGGCACGCCGTTCCGGGGCATGATCTGGCGGGCGCTGGGCGTGCGGGTCGGCCGGCGGCTGTTCGACGACGGCTGCTACATCCCGGAGAAGACGCTGGTCAGCATCGGCGACGAGGCCACCCTCAACGCCACCAGCGTGATCCAGTGCCACTCGCAGGAGGACGGGATCTTCCGCTCCGAGCCCAGCGAGGTCGGCTCCGGCTGCACCCTCGGCGTCGGCGCGTTCGTCCACTACGGCGTACGCATCGACGACGGCGGGGTGCTCGGGCCGCACTCGTTCCTGATGAAGGGCGAGCAGATCCCGGCCGGGCAGGTATGGGACGGCAACCCGGCCCACCAGGTCCGGGTGGAGCTGCCCGCGCCGTCGGTGTGCGAGCTCGCGGCGCAGCTGGCCGACGAACTCGCGGCCGAACTCGCGGCCGAGGCCGCCGGGTCCGCCGCCGAACCCGCCGCCGAGGCCGTCGGCGTGACCGTCGCCGCGACCGCACCGGCCGGTCCGCGCAGCGGGTCGCGTGCCGCCGCCCGGCTGCTGCTGGCCGAGCTGCGCGCCACCCCGGCCCAGCGGCGCGGGCAGGCCGCCGAGCTGGCGCTGTCGCTGTTCCGGGCCCAGGAGTGCCACCGCCGCCAGGGCGAGCTGGCCCAGTTCCTCAGCGCCGACGAGATCGCGGAGGCGGCGACCCTGCGCTCCGGCGAGCGGCGCAGCGCGTACGTGGTGACCCGGGCGCTGATCCGCATGATCCTGTCGATCGAGTGGCACGGCGAGGTCGCCCCGCGCGACTGGGTGCTGGGACGCAGCGGCTTCGGCAAGCTCGCGGTGTTCGGGCCGGTCAGCGGGATCGACCTGAGTTTCGCCCAGACGCCCACGCTGCTGGCGATCGCGGTGTCGGAGTCGTACGACGTCGGCGTCGACCTGGGCACCGCCGAGCGCACGCCGGACGCGCTGCCCTGGCCGCTGCTGTCCGCCGACGAGCAGACCCGGCTCGCGCAGACCGACGCCGAGCAGCGCCCGGAGCGCTTCCTGCGCATGTGGACGCTCAAGGAGGCGTACGCCCGCTGCGCCGGCACCGCCGACCTGGACCGCCTGGACGGCCTCGACACCCGCCTGGACCCGCCCGAGGTGCTGGTGCCGGGGGCGACCGGGGCGAAGTGCTGGTTCCACCAGGAGCAGTGGGGAAACGACGACCAGCAGTGCTGGCTCACCGTCGCGGTGCGGCCCAGGGCGCGCCGGGCCGACCGCCGCGGCGGCAGGTCGCCGCGGCCCGCCGTCGCCAAGTCGGTGGGGCGGCCCGGCCGCAGGGCGAAGGCGGCCAAGCCCCGGCCCGAGACGCAGGAGGTGCTGCTGCACATCCTCGCCGACGGCACCGTCGAGGCCCGCAACGTCGAACCCGCCCACCGGGAACGGGGATAGACTGCGCGGTCATGGGCGTCACACACCACGGGCGCACCGAGCGCCTCGACCTGGCCGATCCCACCCTGCGCGAGTGGACCTGCACCGTCGTGTACAGCGACCCCGAGCAGGGGATCGTGCTCGACCGCTCCGCGTTCTACCCGGGCGGCGGGGGCCAGCCGCCGGACCACGGCGTGCTGCTGTGGCAGGGCGTGCAGACCCGGATCGCGGGCACCCGCAAGGGCGACGACCTGTGGCTGATCCCCGAGGAAGGCGACCCGGTGCCGCCCGCGGGCACGGCCGTCGCCGGAGCGGTCGAGGACACCCGCCGCAGCCTGCTGATGCGCACCCACTCGGGCCTGCACGTGCTGTGCGGGGTGGTGTTCCGCGACTTCGGGGCGCTGGTCACCGGCGGGAACATGGAGCCGGGCGAGGCCCGGATGGACTTCAACCTGCCCGAGGTGCCGGGCGACTTCAAGGCCCGGCTGGAGGAGCTGGTCAACGCCGAGGTGGGCGCGGACCGGCAGGTGGTGACCCGGGTGCTGGGCCGCGAGGAGGCGCTGGCGCTGCCGGACATCATCCGCACCCAGTCGAACCTGATCCCGGCCGACGAGCAGGAGATCCGCATCGTCGACATCGTCGGGCTGGACGTGCAGGCCGACGGCGGCACCCACGTGGCCTCGACGTCGCAGATCGGCAAGCTCCAGGTGGTCAAGGTGGAGAGCAAGGGCAAGGCCAACCGGCGGGTACGCGTCCGGCTGGGCTAGCCGCTACCGCTGGTCGTCGACGGTCACGCCGTCCAGCGTCTCGCCCTCGAACGTCTCGCCCGCAGGCTTGCTGGGCAGGGCGTTCGGGGGCAGCGTCTGGCGGCGGTAGCGCTTGAACCGGTGCTCCTCCTTGGGCGCCCGGTCGTTGGCCAGGAGCACCGCCAACCAGGGCAGCAGCACCATGCCCACGCCGCACAGCGGCAGCCACAGCCACAGCAGCGGTGCGTGGACGATGGCCAGCACGCCCGCGAGGATCAGGCAGGCGGCGCGCAGCAGCATCATCGCGATGTAGCGCCGCTCGCGGAACTTGAGCTCCTCGTCCTGGCTGGGCGCCGCATCCGTGATCAGCACCGGCTGGTTCTCCTGCCGCTTCACGCGCGCCTCCCTGCTCCGAGCTTCCCCCTCCATCCTGCTCCTGCCGGCCCGTCCCTGCCGCCCCGGGGCGGCGATCAGGGCAGCGGGGATCAGGGCAGCGGTGGGCGGGCGCCGACCAGGCCGATCGCCTGGGCGCCGAGGTGGCAGGCGGCCTGGAGGCACTGCACGGGGTCGGCGCCGGACATCCAGGCGTGCAGCAGCCCGGCCGCGAACGCGTCGCCCGCGCCGGTCGCGTCGACCATCGGCGCCGGTTCGGTCGGCAGGTGCACGACCCCCGCCGGTCCCGCCCACAGCGCCCCGTACGGCCCGAGCTTGACGACGACCTGACCGCCGATCGCGTACGACAGCGCCATGGCCTGGTCGGCGGGCAGGCCCGGCCCGGCCAGCGCGGTCGCCTCGTCGGCGTTGGCCAGCAGCAGGTCGACCCCGCGGATCCAGTCCAGGAACGGGTGCCCGGTCGGCCCGTCGTCGATCAGCTCCGTGGTGACCGCGTGCAGCGGCGCCGCCGAGGCCGCGTCCACGCTGGTACGCAGCCCCGCCGCCCGGGCGGCGGCCAGCGCCCGGCGCCCGGCCGGGCGGGACGGCTGGTCCAGCAGCGTGTACCCGGACAGGTGCAGCAGCTGGCCGCCCCGCTCGATCGCCGCGTCGACGTCGGTCGAGGCGAGCAGCAGGTTCGCGCCCCGGTCGCTGATGAAGGTGCGCTCGCCGCCGTGGGTGAGCACCACGATGCTGCCGGTGGACGCCCCGGGGCGGACGCTGACCTGCGTGCGTACGCCCGCCTGGTGCAGTTCGGCGAGCCGGTCGCGCCCGGCCTGGTCGTCGCCGACGGCGCCCACGAAGGTCACCGGCGCGCCGATCGCGGCCAGCCAGGCGGCGGTGTTGGCGGCCTGGCCGCCCCCGGCCACGTGCACGGTGGCCGGGGTGTCGGAGCCGGGCGCCAGCGGCGCCCGCAGCACCGCCAGGACGTCGGTGACCAGGTCGCCGACGGTGAGGATCACCGGTTCGCCGCCGCGACCGCGATCTGGGCGGCCAGGGCCGCGTTGCGCAGGATGATCCGTACGTTGACCGCCAGGCTCTCTCCGTGCGTGGCCGAGTGGAAGTGCGACAGCAGCACCGGCGTCACCTGCTTGCCGGTGACGCTGTCGCGCTCGACGATGGCCAGGCCCTCGGCCAGGACCCGGTCGTGCAGGGCGGGGTCGAGCTGCTCGTCCAGCGGCAGCGGGTTGGCCACCACGATCGCGCCGCGGTGCACGCCCTGGTCCCGCTGGGCGCGCATGGCCAGCGCGACCTGCTCCGGGGAGTCGACCCGCCAGTCGACGCCGAACCCGCTGTCCCGGATGAAGAAGCCGGGGAAGCGGTCGGTCTGGTAGCCCGCCACGCCGACGCCGAGGGTCTCCAGCCGCTCCAGGGTCGCGCCCACGTCGAGGATCGACTTGACCCCGGCGCAGACCACCACGATGGGCGTCTCCGACAGCGTGGTCAGGTCGGCCGACTCGTCGAACGTCTGCGCCGCCTCCCGGTGTACGCCGCCGAGCCCGCCGGTGGCGAAGACGCCGATCCCGGCGGCCGCCGCGATCGCGCTGGTGCTGGCCACGGTGGTGGCCCCGTCGGCGCCCAGCGCCGCGGCGATGGCCAGATCCCGGACGGAGAGCTTCGCCACGTTCTCGCCCACGGCCAGGCGGGTCAGCGACTCGTCGTCGATGCCGACGACGATCCGGCCGCCCACCATGCCGATGGTGGCGGGCACGGCGCCGTTGTCGCGGACGATCTGCTCGATCTCGCGGGCCACGCGCAGGTTGTCGGGCCGGGGCAGCCCGTGCGAGACGATGGTGCTCTCCAGCGCGACGACGGGCTGCCCGGTCGCCAGGGCCGCCTTCACCTCCGCGCCGAGGTTGATGCTCAGCTCAGTCACGATCATGACGCTACCCGATCGACGCGGCCCGGTTCCGGTCGCGCTCCGGCGCCGGTCACCGGCCCGGCGGGGATATCAGACTGGGACTCGCGCCGCTCACCTGAGACAATGTTCGGGTGACCACACCAGTGACTACTCCCAGCACCACACTTGATGAGCGCGTCGCCACCGACTACCGGTTGGACGAGGGCGATCACGAGCGCCTGTCGCACTACGCGCCGAAGGACAAACTCCTCCAGGCGATGGTCGAGGGAACCCCGGTCCGGGCCCTGTGCGGCAAGGTCTGGGTGCCCAGCCGCGACCCCAACCGCTTCCCCGTCTGTCCCGAGTGCCGCGAGATATACGAGACCCTCTCCGAGTGACGTGCTGGTGAGACCGTGCCGGTGTCCCGCCGGCACACACGGGGGGTTCGCTGGCCCGAGGTCGCGGCGCGTGCGGCGCCGCCGACGGGAGTGGCCGTGACCGCCGACGTGGTCGTCGTGGGCAGCGCGAACATGGACCTCGTGGTCAGTACGGCCACGCTCCCGCGCCCCGGCGAGACGGTGCTGGGCACCGACTTCCTCAGCGTTCCCGGCGGCAAGGGCGCCAACCAGGCCGTCGCCGCCGCCCGCGCCGGTGCGCGGTGCCACTTCATCGGCGCCGTCGGGCGCGACGCCTTCGGTGACGAACTGCGCGGCAGCCTCGCCGCCGCCGGGGTGGACCTGGACGGCCTGCGCCGCGTGGACGGCCCGTCAGGCGTGGCCCTGATCGCCGTCGACGCCGCCGCCGAGAACATCATCGTCGTCGCCCCCGGCGCGAACGCTCAGCTCACCGCGCTGGACGAGGCCGACCTGGCCCTGGTCGCGGGCGGCGACGCGGTCGTCTGCCAGCTGGAGATCCCGCCCGAGGCGGTGGCCCAGGCGCTGCGCGCGGGCCGTGGCGGCGGGATCCTCACCATCCTCAACGCGGCCCCCGTGCGCCCGCTCCCGGACGGCCTGCTCGACGCGGTGGACGTGCTGGTGGTCAACCGGGGCGAGGCCGCGGCGCTGGCCGGTGCCGACGGCAGCCCCGGCGAGCTGCTGGAGCGGCTGCTGGCGGCGGTCCCGCGGGTGGTGCTCACCCTGGGCGCGGCCGGTGCGGCCTACGCCGACCGCACGGGGGTACGGCTCCAGGTGCCCGCGCCGCGGGTCGAGGCCGTCGACTCCACCGCCGCCGGGGACGCCTTCACCGGAGCCCTGGCCGTCGCCCTGGCCGAGGGGCGCCCGGTGCTCGACGCGCTGCGCTGGGCCTGCGCCGCCGGTGCCTGCTGCGCCCGCCGGCGCGGCGCCTCCCCGTCCCTGCCCACCGTCGCCGAGATCACCACCCTCTACACGGCGACCTACGTCACGGGTTGACCCGGGCGGGTGCAGTAGCCTGCGGCGGTGGAGAGTACGTCGGTGGCGCTGCTGGTCGGCGATCTGACCGGGGTGGCCGTCTTCGCCGCGTCGGGCGGCTCGGCCGCGGTCGGCAAGCGGCTGGACATCTTCGGCGTGGTCTTCGTCGGCTTCGTGGCCGCTCTCGGCGGCGGGATCCTGCGAGACCTGGTCATCAACCAGGTGCCGCCGCTGGCGTTCGCGAACTGGCTCTACCCGGCCACCGCGATCACCGCCTCGCTGGCCGTGTTCTGGCTGCACCCGCACCTGGACCGGCTGCGCCGCACCGTGTACGGCCTCGACGCGGCCGGGCTGGGCCTGTTCACCGTCACCAGCACCCTCAAGGCCCTCGACGCCGGGGTGCCCGCGTTCGGGGCGTGCCTGCTGGGCATGCTCACCGGCATCGGCGGCGGCCTGATCCGCGACCTGCTGCTGGGCGAGATCCCGGTGGTGCTGCGCCGCGAGATCTACGCCGTGGCGTCGCTGCTGGGCGCGATCGTGGTGGCGGGCCTGGCCCGCAGCGGCTGGGGCAACGCGGCCACGTACACCGCCGCCGCGCTGCTGGTGTTCGTGGTGCGGATCACGGCGCTGTACCGGCACTGGTCGGCGCCGCGCCCGAGGCTGAACGCGGGAGCGACACCCGGCGGCCGCACCGGCGCGCCGTGACTAGCCGATAGACTCCATCCGCAGCCCTCGTGGCGTCGCCGCCGTCCCACCCGGACGGCTGGGGTCGTGCCCGGGGGCCGAACCATGGCCAGTCGCACGGCGTGCCGCGAGCGGACGCCGCGACCGGCCGTGTGCGACTTTCGATCCCGAGCCCCAGGAGGCTGTCGCGTGGCGCCGCCCCGCCCTGTACCCGAGTCGTTCCCGGCGCTGCGCGCCTGGCAGCGCAAGGCACTGGTCGAGTACCTGCGCCGGCGTTCGCCCGATTACCTCGCGGTGGCCACGCCCGGCGCCGGCAAGACCACGTTCGCGCTGCGCATCGCGGCCGAGCTGCTGGCCGACGGGACCGTCGACGCGGTGACGGTCGTCGCACCGACCGAGCACCTGAAGCTCCAGTGGGCGCAGGCGGGAGCCCGGGTGGGCATCCAGCTCGACTGCGCCTTCCGCAACGCCGACGTGTACAGCGGCGCCGACTTCCACGGCGTCGTGGTGACGTACGCCCAGGTGGGCATGGCTCCGCACGTGCACCTGCGGCGGACCCTGACCCGCAAGACGCTGGTCATCCTGGATGAGATCCATCACGCCGGCGACTCGCGCAGCTGGGGCGACGGCGTGAAGTCGGCGTTCGAGCCCGCGGTGCGGCGCCTGATGCTGACCGGGACGCCGTTCCGCTCCGACGAGAACCCGATCCCGTTCGTGACGTACGAGAGCGTGGGGGAGGTGCAGCGCTCCCGCGCCGACTCCGTGTACGGCTACTCCGACGCGCTGGCCGACGGCGTCGTGCGCCCGGTCATCTTCCTGGCGTACTCGGGGGAGACCCGGTGGCGCACCAGCGCGGGCGACGAGCTCGCGGTGCGGCTGGGCGAGCCGCTGACGCAGGACCTCGTCGCGCAGGCCTGGCGCACCGCGCTGGACCCGGGCGGCGACTGGATGCCGCAGGTGCTGCGGGCGGCCGATGCGCGGCTCCAGGTGCTGCGCGAGGGCGGCATCGGCGACGCGGGCGGTCTGGTCATCGCCTCCGATCAGCAGACGGCACGGGCGTACGCGAAGCTGCTGGAGGCTGTCAGCGGCGAGAAGGCCGTGGTGGTCCTCTCCGACGACGTGGGCGCCTCGGCGAAGATCGGCGAGTTCGCCCGGTCGCAGCAGCGCTGGATGGTCGCGGTCCGGATGGTGTCCGAGGGCGTCGACATCCCGCGCCTGGCCGTCGGGGTCTACGCCACCAGCGCCTCCACCCCGCTCTACTTCGCGCAGGCCATCGGCCGGTTCGTGCGGGCGCGGCGTCCCGGGGAGACCGCGAGCGTCTTCCTGCCCAGCGTGCCGCAGCTGCTGGGCCTGGCCAGCGAGATGGAGCTGGCGCGCGACCACGTGCTCGGCGGCCCCAAGGTCAAGGAGGACGGCCTCGACGACGAGCTGCTGGCCCGGGCGAACGAGTCCGAGCAGGCCAGCGGCGAGCTGACCAAGAAGTTCGAGGCGCTGTCCGCGACCGCCGAGCTGGACCAGGTGATCTTCGACGGGGCGACGTTCGGGCTGCCCGCCCAGGCGGGCACCCCCGAGGAGGAGGACTTCCTGGGCCTGCCGGGCCTGCTCAGCGCCGACCAGGTGTCCGCGCTGCTGACCAAGCGCCAGGCGGAACAGGCGGCGACGATCCGCCGCAACCGCGCCCAGGCGCCCGCTCAGGCCGAGCGTGAGCCGGTCCGGGACATGTCCGCCGCCGAGCGCCGCATCCACCTGCGCCGCCAGCTCAACGCCCTGGTCGCGGCGCACCATCACCGCACCGGCCTGCCGCACGGAAAGATCCACTCAGAGCTGCGCACCAAGTGCGGCGGCCCGCCCAGCGCCCAGGCCACCATCGAACAGCTCGAAGAGCGCATCGCCACGATCCAGAGCTTCTAGCCCGGAACACACAAAAGAGGTGCCGCTGGGTGCGGCACCTCTTTTGGCAAGCCTGGTTGTTACTTCGCCATCATGTCGGCGCCCCGCCACGTGAACTCGGGGTCGGCCGCCACGTCCACGGCAATCTTGACAAGGTCCTCGGCGAACTTGTTGGCGTGGTGTCCGCAGAACACCAGCTCGCCCCCACCGGCCAGCTTCACCCGCAATTTGCCCGCCGCGTTGCAGCGGTCGCACCGTTCATCGGCGGCTGGGGCAGCCGCCGTTTCCGGCGGCGGCGTGAGGGTCTGGGTCATCGCCTTCCTCCTCTGGTCGTCACCGATGTTGACATCCATCGTGCCGGAGAGTCCAGCGTTGCTGAACCCGCCATTGTCATTCAGCTCGTTACCCACGAAGACCTCAACGCCGATCGCGTCGGGGGCCTTCCCGGAAGGGCCTCGGGGGGACCGGGGTCACATCCGGTGGGCGGTGGAGCCTACCTGGTCAGGCGGCCATCGGGGTGATGAGCGCCTCCTGGACAGTGTGCCGTCCCCCCAGAGTGCCACGTCAACGCATCCGCGTCGAACAGAAACCATGGGCCTACGCGTATCTGTACGCAAGGTGACCGGTTCTGTACGTTCGGTGGACACCAAATGACCGAATTGGGTTATTTGGTGTCCGCTACGCGACCACTGACGGGCGATATGACCTAGTCGAGGTAGTCTCGCAGCACCTGCGACCGCGACGGGTGGCGCAGCTTCGACATGGTCTTCGACTCGATCTGGCGGATGCGCTCGCGGGTGACGCCGTACACCTGGCCGATCTCGTCTAAAGTCCGCGGCTGGCCGTCGGTGAGACCGAAGCGCAGCCGGACCACGCCCGCCTCGCGCTCGCTCAGCGTCTGCAGCACCTGCTGGAGCTGGTCCTGCAGCAGCGAGAACGAGACCGCGTCGACGGCCACGACCGCCTCGGAGTCCTCGATGAAGTCGCCGAGCTGGCTGTCGCCCTCGTCGCCGATGGTCTGGTCCAGCGAGATGGGCTCCCGGGCATACTGCTGGATCTCCAGCACCTTCTCGGGAGTGATGTCCATCTCCTTGGCCAGCTCCTCCGGGGTGGGTTCGCGACCCAGGTCCTGGAGCAGCTCACGCTGTATGCGGCCGAGCTTGTTGATGACCTCGACCATGTGCACCGGGATGCGGATGGTGCGGGCCTGGTCGGCCATGGCGCGGGTGATGGCCTGGCGGATCCACCAGGTGGCGTACGTGGAGAACTTGTAGCCCTTGGTGTAGTCGAACTTCTCGACGGCGCGGATGAGGCCGAGGTTGCCCTCCTGGATCAGGTCCAGGAACGCCATGCCGCGGCCGGTGTAGCGCTTGGCCAGCGAGACCACCAGGCGGAGGTTCGCCTCCAGCAGGTGGTTCTTGGCGCGCTCGCCGTCCCGGGAGACCCACAGCAGGTCGCGCTGCATGTCGCGGGTGAGCTGGAGCTCCTCCTCCTCGGCCTGGCGCAGCCGCTCGGCGGCGTACAGCCCGGCCTCGATGCGCTTGGCGAGCTCGACCTCCTGCTCGGCGTTGAGCAGCGGCACCTTGCCGATCTGCTTCAGGTACGCCCGGACCGAGTCGGCGGAGGCGGTCAGCTCGGCGTCCTTGCGGGCCTGCTTGAGGGCCTCGGACTCCTCGGCGTCCCACTCGAAGTCGTCGGCGGTGGCGGCGTCGGCCTCGGCGGCCTGCACCATCTCCACCGGCTCGTCGACCACGACGTCCTCAAGGTCGGCGGCGAGGTCCTCGACCGCCAGGTCGACGCCGTCCGGCTCGTCCTCGCCGCCCTCGCCCTTGGCCTTGGCGGCCTTGGCCGGGACGGCCTTGTCGCCTGTCTTCTTCTCGACAGCCTTCTTCACGGCGCCGGGCGCGGCCTTCTTCACGGCGGCGGCCTTGGCCGCTCCGTCGCCCTCGGCCGGCTTCGCGGCGACCTTGGCGGGCGCCTCCTTCGCCGGGGCGGCCTTGGCGGCCTTCACCGGCGCGACCTTGGCCGGGGTGGCCTTCGGTGCGAGCTTGACCGGCGCCGCCTCCGCGCCGTCGAGCCCGGCGCCCGGGGACTGCGGCGGCGCGGACTGCTTGGGTGCGGCGCTCTTGACGGGCGCGGCGGGCTTGGGTGCGGCCTTGGCCGTGGTCACCTTCGACGCCGGCGTCGAGGCGCGGGCGGCGGCGACCTTGCGGCGGCCGTTGGCCGAGTCGTCGACCTCGACGGTCACGCCGGCTTCGAGAAGCGCGCGCAGCAGCTTCTTGGCCTGGGCGGGCGTGACGTCGGCGGCCTCCACGGTACGTGCCACGTCCGCTGGCGTGAGCCGACCGCCGCTCCCTGAGGCTTGGGCGATCAGCATGTCGGTGAGCGAGCGAACGTCGGCGCTGATCTGGCGGGCTTCAGTCACGGACGACCTTCCGGAGGCGAGGATCGAGCAGAGTCTGCGGCCGACCGCCGGAGGCGCGGATCGCGTCCCGGTGGGGTCAGCCAGTGTGATGTGTGGATGCGCCCCGCGCTGTCGGCACGTGGCAGGCGTGAATTGTAGCGCCGTACTCGGCGATCATCTCGTTGCGCACGCCGAATGACATCCTGCGGGCCCCTCGGGACCGCTTGGCAGGATGGCACCGAATGCTTGAGAGGACGGTCATGAACGAGGAAGAACTGCTGGACATCGCCGTACAGGTGGCCGCGGACGCGGCCGTCACGGCCGTCCGGATGCGGTCCGAGGCCATCACGCAGGTGGGCACGAAATCGACCATCACCGACGTGGTCACGGCCGCCGACCGGGCGGTCGAGCAACAGGTGGTCGCCGCACTGGCGGCGCGACGCCCAGGTGACACAGTACTCGGTGAGGAGTTCGGCGGCGCGTCCGTTTCGGCCGGGGGCGTGCGATGGATCGTGGACCCGATCGACGGCACGGTCAACTACCTCTACGGACTGCCCCAGTACGCGGTGTCGATCGCGGCTGAGGTGGACGGCGAGGTCGTCGCCGGGGTGGTGCACAACGCGGCCACCGGGCAGGTCTGGACCGCCGCGCGCGGCCGCGGGGCGTGGCACCAGGGGCGGCGGCTGGGCGGGTCGGCGGCGACCGAGCTGCCGGTCGCGCTGGTGGGGACCGGTTTCGCGTACGCCCGGGAGCGGCGCGCCTACCAGGCGGCGGTCGTGGCCGAGCTGCTGCCGCGGGTCCGCGACATCCGCCGGCTGGGCGCCGCCTCGCTGGACCTGTGCGCGGCGGCCGACGGCCAGCTCGACGCGTACTACGAGAAGGGCCTGGCGGAGTGGGACCTGGCCGCCGGCGGCCTGATCGCCCGGGAGGCGGGCCTGCTGGTCACCGGGCTGTCGGGCCGGGCGGCCGGGCCGGACATGGTGCTCGCCGCACCCCCGGCCCTGCACGGGCCGCTGCACGACCTGCTGGTGGAGCTGGCGGCCGACAGCGGGCCGTAGGGCGGCGAAACGGGGCGGGCCCCGGTCGACCGTCACCGGTCGCCGGGGCCCGCCGCCACGTGTCGCTCAGCTCACTTCTCGTCCGGGTTGGCGCAGGTGCCGTCCGGCGCTTCCGGGTTGCCCAGCTGGGCCACTGCCTGCCGCATCTCCGTCGGCGTGGCAAGCTGGCGGTATCCGCCACCGATGACCACGTCAACGATGTCGTCCTCACGGTGGATGTCGAACTGGTTGTCCGTGTTGTTCAGGAAGTACGCCCGCAGCAACTGGGCGGCTCCGACGGCCTTCGGGCCGTAGCGCAGCACGGCGACGGTGTCGGCGAGCTTCTTCTTCTCGTCGGCTACCTTCTTGACCTTGAACTTGCGGTTCGTGAAGTCCGCCGCGACATTGGAGGCGAGATTGGGAGTGTTCGTGGCGTTGAAGACGTTGATGTTCACGTCGCTCTCGGCCTGCGGCAGCTTGATGTTGGCGGGTACGTACCCGTCGGGGCAGCGCTGGACCGCGGGGGGCTCACTCTGGGTGTCACGGGTGAGTGTGACCACCGCCAGAACGAGGGCGATGAGCGCCAGCGTGCTGACGATGGCGATCGCCCGAATTCTTGCCATTTGCATCTCGTGCGCTCCCCGTGAGCTGGAGTCGGTCAGCCGCCACAATTGACGGCATGGGCCAGAGGTTATCGGTTGACCGGCCCGGTAGGGGCCGCGACCCGACAGACGGCCGGAATTGGCCGGACGTTCCCGGCGCGCCGACAGTGATCGGCGACCGGCTACCCCTACCTTTGTGACGCCTGAACCAACGGTCGAAGTCGGCTGTCGGCTCAGTCACATCGGGAACAACTTCGCGTGCGAGAGCGTACAAATCCCACACGGGCGCGCTAGAGTACCGCGCTCGTTGGGAACACGGATACGTCGACGTACGCCGACGGCAACAACACTGATTGGGAGTGTGACAATCGATGGCCACCGACTACGACGCCCCGCGCCGTGACGAGGCCGATCTCGGCGAGGACAGCCTTGAGGAGCTCAAGGCTCGGCGAGTCGATTCACAGTCGGGCAGCGTGGATGTGGATGAAGTCGACCTCGCGGAGGCGTTCGAGCTTCCCGGCGGCGACCTCGCCGACGAGGAGCTGACCGTGAAGGTCGTGCCCATGCAGGCCGACGAGTTCCGCTGCTCGCGCTGCTTCCTCGTCCACCACCGCAGCCAGCTGGCCGGTGAGCGCAACGGCGAGCCCATCTGCAGGGAGTGCGCCTGACGCTCAGGTCCTGCGGGGCTTGACGCGATGGGGTGAGATGGCGCAGAACATCAGGGGGCACGGATCGGAGGGCACGCCGCCGGGATACGCGGCGTGCCGGACGAGTCGCCGGGCCCCCGTTGCCTGTGGCCCTGTGGCCGCCGGCGCCGTCTCAGCTGACAGGAGGGCGCGCCATGACCACCAGCCACCAAGAACCGGTGCCCGACGATCCGTCCCCGTCGGGCACTGCGGTTTCTGCCGGCAGCCAGCCTGAGGGCACGGGTGCCCGGCCGGACGCGCTGGCCGTGGCGGTGGCCGGGCTCGCCGAGAACGAGCTGGACACCGCCGGACGCCGCAAACTGCTGGGCCGACTACTGGTCGGCCTGAAGGAGCGCGGCGTCAAAGAGGTCTTCATGCCGCGTAAGGCGATCAACTGGATCACCGAGGCGGTGGGCGACATCGCCCCGCACATCCCGATCCGGGACCTGGAGACCCTGCGGCGGCACTACCCCGGCCTCGACGACGAGGCCCTGGCGGAGCGGCTGATCCGCAACGCGGCGCGGTCGGCCGCGGGCATCGGGGCGGTCGGCGGCGGTGTGGCCGCCGTGGAGTGGGCGGCGCCGCCGACGCTGCTCAGCACGCCGGTCCTGCTGGCGACCGAGACCGTCGCCGTGGTCGGGATCGAGCTCAAGCTCATCGGCGAGCTGCACGAGGTGTACGGCCACCCGGTGGTGGGCGGCGGCGGGCAGCGCGCGATCAGCCTGCTCCAGGCATGGGCCAGCCATCGCGGCATCAACCCGATGGTGCCCGCCGGGGCGACCGCGATCGTGCTCGGCACGGCGACCCGCAAGCAGCTGCGCGACATGGTCCTCAAGCGGTTCGGGCGCAACCTGACCACGCTCGGGCCGCTGTTCACGGGCGCGGCCGTGGCCAGCTACCTCAACCGCAAGGCCACCCGCAGGCTCGGTGACGACCTGCGCCGGGACCTGCGCCTGCGCCGCGGCGGCCAGCAGCAGCAGCCGCCGCAGCTGCCGTCCGCCTAGCGGGCGGCGGCCGCCGCCTCGTTGAGGGCGCGGGCCAGCGCGTCGGGACGGCGGGTGCTGACCACCCAGTAGGGCGTGATGTCGTCGGGGTCGTCCAGGACCACCTGGACCGCCTCGGCGATCCAGGGCCGCTGCACGACGAAGGCGAGCGGGTCGGCGCTGGGGCCGAGCAGCTCGCGGCGGGTCGCGCCGTCCAGCGCGATGGCCCGGGAGACCGCCCGCAGCGGCAGCCGGGCGTCGTCGACCTGGAACTCGTCCCCGGTCACCGCGACCCGGATGCGGCCCAGCCGCCACAGCCCGGCCAGCGCCAGCGGCAGCAGCACCGCGTACGGCATCCAGGTGCGCAGGCCCGGGGCGCCCAGCCCGATCTCGGCGGCGAGCACGCCCGCCACCAGCACCGCGACCGGCCACATCCACAGCGGCACCGTCAGCCGCTCGGTGTGCCGTGCCGCAGGCCGTGCCGCGCCGACCCCCGTCGCCGTTGTGCCTGAGGATGCCATGCCGCCTGGTTGTGTCACAGCACCGAGGGTAGGTCCCCGCGGGCCGGCCCGACGCGGCAGGATGGACGTGAAGAGACGCAGCTCCCTGGTCGGAGCGGCGTCGCGAGGACTCCCCCCGGAGGTTTGACCGTTGTACCCGACCGCGATGCCCGCTGCCCCGGGCGAGCCTGTCGTGATCCCGATCCGCAGGCTCGACCCGCAGGTGCCGCTCCCGTCGTACGCCCACCCGGGTGACGCCGGCGCCGACCTGCACGCGGCCGAGGACGCCGTGATCGCCCCGGGCGAGCGCCGCCTGGTGCGGACCGGGGTGGCGGTGGCCATCCCGCACGGATTCGTGGGACTGGTGCACCCGCGCTCGGGTCTGGCCGCCAGACTGGGAGTGACCGTGCTCAACGCGCCCGGCACCGTCGACTCGGGCTACCGGGGCGAGATCCTGGTGAACCTGATCAACCACGACCGGGCGAACGAGGCGAAGATCGTGCGAGGGGACCGCATCGCGCAACTTGTCGTGCAGCGGGTGGAGCGGGCACACTTCCACGACGTCGCCGAGCTGCCGGACTCCGAACGGGGGACCGGCGGGCACGGTTCGACCGGGAACTGAGGAGGAACAGTGATCTTCTCGCGACGACGTGCGGCCGCTGGCGGCCGGCACGCCAAGGCCGAGGAGGCGCCGCGTTTCGAGGACGCCCGCGCCGCCCGGCGCGCCGCGCTGCTCGGCGAGGACTATCAGCCCGACGGGCCGAAGGCGCGCAGCGGCGCCCCGGCCGCCGACTCCCCGTCCCGTGGCTCGATCTTCGGCGACGACGGCCCGTACGACCAGTACGACGACGTGCCCGATGCGCCCCGGCTGGACCTGGGCAGCCTCCAGGTGCCCGCGATCGACGGGGTCGAGATCCGGGTGCAGGCCGGTGAGCAGGGCTCCATCGGCCAGATCGCGCTCGTGCACGGGCCCAGCGCGCTCCAGCTCGGCGTGTTCGCCGCGCCGCGCACCGAGGGCATCTGGGACGAGGTGCGCGAGGAGATCCGGCGCTCCCTGTTCGCCGACGGCGTCGGGGCCGAGGAGAGCCGCGGCGACTGGGGGGTCGAGCTGCGGGCTCGCATCCGTACCCCCGACGGCTTCAACGACCTGCGGTTCGTCGGTGTCGACGGGCCGCGCTGGATGGTCCGGGCCGTGTTCCAGGGCCCGGCCGCGGTCGACCTGGACCAGGCCGGACCGCTGCTGCAGTGCCTGACGGGGCTGGTGGTGTTCCGCGACGAGCAGGCCCGCCCGGTCCGCGAGGCGCTGCCGCTGCGGCTGCCGCCGCACCTGGCCCAGCAGGCCGCCGCCGCCCAGGCCGCGCAGTCGGGGCAGCCCGCCCCGGACGAGGAGGCTTTCGAGCAGGCCCGGCAGGAGCAGGCGCGCCTGGCCGAGGCGCAGGCCCGGTTCGAGGCGGCCCGCTCCGGGCTGGTGCCCGGCCGCGTCCCGCCGCCGCCCGCGCCGACCCCGTTCGGCTCCATCGCGCCCGCGGGCCAGCCCGCCCCGGGCGCCGCGTCCAGCGGCGACGCGCCGCGGCGCAAGCCCTCCCCGCGCCCGCGCCGCGACTGACCGGCGCCGGACGAACATCACACCCTCGGTGCGCCGCCGATCACGCGGCGCACCGAGCGGTGTCGCGCCTTCCGGCGTACGCTGCTGCGGGGCTCGCCGGTCGGGCCCCCGCCGCGAAGTAGGCTGGTTGGTACGAATCCGCCGGGCCACCCACCCGGCGGGGAGGGAATGAGACCAGGTCATGTCGACCGACGAACCACGACAACGTCCGCGCGGCCTGCGAGGGATGCTCCACCGCCTCACCGCCTCCGACCAGGAGTTGGAGTCCGAGGAGCTGCGTCGCGACAGCGAGCGGGCCGGCTGCGTCTGCGCCGACACCGTGCACCGCGGCGACCTGGTCAACCTCACCGGCCGCCTGCGCACCGTCGTGTACACCCCCCGCACCAACCTGCCGACGCTGGAGGCCGACCTCTACGACGGCACGGACCTGATCACGCTGGTCTTCCTGGGCCGCCGGCACATCAACGGCATCGAGCCCGGCCGGGGCCTCCAGGTGCGAGGCCGGGTCGCGGTGCGCGACGGACGCAAGGTCATCTACAACCCGTACTACGAGTTGGAAGCGGCGGCATGAGCGAGCGGAATCTGAGCCGGGCCGACGTCGGCGTCGACGAGCAGGAGGAGGAGCAGCTTCCTCCGTTCGCGGTGCAGATGTCCCAGCAGCTCGGCGGCTGGCGGGGCCTGTTCGAGTCCAGCATCCCGGTGGTCGTGTTCGTGCTGGCCAACGTGCTGCTGGGGCTGAAGTGGCCCGCGGAGCACGGCGACCAGCGGGCGCTGAAGTGGGCGGTCGGCGCGGCCGTGGCGACGGCCCTGAGCATCGCGGTGGTCCGGCTCGCCCAGCGGCGGCCGATCCGGCACGCGATCAACGGCCTGTTCGGCATCGGCATCGGCGCCTGGCTGGCCTGGAACTCCGGCGACGCCCGCGACTTCTACCTGCCCGGCATCCTGCTGAGCGTGGCGTACGGCGTGGCGATGCTCGTCTCGATCACGGTCCGGCAGCCGCTGGTCGGCTGGATCTGGACGGTGGTGGCCAACGGCGGCCTCAGCGACTGGCGCCAGGACCAGCGGATGGTCCGCACGTTCGGCTGGCTGACCGGGCTGTGGGCGGCGATCTACCTGCTCAAGGCGGCGGTGCAGAGCGCGCTCTACGTGGCCGACCAGGCGACGGCGCTGGGCGTGGCCCGCATCGTGCTGGGCTACCCGCCGTACGCGCTGCTGCTGGCGATCAGCATCTGGGCCGTCCGCCGCGTCCGCCGCGACCAGGCCGCCCAGCCCGCCTGACCCTTTCCCCGACTACGGGCCCGCGCCGCTTCCGGCGTCGGGCCCGTTGTTCGTCTCGGGCGGCGCGATGATCGCCGCTTCCGGTCAGATGGAAGCCTCGGGGCACACATCCTGGCCGAAGACGGCGATCAAGGGGGTCAGCGGCGGCGGGAGCGGGTGCGTTCGACGCTGTCGGCGCCGAGCATGACCGAGCGCACCTGCTCCTCGACCTCGACCGTGCACACGAACACCAGCTCGTCACCGGCCTCGACCGGGTCGTCGGGGCTGGGCGTGAGCACCCGGCGGCCGCGCACGATGGCGACCAGGGCGCTGTCGTGCGGCAGCGGGATGTCGCGGATCGGCTGGCCCACGTGCGGCGCGTCCTGCGGCAGGGTGATCTCGACGAGGTTCGCCTCGCCCTGCCGGAAGGTCATCAGCCGGACCAGGTCGCCTACGGTCACCGCCTCCTCGACCAGCGCCGCCATCAGGCGCGGCTTGCTGACGGAGACGTCGACGCCCCACTGCTCGGTGAACAGCCACTCGTTCTCGGCGCGGTTGACCCGGGCGACCACGCGCGGCACCGCGAACTCGGTCTTGGCCAGCAGCGACACGACCAGGTTGACCTTGTCGTCACCGGTGGCGGCCACGACCACGTCGCAGGCGGCCAGGTTGACCTCCTGGAGGCTGGACAGCTCGCACGCGTCGGCGAGCACCCACTCGGCGGCGGGCACCCGCTCGGGGCGCAGCATCCGGGGCTGGCGCTCCAGGAGCATGACCTGGTGGCCGTTCTCGATCAGTTCCTGGGCGATGGAGCGCCCGACGTTGCCGGCACCGGCGATGGCGACACGCATGGTCATGCTCCTTTAAGCGGCGGCCGGCGGGGCGGCGGCGATCTTGCTGACCGTGCCCGCGATCTCGTCGGTGACCAGCATGAACACCTGGTCGCCATCCTGCAGCACGGTCGAGTCGGTGGTCAGCACGCCCAGCCCGAACCGCATCAGGAAGGCGGTTCGGGTGCCGGTGGCCTCCTCCAGCTCCCGCAGGGGGTGGCCGACCCAGGCCGGGTTGATCGGCGTCTCGATGATCGCCACGGTGCTGGTGGGGTCGCGGTACAGCTCGGTCGCGCCCTCGGGCACGAGGTGGCGCACGATCCGGTCGGCGGTCCAGCGCACGGTCGCGACGGTGGGGATGCCCAGCCGCTCGTATACCTCGGCGCGGCGCTGGTCGTAGATGCGGGCGACCACGCGCTGCACGCCGAAGGTCTCCCGGGCCAGCCGGGCGGAGATGATGTTGGAGTTGTCGCCGCTGGACACGGCCGCGAAGGCGTCGGCCCGCTCTACGCCGGCCTGGACGAGCACCTCGCGGTCGAAGCCGACGCCGGTGACGGTGGTGCCGGCGAAGTCGGGGGACAGGCGCCGGAACGCGTCGGCGTCCTGATCGATGATCGAGACCGAGTGCCCGCGCGCCTCCAGGCTGTGCGCCAGTGTCGAACCGACCCGGCCGCATCCCATGATCACAACGTGCACGTCGCCGCCTTTCGAGCCTGCTTCGCCCCCAGCCTCCCATGACCGGAGTACTCGCGCGACATCAGAGTGCCACGGCGGGAAAGGCGGGCGCGCCGTAGGCTCCCTCCTGTGGCGAGCCCTACCTCCCTGCTGAAGCGTCTGCTGCTCGGCAGGCCCTTCCGGTCCGACCGGCTGCAGCACACGCTGCTGCCCAAGCGCATCGCTCTGCCGATCTTCGCCTCGGACGCGCTGTCCAGCGTCGCCTACGCGCCCGGCGAGATCCTGCTGACCCTGTCGGTGGCGGGTGCCGCCGCCTACGCGTACTCCCCCTGGGTGGCGCTGGCGGTCGTGGTGGTGATGCTCACCGTGGTCGCGAGCTACCGCCAGAACGTGCACGCGTATCCGTCCGGCGGTGGCGACTACGAGGTCGCCACGGTCAACCTCGGCCCGAAGGCGGGTCTGGGCGTGGCCAGCGCGCTGCTGGTCGACTACGTGCTCACCGTGGCGGTGTCGATCTCGTCCGGCGTGGACAGCCTCGGCGACGCGATCCCGTTGATCGGCCAGCACAAGGTGATCACGGCGGTGGTGCTGATCGCCGTCCTGGCCGCGCTCAACCTGCGCGGACTCAAGGAGTCGGGGCTGCTCTTCGCGATCCCGACCTACCTGTTCATGTTCTCCATCGTCGGGCTGGTCGGCTGGGGCCTGTTCCGCATCCTGGTGCTGGGCCAGGACCTGAAGGCGTCCAGCGCCGGCCTGACCATCCTGCCCGAGCACGGCATGAGCGTCGCGACCAGCTTCGCCTTCGCGTTCCTGCTGGTACGGGCGTTCTCCTCCGGCTGCGCCGCCCTCACCGGCGTCGAGGCGATCTCCAACGGCGTGCCCGCGTTCAAGGCGCCCAAGAGCAAGAACGCCGCCACCACGCTGCTGCTGTTGGGCACCATCTCGATCGCGATGATGCTCGGCATCGTGGCGCTGAGCCTGATGACCGGCTTGCAGTACGTCGAGAGCCCCAAGGACCAGATCGTCGGCGCGACCGCCAACTACAAGCAGCCGACCGTCATCGCGCAGCTCGCCGAGGTGGTCTTCAACCACTTCCCGCCCGGCTTCTACCTGGTCATCGCGGTGACCGCGCTGATCCTGGTGCTGGCGGCCAACACCGCCTTCAACGGCTTCCCGGTGCTGGGCTCGATCCTGGCGCAGGACCGCTACCTGCCGCGCCAGCTGCACACCCGCGGCGACCGGCTGGCCTTCTCCAACGGCATCATGTTCCTGGCCGCCTTCGCGGCGGTGCTGGTGGTCGCGTTCCAGGCGCAGACGACGCGGCTGATCCAGCTCTACATCGTGGGCGTGTTCGTGTCGTTCACGCTGTCGCAGATCGGCATGCTGCGGCACTGGAACCGGCTGCTGCGCACCGAGCGCGACCCGGTGGCGCGGCGGCGGATGAACCGCTCCAAGGCGATCAACGGCTTCGGTGCGGTCATGACCGGCTTCGTGCTGATCCTGGTGCTGCTGACGAAGTTCACCCACGGCGCCTGGATCTCGCTGGCGGCGATGGCGGTGATCTACGCGGTGATGCTGGCGATCCGCAAGCACTACGACACGGTCGCCCGGGAGCTCGTGCCCTCGGAGGAGCGGCCGGTGCTGCCCGCCCGCAACCACGCGGTGGTGCTGGTCAGCAAGGTCCACCTGCCGACGATGCGGGCGCTGGCGTACGCCAAGGCGACCCGGCCGGACACGCTGACCGCGCTGACGGTCAACGTCGACACCGCCGACACCCGGGCCATCCAGGCAGAGTGGGACCGGCGCGGCATCAGCGTCCCGCTGACCGTGGTCGACTCGCCGTACCGGGAGATCTCGCGGCCCATCATTGACTATGTCAAGTCGCTGCGCCGCGAGTCGCCGCGCGACGTGGTCACCGTCTTCATCCCCGAGTACGTCGTCGGCCGCTGGTGGGAGCACCTGCTGCACAACCAGTCCGCGCTGCGGATCAAGGGCCGGCTGCTGTACGAGTCGGGCGTCATGGTCGTCAGCGTGCCCTGGCAGCTCGACTCGACCAGCGCCACCAACCTCGACCGGCTCGACCGCAGCCTGGCGCGCACCCCCGCCCGCGGCCCCCGTCCGGGGGAGGATGGATACGTGAAGACGCATGACTGAGACCGCTCTGACCGCCCCGGCCGAGCAGCTGTACGAGGGCGACCGGGTCGAGGTGACCGTCGGGCCGATCGCGCACGGCGGCCACTGCGTGGCCCGGCACGCCGGACAGGTGATCTTCGTCCGGCACGCCCTGCCCGGCGAGCGCGTGGTGGCCGAGATCACCGAGGTGCACAAGAAGAACCTGCGCGCCGAGGCGGTGACGGTGCTGGAGGCCTCGGCCGACCGGATCACCCCGCGCTGCCCGTACGCCCATGCCGACGGCTGCGGCGGCTGCGACCTCCAGCACGTCGCCCGGCCCGCCCAGCTGGAGTGGAAGGCCGCGGTCGTGCGCGAGCAGCTCGCGCGCCTGGGCGGCCTGGCCGCCGAGGAGATCGAGGCGCTGGACGTGACGGTGGCGCAGCTGCCGGGCGGCGACGAGGGCTGGCGCACCCGGGTGAGCTACCACGTCGACGCGGCCGGGCGGGCGGGGCTGCTCAAGCACCGCTCCAACGAGGTGGTGGCGATCGACCGCTGCCGCATCGCGCACCCCGACATCCAGGCGCTGGACGTGCTGTCGCGCCGCTGGCCGGACACCGCCGAGATCGACGTGGTGCGCCCGGCCGACGGCGGCGCCCAGCCGGTGCAGCACCCGCCGCAGCAGATCACCGAGCGGGCGGCCGGGCACGACTTCGCCATCTCGGCCGACGGGTTCTGGCAGGTGCACCCGGCCGCCGCCGACACGCTGGTCCAGGCGGTGCTGGACCTGCTGGCCCCGGCCCCCGGCGAGCACGCCTGGGACCTGTACGGCGGTGCGGGCCTGTTCGCCGCCGGGCTGGCCGACCGAGTGGGCGTCACCGGCCACGTGACCCTGGTCGAGGCGGCCCGCGAGGGGGCCGCCGCCGCCCGCGCGAACCTGGCCGGGCGTCCGGTGAGCGTGGTCGCCGCGCCGGTGGAGAAGGCCCTGCACCAGGACCGCCGACCGCAGCAGCGGCTGCCCCGGCCCGACGTCGTCGTGCTGGACCCGCCGCGCAAGGGCGCCGGTGCCGCCGTGGTCCGCGGGCTGGTCGCCGCGGCGCCCCGCGCGGTGGCGTACGTCGCCTGCGACCCCGCGGCGTTCGCCCGCGACGTGCGCACCTTCCGGGAGGCGGGCTGGCAGCTGAAGGAGCTGCGCGCCTTCGACTGCTTCCCGCAGACCCACCACGTGGAGTGCGTGGCGCTGCTGGTCCCGTGACCGCAGGAGGCCGCCGCCCGGCCGTGTCGCCGGGGGCGGCCCCCGCGGGGCCCCTAGACTTCGACCGGCCCACTCAGGAGTGAAGGTTCGGTGGAGGGGGTACCCGAGCCGGTGAGACCCGGTGCGGCCTGCCGATAGACTTCCCACACCATGAGCGAGCGGATTGAGGTGGCGGTGTGAACGAGCGCACGAGCCTGTTGAGCACGGTGCAGGGGCCGCAGGACCTCAAGGCCCTGACCCCGGAGCAGCTGGCGGGCCTGGCGGCGGAGATCCGGGACTTCCTGATCGCCAAGGTGGCGCGCACCGGCGGCCACCTCGGCCCGAACCTGGGTGTGGTCGAGCTCACCCTCGCGATGCACCGGGTGTTCGACTCCCCGGTGGACCGGTTCGTGTTCGACACCGGCCACCAGGCGTACGTGCACAAGATCGTCACCGGCCGCCAGGACGGGTTCGACCTGCTGCGCCAGCGCGGCGGCCTCACCGGCTACCCGAGCCAGGCCGAGAGCGAGCACGACCTCGTCGAGAACTGCCACGCCTCGACCGCCCTCTCCTACGCCGACGGCATCGCCAAGGCGTACGCGCTGCGCGGTGAGAAGCGCCACGTGGTCGCCGTCGTCGGCGACGGGGCGCTCACGGGCGGCATGTGCTGGGAGGCGCTGAACAACATCGCCGCCACCGAGAACCCGCTCGTGATCATCGTGAACGACAACGGGCGCTCGTACGCCCCGACCATCGGCGGCCTGGCCGACCACCTGGCCACGCTGCGCCTCAACCCGGGCTACGAGAAGGTCCTCGACCTGGTCAAGGACGCGCTGGAGAAGACCCCGCTGGTCGGCAAGCCGCTGTTCGACGCCCTGCACGCGGTCAAGAAGGGCATCAAGGACGCCGTCGCCCCGCAGGCGATGTTCGAGGACCTGGGCCTGAAGTACATCGGCCCGGTCGACGGGCACGACCAGGTGGCGCTGGAGTCGGCGCTGGCGCGGGCGAAGCGGTTCAGCGGCCCGGTCATCGTGCACGCGGTCACCGCCAAGGGCTACGGCTACCAGCCGGCCCTGGACGACGAGGCCGACCACCTGCACTCGCCCGGCGCGTTCGACCCGCTCACCGGCCGCCTGCTGGCCGCCCCGAGCCTGAAGTGGACCAGCGTCTTCGGCGACGAGCTGGTCACCATCGCCGCGCAGCGGCCCGACGTCGTCGGCATCACCGCCGCGATGCCCGAGTCGACCGGCATCGACAAGCTCGCCGCCGCGTTCCCGCGGCGCGCCTTCGACGTCGGCATCGCCGAGCAGCACGCCACCACGTCGGCGGCCGGCCTGGCCCTGGCCGGGCTGCACCCGGTCGTCGCCGTGTACGCCACGTTCCTCAACCGGGCCTTCGACCAGGTGCTGCTCGACGTGGCCCTGCACCGGCTGCCGGTGACGTTCGTGCTCGACCGGGCGGGCATCACCGGCCCCGACGGCCCCAGCCACTACGGCATCTGGGACATGGCGGTGTTCGGCGTGGTCCCGGGCCTGCGGGTGGCGGCGCCGCGCGACGCCGAGACGCTGCGCGAGGAGCTGCGCGAGGCCGTCGACATCAACGACGGCCCGACCATCGTCCGGTTCCCGACTGGCTCGGTGCCCGCCGCGCTGCCCGCGCTGCGCCGCCTCGGCGGCAGCGACGGCCTGGGCGGCGTGGACGTGCTGGCCGAGACCGACCGCCGCGACGTGCTGCTGGTGGCCGTGGGCGCGTTCGCGCACCTGGCCGTGCAGGTGGCGGGCAGGCTCGCCGAGCGCGGCTACGGCGTGACCGTGGTCGACCCGCGCTGGGTGCGGCCGGTGCCGGTCGAGATCGTCGGACTGGCCCGCGAACACAAGATCGTGGTCACCATCGAGGACGGCGTACGGGCGGGCGGTGTCGGCGACGCGGTGTCCAAGCTGCTGCGCGACAACGAGCTCGACGTGCCCGTCCGCGACCTCGGCGTGCCGTCGCAGTGGATCGACCACGGCACCCGCGCCGAGATCCTGACCGAGATCGGCCTGACCGCGCCCGAGATCACCGAGAAGGTCACCAAGTGGGCCGCGGCGGTCACCGCCCCGGCCGAGCAGCCGCTGAGCAGCGCGGTGCGCGGCTGACCCAGGCAAGACCCAGGATGAACGCCGCAGGGCCGCCCGACCGGGCGGCCCTGCGGCGTTCAGGGCGCGGCAACCGATCGCGCGGGCCGAGGCGTTCCCTCACGCGAACACATCGTGAGGCGGTGCGGGGCAGATGCAGGGGCAGGGTGCGGGCGGCCGGGCGACCGGCGTGATCGACCTCGGCGACGGCTGGAGCGACGAGGACGAGGTGATCCTGCCCGCCAAGCCCGGCCTGGGCTGGCGCCGGCGGACCGCGCTCGGCGCCGCGGTGCTGGCGGTGCTGACCGGGGCCGCGGCCGCGGCCCGGCCGCAGGGCGCGGGGCTGCACCAACTCGCGCTGCGCCAGGCGGTCGTCTCGGCCATCACGCTGGTCGGGTCGGACACCGTGGCGGTGCAGAGCCGCGAGGTGATCACCGGCTGGGACTTGGCCACCGGCGCGATGCGCTGGCAGGCTCCGGTCGGCCGGGAGATCTACGGCTTCTTCAGCATCGCCGACCTGGTGGTCGTCAGCCGCGCCAGCGGCGTCCCGGCCGACCGGGACCAGCAGCCGCCCATCGAGACCACCGCGTACGACGCGCACACCGGCAAGCCCCGCTGGTTCGCCGTCGGGGCTCCGCAGCCGGTCGCGGGGCGGTGGCTGCTGAGCTACCGCTGGCACGCCGACGGCACCCAGGAGCTGGAGGTGCACGACGCGCGCGACTACCGCCTGCTCTGGCGCCTGCCCCCGTCGGTGGCGGACGCCGTCGACGCCGGGGCCGCGACGCTGTGGCGGCTGTCGCCCGAGGGCGACCTCGTCGAGCACGACCTGGCCGACGGCACGGTCCGGCGGTCGGCCCGGATCAGCGTGCCCCCGGGGCGGCCGGTCAGCCTGACCTACGGCGACGACGTCGTCGGGGTGGTCAGCCAGGACGACGGCCTCGCCGACCCGCCGCCGCCCCGCCTCGAACTGTGGTTCTCCCGGGCCACGCTCCAGCCCTCGGCGGCCGGTCCCCGCTGGACCAGCCTGACCGACTGCGGCGGCGGCATCACCTGCGCGGTGAACACGCGGCCGGGGGGTGCCCGCTACTGGATGCTCGACGCGGTCACCGGCCGGCCCATCGTCACGCTCGCGGCCAATGACCGGGGGTTCATGCCCAGCGCCGCCGGCCCGCTGGCGGTGGGCTTCTCCTCGCTGTGGACCGGCCCCCGCGTCGAGGGCACGTTCGACGCGGCCACCGGCGGCGTCCGTCCGGCCTACCAGGACTGGTACGCCGTATCGGACGGCACCGGCTTCGTCTCCTACCTGGTCCGGCCGGGCCGGGCCACCGACTCGTCGTACCTGGGGCAGCTGCGGCGCGGCGGGGAGCTGCGGCCGGTGGGCGAGATCCCGTACGAGCTGAAGCTGTGCGTCTCCACCCCGCAGGCGCTGGCCTGCAGCACCAACGACGACCGGTTCGGCATCTGGCGAGTGGAGGCGGGTCCCCGGTGAACGTCGACGTCATCGAGCTCGGCGAGCACTGGTCGGCGCCGCGGCCCGAGCCCGAGGGCACGCCGCTGCTGCGCTACCGCAGGCCGGTCCTGCTGGCACTGGCGCTGGTGCTGACCGGCACGACGGCCGCGGCGGCACTGCCGCAGCGCCGGGTGGCCGCCCTGGGCGACTACCGGATCTCCGGCGTGACGCGGTCCGAGTCGAGGGCGGTCGTCCTGGACGATCTGCTGGTCGCGCAGGGTGCCGACACGCTGGCGGCGTTCTCGCCCGGCGACGGCACCCGGCTCTGGCAGGTGCCGTACCGCTCCTCGGTGCCCGGCGCGGCGCAGTTCGACGTCCGCGACGGCGTGCTGCTGGTGTCGGAGGTCGGCACCGCGACCGACGTACGGGACCGGGCGACGGGCGCGCTGCTGTGGCAGGCGCCGCACCCGCCCGCCGTCGTCGGCGGCCTGGGGGTCGTCGTGAGCAGCGACCCGCTGGTCGTCGATGGTGACGGCAGGGCTGTCAGCGGCGCCGAACCGAACGCCGCGGAGGAGGCGACCGGCCACGACCTGCGCACCGGCAGGCTGCTGTGGCGGGTGCCCGGGGCGCCGTTCGCCGCGCTCGACTCCGTGCGGGGCGAGGTGTGGTCCGTCGACCCCTCGGGTGTCTTCACGGTCCACGCGGTCCGGGACGGGCGGGCGGTGCGTACGGGTGAGCTCGCGTTCCCGCCCGGGACACCGGCGGACGTCGCGGCGGACCCCGATCGGATCGAGCTGTCGTCGGTCGGCGCCGACGGCATGGTCAGGCAGCTCGGCTACGACCCGGCCACGCTGCGGCCGCTCGGCCCCGTCAGCAGTCCCGCAGCCGTGACCATGCCGAACGTCTACCGGTGCGGGCAGGTGCAGTGCGTGACGGAGGCGGAGGGCGGCGGCTTCCGGATCAGCATCCAGGACCCGGCCACCGCCGCGGTGAGCTACCGGTTCGACCCGAACGTGAACCCGGTGCCCGTCGGCGGCGGGTTCGTCACCGTCGACCTGCGTTCCCTGCCCGGTCGGCTCGGCTCCGCCGCCAGGGACCTCGTGGACCAGGCCAGCGGCCGCAGGATGCAGGATCTGCGCGGCTGGGACGTGCTGTCGTCGTCATACGATCAGGACGGCCGGGTCCTGCTGCTGCGGGAGGTCGGCCACGCCACCCAGGTGGCGCGGATCGACGGCGGCGCCGTCACGGTGCTCGGCGAGCTGCCGTACCGCGTGCGGTGGTGCGCCTACCGGCCCGGCCGGCTCAGCTGCCTGTACGACCGCGACCGCCTGGGCATCTGGCGGGTCGAGGACTGATGGAAGACCATGTTGGACAGACCGGGCCGGCGGAGCTCCGGCACCTCGGACAGTGAGGCGGACGATGCCGACCGAGACGATCGACCTGCGCGAGGACTGGGCACAGGCGCCCGAGGACCCGGGCAGCCCGCCGCTGCCGCCGCTGCGGGAGCTGCGCAGGCCCGCCGGGTTCGCGCTGGCCCTGCTGCTGGCGGCCGCGCCGGCCGCCTCGGCGGCACCGGTGCGGCAGGTCGCCGAGCTGGCGACGTTCGAGCTCGCGGGAGTGGCGAACGTGGGCAGCGACATCTCTCCCGCGCAGGTCGTGGGCGACCTGCTGCTGTCGCGCGGCGGCCAGACCCTGACCGCGTACCGGATGACCGACGGCACCCTGCGCTGGCGCGTGCCCTTCCCGAGCTCCGATCCCAGCCAGGGCTATGCGACGGCCGGGAACGGGGTGGTGGTGGCCCTGTCCGGAAACCAGGCGGCGGCCACCACGGTGTTCGACGAGCAGACCGGCGCGCAGCTCTGGACGACGGAGGCCAGCGTGTACGCCCTCGGCGACGTGGGCGTCCAGATCGTCGACTACACCTCCGGGTACGACCCGAGCATCGCCCCGGCGGACCAGCCGAAACGGGAGTCCGACCTGGTCCGGGGCTACGAGCTGCGCACCGGCCGGGTGCTGTGGGAGCTGCGGGGCACCCCGTTCGCCACCGTCAACGCCGAGCAGCGGCAGGTGCTGACGATCACGAACGACGGCGCGGTCGCGTTCTACGACGTAGGCGACGGGCGGCTGCTGCGCCGGGGCGAGGTGACGTGGCCCGCGGGGCAGCCGGTGTACGTCAACACGTACGGGGACCTGCTCCAGCTGAACGCGGTCGTGCCGGGAAAGGAACCCGTCGACGCCGAGTACGACCTGACGACGCTGCGTGCCCGGCCGGTGGACGCCGCCGTGCACAACAGCTATCCCTACCCGTGCGGGGCCTTCCGGTGCGTCAACAGATTCGGCAAGGACGGCGGGGACTTCCAGGTCTCGGTCACGGACCCGGCCACGGGCGCGACCCGCTGGCAGGTCGAGCAGAACCTGGGGCTGGTGGCGGTCGCGGACGGGTTCGTCACCATCGACCCCAACCAGTCGCCGATCGGCGACTTCGGCGCCGCCGCGGTCCGGCTGGCCGACCCGGCCACCGGTCGCACGCTGCTGGACCTGACCGGCTGGCTGATCCTGGTCCCGATGGCGGACGGGACCGGCCGCGCGACACAGGACTACGTGCTGCTGCGCCAGGTCGGCAGGACGGCCCAGGTCGCCCGGATCGTGGACGGCGAGGTCCGGGTGCTGGGCTCGCTGCGGCACGAGATCCAGCGGTGCTTCTACGTGCCGGGTAGCCTGAGCTGCGTCTACGGCGGCAACCATCTCGCGTTCTGGCGAGTCGGAGAGTGATGCGGACGATGCCGACCAGCCTGGGCGACAGGACCGAGATGATCGACCTGAGCGACGACTGGGCGCTGCCGGCCGAGGACCCGGGCAGCCCGCCGCTGCCGCCGCTGCGGGACCTGCGCAGACGCGCCGGGTATGCGGTGGCGCTGGCGCTCGCGGCAGTGCTGGGCGCCTCGGCGGCGCCGGTGCGCGACATCGCCGAGCTGGCCGCTTTCGAGCTGCCGGGGGTGTCGCAGTACACCGGCTCGGAGGCCGTGCAGCACTCGGGCGATCTGCTGCTGGTGCTGGGCACGACGTCCCTGACGGCGTACGCGTCCGCCGACGGCGCGCTGCGCTGGAGCACGCCCTACGCCACGCCCGTGCCCGGCCAGGGCTTCGCGACGGCGGCGGCCGGGGTGGTGCTGGCGGTGAGCGACACGGGGGTGACCAGCGTGTTCGACCGGGAGACCGGGGCGCCGCTGTGGTCGGCCCCGCGGCAGGTGTATCCGGTCGACGGCGTGGGTGTGCAGGTCGCCGTCTACGGCGACTGGTTCGACCCCGCCACCCCGGCGCCGGGCGCGCCGGACCGCCGGGCCGACGAGGTGACCGGCTACGACCTGCGCACCGGCCGGACGCTGTGGACGCTGCGGGGGACGCCGTTCGCGGCGGTCAACTCCGAGCGGGGCGTGGTCCTCACCGCCACGGCCCAGGGCGAGGTCGCGGTCCACGACGTGCACGACGGGCACGTGGTGCGCCGGGGGCAGGCCGGGTTCCCGCCGGGGCGGCCGGTGTTCCTGTACTCGTTCCAGGACTCGGTCCAGCTGGGGTCGATGCCGCCGGTCCGCGAACCGGCCGCGCCCGACGTCACCATCCAGCAGTTCGAGTACGACCTGGTCACACTCAAGGCGCTGCCCCAGGGTTCGTACGCGGTTCCGTGCGGGCGGTACCGGTGCGTCAGCCAGTCGGACGGGACCGAGGGCGAGTTCCGGATGCTCGTGACGGACCCGGCGACGGGCGCCGACCGCTGGCGCACCGGCCCGGACCAGGCGCTGCTGCCGACCGGGGACGGGTTCGTCGTGCTGGACGTCTCGGGCACCTCCAACATGCGCGGGGTCGACGCCGTGTACCTGGCGGACCCGGACACGGGCCGCCCGCTGGTGGACCTCGACGGCTGGCTGGTGCTCGGCGCCGAGGACGGCAGCGGGGACTACGTGCTCCTGCGCGACGTCGGCCAGACCGTGCAGGTGGCCAGGATCGTCGAGGGCGGCGTGCGGGTGCTGGGCGTGCTGCCGCGCCGGGCTCAGCGCTGCTTCTACCGCGCATCCAGGCTGGCCTGTGTCTTCGGTGGCAACCACCTGGCACTCTGGCGGATCGGCACGCCGGGCGGCCGCTGACGCCGCCTGCCGCCGCCGTCGCACCTGTGCTGGTAGCGTCGCCGGGTCCAGATCGGACGGCAGCGTCGCCGACCGCGCAATTCCGGCACTGGCCGAACCGCCGTCCGGTGTGCGACGGTGTTCAGTACCTGTCCGGTCCGCCGGCGTCGCGCACCGCCGCTGGTGGCCCGGATCGCGCCGTGGCGTTGGCCGGCTGCCGCCGGCAGGCAGGAGGTCGCGATGACCGCTCTCATCGACCTCGGCGAGGAGCACGCGCCCGCCGACGACGACCCGCCGGGCGCGCCGCGCCTGTCGCGGTGGCAGCGCCGCTGGACCGGCCTGGCCGTCTGCCTGGCTCTGCTGGTCGCCGGGGTGAGCGCCGAACGGGTGCCGCCCGGCCCGCTGCGGGGGCCGGTGCACGTTCAGGACGCCGTCGTGGGCTCGGTCGCGCTCGTCGACGACCTGCTGCTGCTGGCCCGCCGCCGCGACGACGGCACCCGCGACCTGGTCGCCGTGGACACCGGCGACGGCAGCCAGCGCTGGCGGGTGCCGCTGACGGGCGGCTCGCCCGAGGTGTACGCCGCCTGGGCCGCCGACGGGGTGCTGCTGGTCTCGGTGATCGACGGTTCGTCGGCCGAGCAGGCGTGGTCGACGTACGCGGTGGATCGGCGGACCGGGGCGCTCTACTGGCAGGACCGGTCGATCGCGGTGGGCACCCGGGTCGACGGCGGCCAGCCGGTGACGCTGATGGTGGGCGTCGATCCGAAAGCCGACTGGTTCGTCAGCCGCGACATCCGCACCGGCCGTGAGCTGTGGCGGGTCTCCTACACCACCGGCCAGGACTGGAGCCTGTACGAGGTGGGCGGCCGGATCGCCGGGTTCGTGCTGGTCGACACGGTCCCGCCACGCCGGGTGCGGCTGATCGGCGTCGACGGGACGGTCCAGGCGGAGCGGGAGCTGCCCGCGGGCACCGGGGCGGTGCAGCAGGCCGACGGGCGGCTGCTGGTGTCGTACGAGTACGACGACGTGCGCCGGATCACCTCGCTGAGCCTGCCCGGCCTGGAACCGGGCTGGAACGTGCCCAACCCCGCCCCCCGCAGCTCGGTGTACGTCTCCGACTGCCGCCCGTCGGTCTGCGTCAACGACGGCGACCTGCTCTGGCTGCTCGACTCCGCCACCGGCGAGGTCCGCTGGTACGGCCGCATGGACGGCTTCTTCCCGGCCGCGCCCGGGGTGCTCAACGCGGGCCTGCACGACACCCCCGGCTACAGCCTGCTGCGCGACTCGCGCACCGGCGAGGTGCTGATGCGCCTGCGCGACTGGCAGGTCGTCGGATACGACGGCAGCCTGCTGGTGCTGTCGAACCAGCAGGCCCGGCGCACCTGGTTCGGCACCTTCGACCCGGCGCACCCCGCCCCGGTGCGGGTGCTCGGCACGGGCGGCCCGACCCTGGACCGGTGCTGGCTGACCCAGGGCACCGTGGCCTGCCGTGCCCTGCTCGGCGGCCTCGACGTGTACCGCTACCTGCCCTGATCCGTCCCACCGAAACGTGGCAGGATTTCACGTCCTGGCGGCGGCCCTCTATCTTCGTTGGCGACGGGGACGTCGAAAGGGGAGTGCTGGGCGTGCGGGTGCTGGTGGTGGAGGACGAGCGGCATCTGGCCGACGCGATCGCGCGCGGGCTGCGGCGGCAGGGCCTGGCCGTCGACGTGGCGTACGACGGCAGCACCGGCCACGAGATGGCCTTCGTCACCCGGTACGACGTGGTGGTGCTGGACCGGGACCTGCCGGGCATGCACGGCGACCAGCTCTGCGCCGCGCTCGTCGGCTCGGGGCAGCTGACCCGGGTGCTGATGCTGACCGCCAGCGGCAGCGTCGCGGAGCGGGTCGAGGGCCTGCGCCTGGGCGCCGACGACTACCTGCCCAAACCGTTCGCCTTCGACGAGCTGGTGGCGCGGGTGCACGCGCTGGGCCGCCGGGCGACGCCGGTCACCCCGCCGGTGCTGCGCGCCGCCGACCTGGAGCTCGACCCCGCCAAGCGCACCGTGACCCGGGCCGGGACGCTGATCGACCTGACCAACAAGGAGTTCGGCGTGCTGGAGGAGCTGCTGCGGGCACGCGGCGGGGTCGTCTCCACCGAGGAGCTGCTGGAGCGGGTCTGGGACGCCAACACCGACCCGTTCACCACCATCGTGCGGGTGACCATGCGCACGCTGCGGATGAAGATCGGCACCCCGGCGCTGATCGAGACGCTGGTCGGGGCCGGCTACCGGATCCCGCTGGCGGGGCAGGAGCCGGAGGCGTGATGCGGCAGCGTGCCCAGCGGGTGCGGCCCCGGCGACGGCTGCGCCCCACGCTGCGGCTGCGGCTGACCCTGCTCAACGCGGTGCTGCTGGCCGGTGCGGGCGCGCTGCTGCTGCTGATGACCTGGCTGGTCATGGCCGACCTGCTCAACCCGGCCGACTCGCTGCCCCCGGGCACCACGGTCACCCTGGCCGACGGCCAGGTGATGGAGGCGCAGCAGTGGCAGGACTCGCTGCTGGCCACGGCGCAGATCGAGCTGTTCGCCAAGGGGGCCGCGGCGATCCTGGCCATCACCGTGGTCGGCGTGCTCGGGGCGTACGCCGTGGTCGGCCGCGCGCTGCGCCCGCTGCACCGGGTCACCGCGACCGCGCAGAAACTCGGCGGCGAGACCATGGACCAGCGCATCAACTACGCCGGTGCCGACGACGAGGTGGCCGAGCTCGCCGACACGTTCGACGAGATGCTGGACCGGCTCGGGGCCGCGTTCACGGCGCAGCAGCGGTTCGTCGCCAACGCGTCGCACGAGCTGCGTACGCCGCTGGCGGTGATGCGCACCGAGATCGACGTGACGATGTCCGACCCCGGGGTGGACACCGCCGAGCTCAAGCGGATGGCCAACGTGGTCCGCGACGCGTCCGAACGCGCCAACGCGCTGGTCGACGCGCTGCTCATGCTGGCCCGCAGCGAGGGCCGCACCGGCCTGCGCGCCGAACCGCTCGATCTGGGCATGGGTGTGCGCGGAGCGCTTTCGGCGATGGACCGCGAGGTGCAGCGCATCAAGATCAACGTCAGCACCGACCTGGGCCCGGCCCCGGTCATCGGCGATCCGAGCCTGCTCGACCGCCTCGCCGGCAACCTGATCGAGAACGCCGTCCGCTACAACCACCTCGGCGGCCGGATCTGGGTCAGCAGCAGCGTCGACGGCGAATACGCCCGGCTCATGGTCGGCAACACCGGGTTCGAGGTCGACCAGGCCGACGTGGCCGGGCTGTTCGAGCCGTTCCGGCGGGGCGGCCGCGAGCGCACCGGGGCCCGAGGGTCCGGCCTGGGGCTGTCCATCGTGCGGGCCGTGTGCCAGGCGCACGGCGGCACCGTCGGCGCGGTGGCGCTGAAGGGCGGCGGGATGGAGGTCACCATCGCGCTGCCCCTAGCATCAGCGCAATGACATCCCGCATCCGGCACATCACCGTGGACTGCGTCGACCCGTACCGACTGGCGAGCTTCTGGAGCGACGTCACCGGCTACCCGCACCACCCCGACGACCGCCCGGACGAACCGGCGGCGATGCTGATGTCCACCGAGGACGACAGCCCCGACCTGCTGTTCATCGTCGTGCCCGAGGGCAAGGCGGTGAAGAACCGGCTCCACCTCGACGTCCAGCCCGACGACCGCACCCGCGACGAGGAGGTCGAGCGGCTGCTCGGCGTCGGCGCGGCCATGCTCGGCGACTTCCGCAACCCTGACGGCACCGGCTGGGTCGTCCTGGCCGACCCGGAGGGCAACGAGTTCTGCGTCGAACGCTCCGCGGCGGAACGGGCCACCGCGCCCGCCTGAGCGGGGGTCCGGCTGGACGCGATGATCGCCGTCTGCGGTCAGAACCTCGCCAGCCACCGCACGTTTCGACCGCAGGCCGCGATCATCCGCGCATGATCGCGGCCTGCGGCCGCTTCTGTCCGTTTCCGATCTATCTGGTCGACACGTCCGTGTGGGCCCGCCGCACGCTGCCGTCCGTGGCCGAGGCGATCACCGACCTCACCAGGTCGGGGGAGCTCGGCACCTGTGCGCTGCTGACCGCCGAGGTCTGCTACAGCGCGCGCAACGGTGCGGAGTACCGGCAGCTGCGCGCGCTGCTCGACGCCACGATCATGCTGAACGGCGACGATCTCGTCGAGGAGAAGGCCCTGGCCGCGCAGGCGAAGCTGGCAGCCGAGGGACAGCACCGCACCTCGGTCGTGGACCTGTTCGTCGCCGCGACCGCCGCCGCGCACGAGGCCGTGGTCCTGCACTACGACAGCGACTACGAGCGTATCTGCGCGGCCGTCGGCGCTCGGACCCGCTGGGTCGTGCCGCGCGGCTCCGTCGCCTAGCTGAAATGAGCGCGGTGGCCACCGTCATCGCCGCCGCGCTGCCCGCTGGCCGGGCTCGCTGACCGCGATCAGGCGGTGATGATCGCCGTTTGCGGTACTAAGAACGGCTTGAAGGCTGCCTTCTGACCGCAGACGGCGATCATCGCCGGGACGGCATCCGTGCGGGCGGGCCGTGGCCGCCTGCGGCGCTGCGGGTTAGCATGGCCAGGCGCGGTAATCGATTTCTTGCAGAACTCTTACCTGTAAAATATTGACGTATGCCTATCTAGCTCTCATATCGTGGATGGAATTTCGGCCCTGCTGTGCGGCGACGGCGGGCGGAGCCGGCCATTCAGGATGTGGGAGACGATCATGTCAGTGCAGGCATCGCCACTGCTCCGAAGGCTGGCGAGGGCTACGGCCGTCGTCAGCCTGCTGACCGTGGGGGCCGTGGTGCCGAGCAGCGCGGCCGGTGCGGCGGTCCCGGCGCCGCCCGCGGGCTTCACCGAGATCTGGAGCACCGATTTCAACGGCCCGGCCAACACCGGCGTCGACACCGGTGAGTGGATCTACGACACCGGTCCGGGCAGCAGCTTCGGCACCGGCGAGATCGAGACCATGACCAGCAGCACGCAGAACGTCTACCGCGACGGCAACGGCCACCTCGTGCTCAAGGCGAAGCACGCGGGCACCGCCCCGCGCGACGGCTGGACCTCCGGCCGGATCGAGACGAAGGCGACCTTCGGCGCCGGGCCGAACGGGATCCTGCTGGTCAAGGCCGCGATCTGGCAGCCGGACGTGACCACGGCCAACGGCGCCGGATACTGGCCGGCATTCTGGATGCTCGGCGCCCCGCTGCGCAACGGCGTGCCGTGGCCGACCTCCGGCGAGGTCGACATCATGGAGGACGTCAACGGCCGCAGCTCCGTCTTCGGCACGCTGCACTGCGGCACCAACCCGGGCGGCCCGTGCAACGAGTCCACCGGCATCGGCAGCGGCGAGCGCGCGTGCAACGGCTGCCAGACGGGCTACCACACGTACGCGGTCCAGATCGACCGGTCGGTCAGTCCGGAGCAGATCCGCTGGTATCGCGACGGCGTCAACTACTTCACCGTGAACGCCAACCAGGTGCCCGCCGCGACCTGGTCCAACGCGGTCGACCACCCGTTCTTCATCATCCTCGACCTGGCCATCGGCGGCGGCTTCCCCGACGCCTTCGGCGGCGGTCCCAACGCCGCCACCGAGGGCGGCCACGCCATGAAGATCGACTATGTCGCCGTCTACCGGAAGTAGGTCCGCGATGACCCGTCTGACCCGCCTCGCCGCCCTCGCCTGCGCCGCGGCCACCGCCGCCGGCGCGCTCCTGTCCGCCCCGCAGGCCGTCGCGGCAGACGACTTCTGGGGCCCCACCGCGGGGATCCCGGTGTCGAGCCACGTCATGACGTTCAAGGTGCTCAACCGCACCAACGGCCAGTACCCGGACAGCAAGGTCTTCTGGACCTTCAACGGCCAGACCCACTCGATCGCCGAGAAGCAGTACGTCGACGTCCCGGTGATCTCGGCCGCGCGGATGTACTTCCACCTCGGCTCACCGGACAGCCAGTACTCCGACTTCATCGAGCTCAACACCACGGCCGCGTGGATCGGCGTCAACACGACCCGGGTGGACGGGTTCGGGCTCAAGCTCGCCCTGCGCGTGCACACCAAGGGCGGCAAGGAGTCGACGGTGGGGGAGACCCAGGCGGTCTTCGCGCAGGGGCGCGACGCCACGTTCCAGGAGTTCGCCGACGCGATGCCCGCGCAGTTCAAGCACCTGGCGCAGGCGCCGTACCGGATCATCGCGCCGAGCAGGTCCGCCGCGTTCGCGCCGGGCGGCCAGTACCAGAACTACTTCAAGAACTACACCTCGTCGCTGGGCTACAACGTCTCCACCAGCGACGTCTTCGGCTGCGCCGGACCGCTCGCGTCCAACGCCGCCCTGTGCGGCGCGCTCAACCGCCACGTCGCGCAGCTCCCGCAGGCGCAGTGGGGCGACGTGAGCCGGTTCTACCAGGCGGCCCCGGCCAACTACTACGCCCGGTTCTGGCACAACCACGCCGTCGGCGACAAGGCCTACGGCTTCCCCTACGACGACGTGGCCAACCAGTCCAGCTTCATCGCCCTCGACAACCCGCAGTACATGCTCATCGCCGTGGGCTGGTGACAGCGTGATCGCCGCCGTCGGCTGGTGACAGCATGATCGCCGCCTGCGGTCGGAACGTGGTCTGAGACCTCGTCTTCCGACCGCAGGCGGCGATCATCCCTAGCGCGAGGTCAGGCGAAGGTACGGCCGGTGACGGCGCGGGAGACGCCGGAGCGGTCCAGGTACGGCGTGATGCCGCCCAGGTGGAACGGCCAGCCCGCGCCCATGATCATGCACAGGTCGATGTCGGCGGCCTCGGCCACCACACCCTCGTCCAGCATCAGCCGGATCTCCTGCGCCAGCGCCGCCAGCGCCCGCTCGCGGACCTGCTCGCCGGTGAGCGGGCTGTCGCCCTGCACCAGCAGGCCTTCGACCTCCGGGTTGAGCCGGTCGTCGACCATCAGCGGCACGCCGGAGGCGGCGATCGCGGCCAGGCTCGCGCTGGCCGGGAACCGGTCCGGGAACGCGTGGTGCAGCGTCCCGCCGACGTGCGCGGCCACGGCCGGGCCGACGAGCTGGAGCAGCGCCAGCGGCCGCATCGGCAGGCCCAGCGGGTCCAGCGCCCGGTCGGCGGTCTTCAGCGGGGTGCCCGCGTCGACGGCGTTCCAGATCTCGCCGAACAGGCGGGTCAGCACCCGGTTGACCACGAACGCGGGAGCGTCCTTGACCAGTACGCAGCTCTTCTTCAGCGTCCGGCCGACGGCGAACGCTGTGGCCAGCGCCGCGTCGTCGGTGCGCTCGCCGCGCACGATCTCCAGCAGCGGCATCAGCGCGACCGGGTTGAAGAAGTGGAAGCCGACCACCCGCTCGGGGTGGGCCAGCTCGGCGGCCATCTCGGTGACCGACAGCGACGAGGTGTTGGTGGCCAGCACCGCCTCGGGCTTGACGATGGTCTCCAGCTCGGCCCAGACCTTCTTCTTGACCGACAGCTCCTCGAACACGGCCTCGATGACGAAGTCGGCGTCGGCGAAGACGGACTTGTCGACCGAGCCGCTGACCAGGCCGCGCAGCTTGGCGGCCTTGCCCGCGGACATGCGGCCCTTGGCCACGGCCTTGTCCAGCTCGGCGTGCACGTAGCCGACGCCCTTGTCCACCCGCGTGGAGTCGAGGTCGGTGAGGACCACCGGCACCTCCAGGCGCTTGGCGAACAGCAGCGCCAGCTGCGAGGCCATCAGGCCCGCGCCGACGATGCCGACCTTGGTGACGCTGCGGGCCAGCGACTTGTCCGGCGCCCCGGCCGGTCGCTTGGCCCGCCGCTGCACCAGGTCGAACGCGTACAGGCCGCTGCGCAGCTCCGGCGTGACCGCGAGGTCGGCCAGGGCCTGGATCTCGGCCTCGATGCCCTCGGCGGTGACGCCGTTCTTGGCCAGCAGCAGCAGGTCCAGCGCGCGGCTGGCGGACGGGACGGCCCCGTGCAGCCGCTTGTCCAGCTCGGTGCGCGCGAAGCCGATGACGGCGTCCCACATCTCCGAGCGGTCGACCTCGGGCCGGTCCACGGTGATCGTGCCGTTGACGACGCCCGCGGCCCACTCCAGCGAGCGCTCCAGGAAGTCGGCGGGCTCCAGCAGCACGTCGGCCACGCCCAGCTCGGCGGCCTGCGCGGGCTTGAGCATCTTGTTCTGCATCAGCGGGTTCTGCACCACGACCTGGGCGGCCGGGACGACGCCGATGATGTTCGGCAGCAGCTGCGAGCCGCCCCAGCCGGGGATGAGGCCCAGCGACACCTCGGGCAGCGCCAGCGCGGCCGCGCCGGACGACAGGGTCCGGTAGTGGCAGTGCAGGGCCACCTCCAGGCCGCCGCCCATGGCCGCGCCGTTGACGAACGCGAACGTGGGCACGCTGCTCTCGCGCAGCTTGGCGAAGGTGGCGTGGCCGAGGCGGCCGATCTCGACGACCTGGTCGCGCGAGGTCAGCGAGGCGAAGCCGGTCAGGTCGGCGCCGACGCAGAAGATGTACGGCTTGCCGGTGACGGCGATGAAGGACGGGTTCGCCGCCTGCGCCTCGTCGATCGCCTGCGACAGCGAGGTCAGGCCGCCGGGCCCGAAGGTGTTGGGCTTGGTGTGGTCCAGGCCGTTGTCGAGCGTGATGACCGCCGCGGGCCGGTCCAGCCCGGGTACGGCGACCAGCCGCAGCTTGGCCTGCGTGACGATCTCGCTCACTTGTCCCCCTGGTAGTTCGGGTTCTCCCAGATCACGGTGCCGCCCATGCCGATGCCGATGCACATGGCGGTCAGGCCGTAGCGCACCTCGGGGTGCTCGGCGAACTGGCGCGACAGCTGGGTCATCAGCCGTACGCCCGAAGAGGCCAGCGGGTGGCCGACGGCGATCGCGCCGCCCCACGGGTTGACCCGCGGGTCGTCGTCGGCGATGCCGAAGTGGTCCAGGAACGCCAGCACCTGCACCGCGAACGCCTCGTTCAGCTCGAACAGGCCGATGTCGGCGATGGTCAGCCCGGCCAGCCGCAGCGCCCGCTCGGTCGACGGGATCGGGCCGACGCCCATGACCTCGGGCTCGACGCCGACGAAGCCGAAGGAGACCAGCCGCATGCCGATCGGCAGGCCCAGCTCGCGGGCCACGTCCTCGGCGGCGAGCAGGCAGCTCGTGGCGCCGTCGTTGAGACCGGCCGCGTTGCCCGCGGTGACCTTGCCGTGCGGGCGGAACGGGGTCTTCAGCCCGGCCAGCTTCTCCATGCTGGTCTCGCGCGGCGCCTCGTCGACCGAGGCCAGGCCCCAGCCTGCCTCGGGGTCGCGGGTGGCGACGGTGACCAGGTCGCCCTGGAGCTTGCCCGCGGCGTACGCGGCGGCGGTCTTGCGCTGGCTGTGCAGGCCGAACGTGTCGGCCCGCTCCTTGGTCAGCTGCGGGTACCGGTCGTGCAGGTTCTCCGCGGTCGCGCCCATGACCAGGGCGGACGGGTCGACGATCTTCTCGGCGAGGAAGCGCGGGTTCGGGTCGACGCCCTCGCCCATCGGGTGGCGGCCCATGTGCTCGACCCCGCCCGCGATGGCCACGTCGTACGCGCCCACCGCGATGCCCGAGGCGACCGTGGTGACCGCGGTCATCGCACCGGCGCACATGCGGTCGATCGCGTACCCGGGGACCGTCTTGGGCAGGCCCGCCAGCAGTGCGGCGGTGCGGCCGATGGTCAGGCCCTGGTCGCCGATCTGGGTGGTGGCGGCGATGGCCACCTCGTCGACGCGCTCCGGCGGCAGCTGGGGGTTGCGGCGCAGGAGCTCGCGGATGCAGCGCACGACCAGGTCGTCGGCGCGGGTGTTGGCGTAGATGCCTCCGTTCGCCTTGCCGAACGGGGTGCGTACGCCGTCGACGAAGACGACGTCGCGGACTTCACGGGGCACGGTCTGCCTCCTTGCAGTAGGGAGCCGATCCGGATGCTACTCGTGGGTAACTATCGGACGGTAGCGACCCGCTATGGTCTGGCTCACAATCGGCGGCCGGTCACGTGTCCGACCCTATGTAGAAAACGGATCTTGCCCTATGTAGGGCAGCGGCATAGACTGCCGCGCATGCGGATCACCGTGCCGGTGGCCAGAGTGCTGGCAGCGCTGCTGGCCGAGCCCGAAGCCGAGCGCTACGGCCTCGACCTGATGAACCTCACCGGCCTGCCCAGCGGCACGCTGTACCCGATCCTCCAGCGGCTGACCGGGGCCGGCTGGCTCGCGGCCGAGTGGGAGCAGATCGACCCGGTGGTGCAGGGGCGGCCGGCGCGCCGCTACTACCGGCTCACCCCGCTGGGCGTGACCGAGGCCCGGCAGGCGCTGGCCGAACTGCACGCCGCGACCCGGCCGACCGCGCCGCTGCGGCCGCGCACCGAACCGGGGCGCGCATGATCGCCCGGCGGCTGGGCGCCGCCCTGCTCGCGTTCGCGGCACGCCGCTGGCCCGCCGGGCTGCGCGACGACCTGCACCGCGAATGGCTCGCCGAGCTGCACGTGCTGGCCGCCGAGGGCAGGTCCGCACGCATCGTGGCGTACGCCCTCAGCCTCGCCGTCTCCCGCCCCGCCGCCGACCCGCTCATCGATCGGAGCCTCATGACCAGGCGTTTCTGGGTCACCGCCGCCACCGTCCTGCTGGCGCCGCTGCTGTGCGTCGTGCTCGGCGCCGTCGGGCTGCTCGGCGCGAACACGGTCGCCGGGGTGCTGCGGTTGCAGGAGCTGACCGGCTCCAGCCTGGATCCGTTCGTCGCTGCCACCATCGGCGGGCTCGCGCTGTTGCTGGGGCTCGGGGCGACCCGGCTGGGCGCCCGCACCGCGCTGCGGGGCCCGGTGCGCCTGGCCGTCGCGGCGGTCCTGCCGTGCCTGCTGACGGCCGCGTTCGTCATCTACCTGCTGGGCAGCGCGAACAAGCTGGACCGGGTCGTGCCGGAGCTGTTGTGGTGGGGTGCGGGCATGGTCGGCGTGCTCGGGGTGGCCGGCCGGCTGGCCGCCCGGGGCCGGACCGCCGCCGCATGGTGGGTCGGGGTGCTGGGCGCCCTGCTGGTCGCCGACGTCGCGATCGCGATCACCGTGTTCGCCCACACCGGGCCGTACGAGTACCTCTCCGTCGACGGCGGGCCGGGCGGCTACGACGGGGTGAACCGGATCTGGGCGCCGCTGTGGCTGTTCACGATGTACAGCGGCGGGATGCACGGGCTGCCCGGCCCCGGCGACTGGGAGGTCACCCAGGTCGCCGACGTCGTCGAGCTCACCCCGTACCTGTACCCGCTGTTCGGGGCGTATCTGCTGGCGTACGCGATCCGGGCCGGGCGCGGCCGGGTTCAGCCCGCCGCCGGCTCCGCCCCGGTGTCCCCGGTGTCCCCGGAGTCGTCGGCGGCCTCGGCCAACTCGGTCGGCTCGGTCGGCTCCGGCTCGACCAGCGCCTGAGCCAGCTCCGCGGCGAGCAGGTCGCACTGCCACTGCCGGGCGCCGAACCCGGCGAGCACCGCGGCCACGGCCGCCTCGTCGGCGGCGGGCGGCTCCCACGCCAGGCGGCGCACGAAGTCCGGGGTGATCAGGTTCTCCGGCGGCAGGTGGTGCTGCTCGGCGGTCTTGGTCACCACCTCGCGGCACCGGGCCAGCCGGGCCGCCGCCACCGGGTCCTTGTCGGCCCAGCGGTGCGGCGGGGGCGGCCCCTCGAACTGCGGTGACGTGGGCAGGGCGTCGTCGGGCAGGTTGCGCGCCTCCTCCAGCGCGTCCAGCCAGGTTGCGGCCAGGCGGCGCACCGAGCGGCCGCCGAAGCCGGGCAGCAGCAGCAGCTCCCGCTCGCTCTTGGGGTTCATCTCGGCGGCGGCCACGATCGCAGCGTCGGGCAGCACCCGGCCCGGGGCGGTGTCCCGGCGGGTGGCGATGGCGTCGCGGGCATACCAGAGCGCCCGCACCCGCGACTGCGCCCGCGCGCCGCGCACGCGGTGCATGCCCGAGGTACGCCGCCACGGGTCGACCCGCGGCTTGGGCGGCCGGGCCCCGTTGGCGACCAGCGCGGCGAACTCCTGGCCGGCCCAGGCCGTCTTGCCCTGCCGGGCCAGCTCGGCCTCCAGCGCGTCGCGCAGCTCGACCAGCAGCTCCACGTCGAGCGCGGCGTAGGTCAGCCAGTCCTGCGGCAGCGGGCGGGTGGACCAGTCCGCCGCCGAGTGGTGCTTCTCCAGCGTCCGGCCCAGCAGCTGCTCGGTGAGGGCGGCCAGGCCGACCCGCTCGAAGTCGGCCAGCCGGGCGGCGAGCTCGGTGTCGAACAGTCGGCGCGGGCGCAGGCCCAGCTCGGCCAGGCACGGCAGGTCCTGGCTCGCGGCGTGCAGCACCCATTCGGCGTCGGCGAGGACCTCGTCCAGCGCGGACAGGTCGCCCAGCGGCACCGGGTCGATCAGCGCCGTGCCCGCGCCGCGGCGGCGGATCTGCACCAGGTAGGCCCGCTGGCTGTAGCGGAAGCCGGAGGCGCGCTCGGCGTCCACGGCAACCGGGCCCGTCCCGGCGGCGAACCGGGCCAGCACCTCGGCCAGCCCCTCCGCCGTCTCCACCGGGGCGGGGGTGCCGCCTGCGGGTTCGGTCAGCAGCGTCGGGCCGTCGCCATGCGTGGTGCCTTGCGTGGCTGCGTCCGGCGTGCCGTCGCCCGTGCGGTGGCGGGTCCGACGGCGCAGCAGTGCGTCCTCGTCGGTCATGGATCACACCGTACGTGCATGGCAGGGGTCGTCGCCGCACCCGGTCCCGTGGCGCGTCGTAACGATCCGGCCAAAAATGAAACTTCCCCCGGTTAATTCACCTCATCTGTGCCTGATCAACCGAGTTGCCCGGGTAGCGGAACGGCCGATTCGCCGCCTCGACCGGTTCAGTGACTCCGCCCTTCGGCGGGGCTGCTGGACGTGCGCAGGCCGTGTACGGTGCGGGCGCCCGGTGATCACGTCAGCACCGGCACGGGGAGGAAAGATGACTACGGGCCCCGAGCCCGCGGCGCCGGTCGCGCCGGCCACTGTCCCGGTTCACCCGCAGGTCGCGGTGCCTGTCCAAGCGGCGCCGGTCGATCAGCGGATGCCGCAGGTGCCGATGCCGCCCGGTTCCGGCCACCCGGCCCCGGCCCAGCCGGTGCCGGTGCCGGCTCAGCCGATCCCGGCCCAGCCTCAGCCGTACGGTGCGGTGCCGACTCAACCGCTCGGACCTTTTCCGCCCCGGCCGCTGACCGCAGCGCCGGGCGGCGTCCCGCACGCGGTCCCGATCCCGGTCCCGTCGGCGATCCCGGCCCCGCCCGCGGTGCCGATGCCGCCCGCGCCGCCGCGAAGCCGGGGCGGCCTGCGCCGCCTGGCGCGCTGGGACGTGCTCACGTCGATCCTGACGGTGCTGCTGGTCGCGACCGTGGTCTGGCAGTCGGTCACCATCGCGGGGCTGTCGTCCGACCTGGACGGCCTGCGCTCGCGCCTCGACGCCGACCGGCAGGCCGCGGCCCAGGCGCAGCAGGCGGCGGACACCCGGATCGGCGCGCTGGAGAAGAAGGCGGGCGAGGCGTTCGACGCCGAGCACGTCGCCGCGGCGGTGCTGCCCAGCGTGTTCCGGGTCGAGGCCGGGGACTACACCGGCACCGCCTTCGCCGTCGGCCCCGCCGCGGCCGGTGGCGGCACCAACCTGTTCACCAACTTCCACGTCGTCGCGCAGGTCTGGAACCAGGGCGGCCGCACGGTGAAAATCACTCGCGACGGCCAGCGCTTCGACGCGAAGATCCTCGCCGTGAACAAGCTCCGGGATGTGGCCCACCTGCAGACCACGGCGAAGTTCACCGGTCTGACCGTGGCCACCGAGACCGTACGGCCCGGTCAGCAGATCGTGGTCGTGGGCGCACCGCTCGGCCTCACCGACACGGTGACCACGGGAGTCGTCAGCGCGCTGCGCGAGGACGAGGACGAGGCCGGTCCGATGATCCAGTTCGACGCCGCCATCAACCCCGGCAACTCCGGCGGCCCAGTGATCAACGGCAGCAGCCAGGTCGTCGGCATCGCCGTCGCCAAGTACACCGGCGCGGAAGGGCTCGGCCTGGCGATCCCGATCGCCGATGCCTGCAAGCAGTTCAAGGTGTGCTGACCGGAAGTGTTCCGGCAGCCCATGCAACACCCCATCACGGAGGAGAGCACCACATGACCAACCCCGAGCAGGCCGCGGCCCCCGCCGGTGCGTCCGAGCCGCAGGCGTACGCGCCCGCGCCCGTCGCGCCCGAGGCGACGCAGCCCGTCCCGGTCGCCACCCCGACCCCGGCGGCCGACCCGGCTCCGGTCTACACCCCGGCTCCGGCCGCGCCGGTCGCCACCCCGGCGCCCGTCTACGCCCCGGCTCCCGTCGCCGCGCCGGTCGCCACCCCGGCGCCGGTCGCCGCGCCCGCCGCCGAGGCCACGACCGCCATGGCCACCGCGGTGCTGCCGCAGGCCGCGCCCGCCGCCGACGCGTACCAGGCGGGCTACGCCCCGGCCGCGCCGCAGCAGTACCAGGCCGCGCCGCAGCAGTACCCGGCCGCCGACTCCTACCCGGTCTCGGCGATGCCGGTCTCGGCGTACCCGACCTCGGGCTACCCCGGCTTCGTGGCGCCGGTCCCGGCCGCGCCCAAGAAGTCCAAGGCCGTGCTGGTCCTCAGCATCCTCACCGGCGTGCTGGTGCTGGCCACCGGCGTGATGACGACCCTGTTCGTGCTCAAGTCCAACGACCTGACCTCGACCCGGACCACGCTGACCCAGCAGGTCGCCGAGCGCGACAAGTCGCTCCAGCAGAAGGAGAGCGCGCTCGACTCGGCCAACCGCCAGCTGTCGTCGGTCAAGGACGACCTGAGCAAGGCCAAGCAGGACCTTGAGGGCGTGCAGAACGAGAACAAGGCGATGACCAACTGCCTGGACAAGCTGGACGCGTTCTTCAGCGGCCCGACCCAGGCCAAGGGCAAGGCCGTCGACAAGGCCTGCAAGGCGTACCTCTGATCCCGTCCCGGCCGTAGGCCGGACGAGCCGAAGGGCGGCCCGGAGTGATCCGGCCGCCCTTCGGCTTCTCGCTGTCGTCCGGCTAGTTGCGTCGCAGCGGCAGGGCCGAGACGCCGACCGGCGGCAGGCCCGCGGTGGAGGCCAGCGCCGTGCACCAAGCGGTCACGTGGCCCTCCAGATCGAGGTCCAGCGGCGTCCAGGACGCCCGCAGCTCCAGGTCGGTGGTGGGCGGACCGTCGGCGGCCAGCGCGCCGAACCGGCTGGAGATGGTCTGCGTCACGGTGCCGCCGATCGCGGCGTAGCCGGAGGTGTGCGCGTCGAGCGCGTCCACCAGCCAGCTCCAGCCCACCTGGGGCAGCAGCGGGTCGGTGGCCAGCTCGGGTTCCAACTCCGCGGTGACGTACGTGACCAGCCGGGTGTCGCCCTGCCAGGCGTCGTGCCCGGCCGGGTCGTGCAGCAGGATCAGCCGCCCCGTGGTGACCTCCTCGCCCCGGCGGAGCACCGACGCGCCCAGCGCGAACGCGTACGGCGCGAGCTTGCCGGGGGCGGGCACCTCTTCCAGGGAGATCTCGTCACGGGGGTGGACCGAGCGCAGCGCGGTGACGGCGCGCGTGAACGTCTCGGGGAGTACGGTCGTCAGCGCCATAGCCGTACCCTAGGGCGCCCGCGCCTCCGTGTGGTGGCACGCCGCGCCGATACGGCTCACATCCGCACTACCCATGCGGCGGACACCCCTCGTCCAGTGGCACGATGGCGACGATGAACACTGCAGCCACGGGCGGCCTCAACCGCCTCACCTTGGCCGGATCGACATTCGTACGCGCCTGCCGGGGGCAGGCCGTGCCGCATACCCCCGTGTGGTTCATGCGGCAGGCGGGCCGGTCCCTGCCCGAATACCGCGAACTGCGGGCCGGCGTGCGCATGCTCGAATCGTGCCGCCGCCCCGACCTGGTCACCGAGATCACCATGCAACCGGTCCGCCGCCACGGCGTCGACGCGGCGATCCTGTTCAGCGACATCATGGTGCCGCTGGACGCCGCCGGGGTCGACCTCGACATCGTCGCCGGCACCGGCCCGGTCGTGGCCGAACCGGTGCGCACGATGGCCGACCTGGACCGGGTGCGACCGCTCGACCCCGGCGCCGTGTCGTACGTCGGCGACGCCGTCGCCCTGCTGCTGCGCGAGCTGAAGGCCACCCCGCTGATCGGCTTCGCGGGCGCCCCGTTCACGCTGGCCAGCTACCTGGTCGAGGGCGGCCCGTCGCGCAACCACACCAAGACCAAGGCCCTGATGTACGGCGACCCCGAGCTGTGGCACGCCCTGCTCGCCCGCCTCGCCGAGATCACGCTCACCTTCCTCAAGGTGCAGATTGACGCCGGGGTCGCCGCGGTCCAGCTGTTCGACTCCTGGGTCGGCGCCCTCTCGGAGGCCGACTACCGCCAGTACGTCCTGCCGCACTCGCAGCAGGTGCTGTCGGGGCTGGCCGACGCGGGCATCCCGCGGATCCACTTCGGCGTCGGGACCGGCCTGCTGCTGCCCGCGATGGCCGAGGCGGGCGCCGACGTCGTCGGCGTCGACTGGCGCACCCCGCTGGACACGGCCGCCCGGCAGCTGCCCGGCAAGCCGGTGCAGGGCAACCTCGACCCCGCGGTGCTGTTCGCGCCGTGGGAGGTGATCGAGCGCGAGGTGCGCCGGGTGCTCGACGAGGGCGGCGCCGCGCCGGGCCACGTCTTCAACCTCGGCCACGGCGTGCTGCCGGAGACCGACCCGACCGTGCTCACCCGCGTGGTCGAGCTGGTGCACGAGGTCAGCAAGCGATGACCCGCCACGTGGCAGTAATCGGCGGGGGCATCTCGGGCCTGGCCGCCGCGCTACGGCTGTCCGAGTCGGGCGTCGCGGTCACGATCGTGGAGCAGGCCGACCGTCTGGGCGGCAAGCTGCACACCCGCGCCGACGGCGTGGAACTGGGCGCCGAGCAGTTCCTGATGCGCGACCCGGCCTGGGGCCCGAGCGGCGCGATGCGCCTGGTCTCGGCCCTGAAGCTGGAGCACCTGCTGGAGCACCCGATCGCGGGCGGCGCCGGGCTGTGGGTGGCCGGAGCACTGCGCCCGCTGCCCACCGGCACCGTGATGGGCGTGCCGGGCCCGGACACCGACCTGGTCGGCGTGGCCACCCTGAGCCAGGGCGACGTCGACCGGGGCGCGCCGGTGCTGGCCCCGCGCGAGGACCGCGCCGTGGGCGACGTGGTGCGCGAGCGGCTGGGCGACGAGGTGGTCACCCACCTGGTCGACCCGCTGCTGGGCGGCGTGTACGCCGGCAGCGCCGACGGCCTCTCGCTGGCGGCCACCATGCCCGCGCTGCACCGCTTCCTCGGCCGCGAGCACACCCTGCGCGCGGCCGTGCAGCGGGCCGCCGGGACCAGCCGGGCGCACCAGCCCGGCACGCCGGTCTTCGGCACGCTGCGCGGCGGCCTCGGCACGCTGGTCCAGGCGGCCCGCGCCGAGCTGGAGCGGCGCGGCGTCGAGATCCACCTCGGCATGCCGGTACGCGAGCTGGTCCGCACCGCCGACGGCTGGACCCTGACCGTCGGCGCGGCCACCGACGACGCCCCGCGCGCCGCCCGCCCGTGGCGGCTGGACGCCGACGCGGTGGTGCTCGCCGTGCCCGCCCGTCCCGCCGCGCGCCTGCTGGCGCCGACCGCGCCGGAGGCCGCCGAGCACCTCGGGGTGCTGGAATACGCCAACGTCGGGCTGGTCACGCTGACCCTGCCCGGCGTCGACCTGCCCGCGCTCAGCGGCTTCCTGGTCCCGGCCGACCAGGGGCTGACCATCAAGGCCGCGACGTTCTTCAGCACCAAGTGGGAGCACCACCGCCGGTCTGACGGCTCGGTGCTGCTGCGCGCCAGCGTCGGCCGCCACGGCGACCACGCGGTCCTGCAGCGCCCCGACGCGGAGATCGTCGCCACGGTGCGCGCCGACCTGTCGGCGGTGCTCGGCACCTCGCTGCCCGAACCGGCGGCCGCGACGGTCACCCGCTGGGGCGGGGCGCTGCCGCAGTACGCCCCCGGCCATGTCGAGCGGGTGGCGAACGCGCGTGAGGCGCTGGCCGAGCTGCCGCTGGTGCTGGTGGGCGCCGCCTTCGACGGCGTGGGCATCCCCGCCTGCGTCAACTCGGCCGAGCTGGCCGCCGACCTGCTGCTACGAGGATGGGAATAATGACCGAACAGACCAACGCCTCCCGGCTGCGCGAGCTCAACGACACCATCCGGTACACCATGTGGTCGGTGTTCCGGGCCACCGGCCCGCTGCCGTCGATCCGCTCCGAGGTCGCCGGGGAGGTCGACCAGCTCTTCGGGCAGCTCGCGGAGAAGGACGTCACCATCCGCGGCGTGTACGACGTGGCCGGGCTGCGCGCCGACGCCGACATCATGATCTGGTGGCACTCGGCCTCCTCCGACGCGCTGCAGGACGCCTACGGCCGGTTCCGGCGCACCGCGCTGGGCAAGTGCCTGACGCCGGTCTGGTCGCAGATGGCGCTGCACCGCCCGGCGGAGTTCAACAAGAGCCACATCCCGGCGTTCCTGGCCGGCGAGGAGGCCCGCGGCTACGTCTGCGTGTATCCGTTCGTGCGGTCGTACGAGTGGTATCTGCTGCCGGACGAGGAGCGGCGCGAGATGCTGGCCGAGCACGGGCGGATGGCGCGCGGCTACCCGGACGTGCGGGCCAACACGGTGGCCTCGTTCGCACTGGGCGACTACGAGTGGATGCTCGCGTTCGAGGCCGACGAGCTGCACCGCATCGTCGACCTGATGCGCGACCTGCGGGCCTCGTCGGCGCGCCGTCACGTGCGCGAGGAGGTGCCGTTCTACACCGGGCGGCGGCGCTCGATGGAGGAGATCGTCTCCGCGTTGCCCTGATAAGGCGGAGGAAAATACCACATATCACGTTGCCGTAACCGCTTGCGGTGGGTCATGCGTTTGGTCTGCAAAACGTCAGCCAACCCGTGCAACTCATTTGCACGATTGTGCTCTACACTTGCGTACCATGACGCGCAGACTCGCCGAAGTGGCGAAGTACGTGGGGGTGAGCACGGCCACCGTGAGCAGGGTGCTCAACGGGCGGCCGGGCATCTCCGAGGCCACCCGGACGGCCGTTCTCACCGCCCTGGACGTGCTCGGTTACGAGCGCCCCACCAAGTTGCGCGGGGAGCGGGCGCGTCTGGTCGGGCTGGTCCTGCCCGAACTTCAGAACCCGATCTTCCCCGCGTTCGCCGAGGTCGTGGCCGGGGCACTGGCCAAACGGGGGTTCACCCCCGTGCTGTGCACCCGCACGGCCGACGGCGTGGCCGAGTCGGACTACGTCGACATGCTGCTGGAACAGCAGGTGTCCGGCGTGATCTTCGCGGGCGGCAACTACGCCCAGGCCGATGCCGAGCACGAGCACTACCGCCGCCTGCTCGACCGGGGCCTGCCCGCGATACTGGTCAACGCCGGTATCGAGGATCTGGGCTTCCCCCGGGTCTCCGCCGACGACGCCGTCGCGGTCGAGCAGGCCTACAACCACCTGGCCTCCCTGGGCCACGAGCGGATCGGGCTGATCCTCGGCCCGCCCGACCACGTGCCCTCCTCACGCAAGCACCAGGCGTTCCTGACCCGCCTGGCCCTCGACGGGCCGCCCGTGGGCATCGACCCCGAGGACCTCATCGAGCGCACCATCTTCTCGATGGAGGGCGGCCACGCGGCCGCGGCGCGGCTGATCGGCCGCGGCGTGACCGGCCTGGTGTGCGCCAGCGACGTGCTCGCGCTGGGCGCGGTGCGCGGCGTGCGCCGGCTCGGCAAGAGCGTGCCCGGCGACGTCTCCATCGTCGGGTACGACGACTCGTCCGTCATGGCCTGCACGGACCCGCCGCTGACCACGGTGCGCCAGCCGATCGAGTCGATGGGGCAGGCCGCCGTCGCCCTGCTCATCAGCGAGATCGCGGGCAACACCGTGCCCGCCGACGAGCTGCTGTTCGAGACCGAGCTGGTGGTGCGCGGCTCGACCGGTTCAGGTGCGGCCGTGCCGTCGCGCCCCGTCCCCGCCCAGACCGCCCGCACCCTCTGACCTCGCCGACCGGCCGGCCCCTCAAGACCACCGAAGTTGCCGGGCAATCGGGCGTATGAAGCGCCCAGGTGCGCCCGATTGCCCGGCAACTTGCGTGGTCTGGGCCGTGCAGGCCTGGCGGCGTGACCGGTGGGCGCCGCCTCCGCAGCCGCCGGACGTTCGACGGAACGTCCGGCGGCTGCACTGTTTCCGGGTTCAAGAACTCGACGGACGAACGTTGTGTTGCCGCGCGGTTTCCCCCGAGCCGGTGCAACGTTGCGCAGGGCCTGGCCCCACAAAACCGTTTCAGCAGGTCAGGTGTCCTCTGGTGAGCCCTCCCGAGGCGTGGCCCGACGGCTGGCCGTACGCGTCCTGCCGGTCTTGCGTTCCTGCCTTGCGCTGCTGTGAGCTGGGACGGAATAGTCGATCATTACGTTCTTGCAAAGGACTATAGACTTCTTGCGTACTCGCGGCCTACGCTGCTCACCATCGTCATCGGGGGAAACCCCGGGGCGACGGCACGGAAACAAAGACGAAATCGGGGCCGTCAGCGTGTACACCGCGCGGCAGCGGTCCGGTGCTTTGCCCGAACTGAATGGAAGAACCCCCATGCGGGGCGGAACTTGTCCAGGGTGACCGCCCCGCATGCCTCCGCAAGGAAGGACCTCCAATCCTATGGACAGAAGAAGGTTCAGCAAGGCGGTTGGCCTGCTGCTTACCGCCAGCGTGGCCGTGCTCCCGGCTGCCTGCTCCGAGAAGGAGCCGGAGAAGCCCAGCGGTCCGGTGACCATCACGGTCAACGGCCTCCCGCCGGAGTCGGACCCGGTGAACCGCAAGTCGTTCCTCGACGACGTGAAGGCCTTCGAAGCGGCCAACGCGAACATCAAGATCGACGCCAAAGAGGGGTTCATGGACCCCCAGACGTTCGCCACCAAGCTGGCCGGCGGCCAGCTGGAGGACGTCTTCTACACGTACTTCACCGACCCGGGCAACCTGATCGCCAAGCGCCAGGTCGCGGACATCTCCGCGTACACCGGTGAGTTCCCGGCGATCGCGCAGCTGCGCCCCGACCTGATGAAGGTCTACTCGGGCGCGGACGGCAAGGTCTACGGCATCCCGACGAAGAACTACTCGATGGGTCTGCTGTACAACCGGACGCTGTTCACCAAGGCCGGTCTCGACCCGAACAGCCCGCCGAAGACCTGGGAAGAGGTCCGCACCGCGGCCCAGAAGATCGCGGCGCTGGGTGGCGGCACGGTCGGCTACGGCGACTACAGCAAGAGCAACACCGGTGGCTGGCACTTCACCGCCGAGATCTACTCGCTCGGCGGGGACATCGCGGTCAAGGACGGCGACACCTGGAAGGCCGCCTTCAACAGCGACAAGGGCAAGCAGGTCCTGCAGCAGCTGAAGGACATGCGCTGGACCGACAACACCATGGGCGCCCGTCAGCAGCTCGAGTGGGCTGACCTGCTCCAGATGATGGCGTCGGGCAAGCTGGGCATGTACGTCGCGACCAGCGACAACATCCCCACGATCGTCAACCAGTTCAAGGGTGACTTCAAGGAGTACGGCCTGGGCCCGGTCCCCGGCGGTGCCGGCACCCTGGCCGGTGGCGAGGGCTTCATGTTCAACGCCAAGGCGACCCCGGAGAAGATCCGGGCCGGCCTGAAGTGGCTGACCTTCCGCTACACGAACCCGGACCGGATCGAGCAGCAGAACAAGACCGCCGCTGACGCCAAGCAGCCGGTCGGCCTGCCCGAGCCGCTGATCTGGACCGGTGCCGCCGCGGAGAAGCAGGCCGCTTCCTCCAAGTCGCTGGCCAACGTCCCGACGGAGAACTACGCCCCGTTCGTGAGCGCCACCGCGAGCATCCCGCTGAAGCTCGAGCCGCCGCAGGCTCAGCAGATCTACGCGGTGCTCGACACGGCGATGCTGAAGGTGCTGACCGACAAGAACGCGGACATCGCCGCCCTGCTCGCCGACGCGGAGAAGCAGGTCAACACGATTCTGGCCGCGGTCAAGTAAAGCAACACCCGATGGGCCGCCGGCCTCGCGCCGGCGGCCCACTCGACTGACTGGTACCCCAAGGAAGGTCACCTGCGATGGCGGTTATGACGAGCGAGCGGCCGAAGGCGCGCACGCCGTACTCCGGTGGCGCGAGTCCCGCGTCACGGCGCGACAAGCTGCGCCGCAAAGTCGGAGACAACGTTCTCGGCTACGCGTTCATGGCCGCGGGCATCGCGTGCTTCGCGCTCTTCTCCTGGTATCCGCTGGTGCGCGGTGTCATCCTGAGCTTCCAGCAGGTGAACTTCGTCACCGACCCGATCTGGGTCGGGTTCGACAACTTCAAGGCGATCTTCGACGACCCGCTGTTCTACACGGCGTGGTGGAACACCCTCAAGTTCACCGTCCTGGCGCTGATCCTGGGCTACCTGGTGCCGTTCGCCATCGCGGTGATCCTCAACGAGATCCGGCACTTCAAGGGCTTCTTCCGGATCGCGATCTACCTGCCGGTGATGCTGCCGCCGATCGTGGTGGTGCTGCTGTGGAAGTTCTTCTACGACCCGGGCAACGGCCTGTTCAACACCGTGCTGAGCTTCCTGCACCTGCCGACGTCGGACTGGACCCAGTCGCCCAAGATGTCGATGATCTCGCTGGTGCTGGTCTCCACGTGGGCCAACATGGGCGGCGCCACCATCATGTACCTGGCCGCGCTGCAGAACATCCCCGGCGAGCTGTACGAGGCCGCCGAGCTGGAGGGCGCCAGCGTCTGGCAGCGGCTGCGGCACATCACCATCCCGCAGATGCGCTTCATCATGCTGGTGCTGCTGCTGCTCCAGATCGTGGCCACCATGCAGGTGTTCATCGAGCCCTACCAGCTCACCGGCACCACGAACCCGGACACCATCACCGTGATGGTGCTGATCTACCGGTACGCCTTCACCGTCAACAACGACTTCGGCCTGGCCGCCGCGATGAGCGTGCTGCTCTTCATCGTGCTGGGCGTCTTCTCCGCCGTCTACCTGCGCGTCACGCGCGACCAGGACTGAGGGAGCCCGCGATGACCTCCGACACCCGGACCCTGATCTCCGGCACCGACCTCAACCGGCGGCGCAACAAGGTGATCTACTACACGGTCCTCACCGTACTGATGATCACCTTTGTGGTGGTGTTCTTCTTCCCCTTCTACTGGATGGTCACCGGCGCGGTGAAGCACCCGGCCGAGCTGGTGCGCCCGACGCCGACCTTCATCCCGGAGTCGTGGCACTGGGACACCTACAAGCTCGCCTGGGACCAGCTCAACATCGCGCACTTCTTCCTGAACACGCTGTACTACTCGATCGGCGGCTGGTTCGTGCAGCTGCTGGTCGACGTGACCGCGGCGTACGCGCTGTCGAAGCTGAAGCCGGTCGGCGGCAAGCTCATCCTCGGCGGCATGCTCGCCAGCCTGATGCTGCCCGCCGCGGCGCTGCTGGTCCCGGCATACCTGACCGTCACCGACGTCCCGATCTTCGGCTGGAACCTGCTGAACTCGCCGTGGGCGCTGTGGCTGCCGGGCGCGGCCAACGCGTTCAACATCTACGTGCTCAAGCGGTTCTTCGACCAGATCCCCAACGACCTGCTCGACTCGGCGTCGATGGACGGTGCCGGCCGGGTGCGGGTGCTGTGGCACATCGTCCTGCCGCTGTCGCGGCCGGTGCTCGCGGTGGTCTCCATCTTCGCCGTGATCGGCATGTGGAAGGACTTCCTGTGGCCGCTGCTGGTGCTGCAGGACCCGGATGCGCAGACGTTGAGCGTGGCGCTGAGCCGCCTGTCGGCCACCAACCAGGTGCCGCTCACCGAGATGCTCGCCGGCCTGGTCATCGCCAGCATCCCGATGATCGTCGTGTTCATGGTGTTCCAGCGCAGCATCCTCGGCGGCCTGCAGGCAGGCAGTCTCAAGGGTTGAACCCAGGCATTGTCCATCCGGACAGCGCGCGTGGTTCTCGCAAGGCCGCTTGACCCCGTTCGCACTACCCGCACAAGAAAGCAGGCTCCTGTGTCTCAGCCAGACACTCGCGCATGGTGGCGCGACGCCGCCATCTACCAGGTCTATGTCCGCAGCTTCGCCGACGGCAACGGCGACGGCGTGGGTGACCTGGCCGGAGTCCGGGCGCGCCTTCCGTATCTGAAGGACCTGGGGATCGACGCCATCTGGTTCAACCCCTGGTATGTCTCGCCGCAGGCAGACGGCGGCTACGACGTCACCGACTACCGCGAGATCGATCCGCTGTTCGGCTCGCTGGCCGAGGCCGAGCAGCTGATCGCCGAGGCGCACGCGCTGGGCATCCGGGTCATCGTCGACGTCGTGCCCAACCACTGCTCCGACCAGACCCCGTGGTTCCAGGCGGCCCTGGCCGCCGGGCCCGGCTCGCCGGAGCGCGAGCGGTTCTGGTTCCGGCCCGGCAAGGGCGAGCACGGCGAGCTGCCCCCCACCAACTGGACGTCGAACTTCGGCGGCGGCACCTGGACCCGGGTGACCGAGCCGGACGGCACCCCCGGCGAGTGGTACCTGCACCTGTTCGACGGCGCCCAGCCCGACTTCAACTGGGACCACCCGGACGTGCGGCAGGAGTTCGAGGACGTGCTGCGGTTCTGGTTCGACCGGGGTGCCGACGGCATCCGGATCGACTCGGCGGCGCTGCTGACCAAGGACGCGACCCTGCCCGAGGTGGGCACGGTCGACAAGCACCCGTTCGAGGACCGCGACGACGTCCACGAGGTCTACCGGGCCTGGCGCCGGATCGCCGAGGAGTACGGCGGCCGCGCGCTGATCGGCGAGGTGTGGATGCCCGACGTGCAGCGCTTCACCAACTACCTGCGCCCGGACGAGATGCACACGGCGTTCAACCTGAACTACCTGTGCGCCCCGTGGGACGCCGACAAGCTGCGCGAGGTCATCGACGAGACGCTGAGCTCGCACGCGCCCGTGCAGGCCCCGGCGACCTGGGTGCTGTCCAACCACGACGTCACCCGGCACATCAGCCGGTACGGCCGCGAGGACACCTCGTTCAGCTTCAAGGGCCGCGACTTCGGCACGCCGTTCGACCTGGAGCTCGGCACCCGCCGCGCCCGCGCCGCGATCCTGCTCTCGCTGGCCCTGCCCGGCTCGTCCTACCTCTACCAGGGCGAGGAGCTCGGCCTGTGGGAGGTCGAGGACATCCCGGACGCGCTCAAGCAGGACCCGATGTGGCACCGCACCGGCGGGGTCGACCCGGGCCGGGACGGCTGCCGGGTGCCGCTGCCCTGGTCCGGCGACGAGGCGCCGTTCGGCTTCAGCCCCGACGACGCGGCCACCGAGCCGTGGCTGCCGCAGCCCGCGGCGTGGAAGGCGTACACCGCCCAGGCGCAGACCGGTGACCCGGCCTCGATGCTGGAGCTGTACCGCAAGGCGCTGCACACCCGCCACGCCGAGCCCGCGCTCGGCGACGGCCCGATGTCCTGGCTCGACAGCGCCCCGCAGGTGCTGGCCTTCAGCCGCCCCGGCAACCCCGACGTGATCTGCGTGGCGAACCTGTCCACCGAGTCGGCCAAGCTGCCCGCCCACAGCGCGGTCCTGGTCGCCAGCGGCGACCTCGACGGCGACAACCTGCCGCCGGACACCACCGTCTGGCTGCGCCCCTGAGACCCCGGTGGGGAGGGTGAGCGGCCCTCCCCACCGGCCTTGCAACAGGGAAGGGCACCTTCGTCGACTGGCGTCAGCCAGACGAGCAGCAACTCTGCTCGGGATCTGATGGAGAAGGTGCCCTTCCTGACGTCTTTGATCTGAGCTGCTCGGGAGGGCGGAGAACATGCGGACCCGGATTTCGGCGCTGGCGGCCCTGCTGCTCCTCGGCGCCACCGCGGCGGGGTGCTCGGCGGACGAGCCGAAGCCCGCCCCGCCGCCCCCGCCCGCGCTGTCGCCGTTCGCGATCACCGGCCGCGGCGCCACCGTCCCGTTCACCGAGTACGAGGCCGAGGCCGCCGCCTACCAGGGCAAGCTGGTCGGGCCGGACCGGACCGCGAAGACGCTGGCCGCCGAGGCGTCCGGGCGGCAGGCCGTCACCCTGTCCGCGACCGGCGACTACGTCGAGTTCACCCTGGCCAAGCCCGCGAACGCGCTCACCCTGCGCTACAGCGTCCCGGACTCGGCCGACGGCGCGGGCGCCGACGCGACCCTCTCGGTGCACGTCGACGGCGCCGACACCCTCGACCTGCCGGTGACCTCCCGGTACGGCTGGTTCTACGGCGGGTTCCCGTTCACGAACAACCCGGCCGACGGCTCCGGCCACCACTTCTACGACCACGCGCGCACCCTGTTCGACAGGGAGATCCCGGCGGGGGCGAAGGTCCGGATCACCAAGGACGCGGCCGACACGGCTGCTTCGTACACGATCGATCTGGCCGACTTCGAGCAGGTGGCGCCCCCGGCGGCCAAGCCCGACGGCGCCCTCGACGTGGTCGACTTCGGGGCCGACCCGACCGGCAAGGCCGACTCGGCCCCCGCGATCACCGCCGCCCTGGCCGAAGGAAAGGCCAAGAAGCGGCCGGTATGGCTGCCGCCGGGCACGTTCCAGGTCAACCAGCACCTGATCGTCGACCAGGTGACCCTGAGCGGCGCGGGCATGTGGCACAGCGTGCTGCACGGCAAGGACGTCGGCCTCTACGGGAACTACGCGCCCAAGCCGAGCAGGGGGGTCGCCCTCAGCGACTTCTCGATCATCGGTGAGACCGGCGAGCGCGACGACAACGCGCAGGTCAACGGCGTCGGCGGCGCCCTGGGCGGCGGCTCCAAGGTGCAGAACCTGTGGATCCAGCACACCAAGGTCGGCATGTGGCTGGACGGGCCGTTCGACGGCCTCACCATCAGCGGCAACCGGATCTACGACCAGACCGCCGACGGCATCAACCTGCACCGGGGCGTCAGCAACACCGTCATCGAGCACAACGTCATCCGCAACACCGGCGACGACGGCATCGCGACCTGGGCCGACGAGTTCCCCGACCACCACAACACGATCCGGTTCAACACGGTGCTGCTGCCGATGCTGGCCAACGGCATCGCGATCTACGGCGGGCACGACAACACGGTCAGCGACAACGTCGTGGCCGACACCCTGGTCGAGGGCGGCGGCCTGCACGTGGCCAACCGGTTCGGCGGCACGGTCTTCCTGTCCGGCACCACCACGCTGACGCGCAACACCACCCTGCGGGCCGGCGGCCGCTTCGAGGGACTCCAGGCCCAGATCGCGGCGGTATGGCTCTACGCCAAGGACGGCCCGATCGACGCCGACATCCGGATCACCGACAACGAGCTGCTCGACAGCACGTACGGCGGGCTCATGTTCTTCGCCTCGACGATCCGGGGCGTGACCGTCGACAAGCTGCTGGTCGACAGCCCCGGCACCTTCGGGGTGGCGCTGCTGTCCATGGGTGAGGCCAAGATCTCGCAGGTCAAGGTGGTGACACCCGGCAAGGCGGGCCTCTACACCTGCCCCGACGGGATCGCCTTCACCCTGACGGCCAGTGACAGCACCGGACTGGAGGACACGTACTGCGGACCCCTGCCCGAGCCGGTTTACCGGTTCGCCCGGCACGCGTGACTCGTCACGCCGGTTACAGTAACCGGCGTGACGCGCAGACTCGCCGAAGTGGCGAAGTACGTGGGGGTGAGCGAGGCGACGGTCAGCCGCGTGCTCAACGGCAAGCCCGGAATCTCCGAGGCGACCCGGACGGCCGTCCTGACCGCGCTTGACGTGCTCGGCTACGAGCGGCCGACCAAGCTGCGGGGCGAACGCGCCCGGCTGGTCGGCCTCGTGCTGCCCGAACTTTCCAACCCGATCTTCCCGGCGTTCGCCGAGATCGTCGCGGGGGCACTGGCCCAGCGCGGCTTCACGCCGGTGCTGTGCACCCGCACCGAGGAGGGCGTGGCCGAGTCCGCGTACGTCGACATCATGCTGGAACAGCAGGTGTCCGGCGTGATCTTCGCCGGCGGCCTGTACGCCCAGGCCGACGCCGAGCACGACCACTACCACCGGCTGCGCCAGCGCGGCCTGCCCGTGGTGCTGGTCAACGCGGCCATCGACGGGCTCGGCTTCCCGATCGTGACCGCCGACGACGCGATCGCGGTGGACCAGGCGTACAGCCACCTGTCCTCGCTCGGGCACACCCGCATCGGGCTGCTGCTCGGCCCGGCCGACCACGTGCCGTCGGCACGCAAGCTGGCCGCGTTCAAGGCCCGCACCCGGCAGGAGGACCCGGCGGTCTCGCGCACCATCTACTCGATGGAGGCGGCGCAGGCCGCGGCCGTGCGCCTGTTCAAGGACGGCGTGACCGGGCTGATCTGCGCCTCCGACGTGTTCGCCCTCGGGGCGATCCGGGCGGCGCGGCGGCTCGGGCTCAGCGTGCCCACGGACGTCTCGGTGGTCGGGTATGACGACTCGCTGTTCATGGCGTGCACCGACCCGCCGCTGACCACGGTGCGCCAGCCGATCGGCGCGATGGGGCAGGCGGCGGTGGCGATGCTGGTGGCGCAGGTCGACGGGGGAGAGGTGACCCCGGACGAGTACCTGTTCGACACCGAGCTGGTCGTCCGCGGTTCCACGGCGGTCGTCGCCTCCTGACCCCACACGACCGGCCGGCACCCCACCCCGGCACCCCGTTTTTAATTGACGCTGGCCTATCTGGAGGACGGATTCTCCGAACCGGTCCTCTAGATAGGCCAGCGTCAATGCTAAGTCCGGCGCCCCGCGCCGGTCCCGCCCCGTTGCGGTGCTGGTGCTGGGTGGGTCAGCCGCGGCGCATGGGGACGTGCGGGATGCCGTCCTCCAGGTATTCGGGGCCCGTCGGGGCGAAGCCGTACTTGGCGTAGAAGTCGACCAGGTGCGACTGCGCGTCCAGCACCACGGGGTGCTCGCCGATCGCGGCCAGCGCCGCCGTCAGCAGCTGCCCGGCCAGGCCGACGCCGCGCGCCTCGGGGGCGGTCACCACCCGCCCGATCCGGTACACCTGCGCGCCCTGTTCGGTGTCGGCAAGCATGCGCAGGTATGCCACGGGCCGCCGGTCCACCTCGTACCACAGGTGGCGGGCGCCCGGTTCCAGGTCGCGCCCGTCGAGTTCCGGGTACGCGCACTCCTGTTCCACGACGAACACGTCCACGCGCAGTTTGAGCAGCCGGTAGAGGGTCGCGCCGTCCAGGTCGTGAAACGACGCGGTTCTGAAGATCATGGGATCTGCCGAGATCACCGCTGAATCGTAGTCCGTGAAACGGCTCACCCTCACTTTCCGGCCCGATCCGATGTGAGTATGTTTTTGAACTGACCGGTCAGTTCAATAAGTGGAGGCGGCTGTGGCCACCGAGGCGGAGACCCCGCTCGACGAGCCGGACGAGGATCGGACCGTGCTGCGGGCACGCGGGCTGGGGCTGCGTACCCGGCGCGGGTGGGTGTTCCGGGACCTGGACCTGGCGGTGCGGCCGGGCGAGCTGATCGCGCTGACCGGCCCGGCGGGAGGCGGGCGCACCAGCGCACTGCTGGCGCTGGGCGACCGGTTCCAGACCGGCGCGGGCAGCCGCGAGGCATCGGGGCGTACGGCGTTCGCCCTGGTCCCCGGCGTGAACGATCCCGACCCCGCCCTCACCGCCGCCGAGCACGTCGCCGAGCGCCGCCGCCTGCTCGGCCACCCCCGCCGCGGCATCCACCGCCCCCGCCTGCTCCGCCGCCCCCGCAACCCCCGCGCCCCCCACAACCCCAGCCGAGTTGCCGGGCAATCGGGCGAAAGCGCGGCCAAGATACGCCCGATTGCCCGGCAACTCGGTGGATCAACGGGCGGACCCGGGCCGGTGGGCGCGGTCGGGTGGGACGGGGCCGTTGAGCGGTGGGCCGGGGACGGGCGGCTGGTGCGGGAGCTGGCGCCGGTGGAGCGGCACCGGCTGATGCTGGCGCTGGCGCTGCTGGAGGAGCCGGACGTGCTGCTCGTCGACGACATCGACGTCGGGCTGACCCCGGCCGAGTCGGCCGAGCTGCTCGGTGAGCTGGCCGCGACCGGGTGCGCGGTGGTCGCGGTGGCCCGGCTGCTGCCGCCGCTGCTGCCCAGCCTGCGCGCGGTCACGAACGTCGAGGTGAAGCAGTGAGCGGATACGGAATGCACGCGTGGAGTGAGGAGAAGCCGTGAGCCTCGGACGGTTGGAGCTGCGCCGGTTCCGGCGGCACCGGATGACCCGGGCCGCCCTGGCGGTGCTGACCCTGGTCCCGCTGCTGTACGGGGCCCTGTACCTGTGGGCGTTCTGGGACCCGTACGGCAACATGCACCGCATCCCGGTCGCGCTGGTGCTGGAGGACCGCCCCGCCGCCGACCCCGACGGCAACGAGGTGCACGCCGGGCGAGACCTGGCCGACGAGCTGTCGCAGCGGCAGGTGTTCGGCTGGCAGCGCGTCGACGAGGCGGCCGCCGAGCGCGGCATGCGCGACGGGGCGTACCAGCTGATCCTGCGCATCCCGGCCGGCTTCTCCACCGCCCTGGTCACCGGGCCCGACCCGGCGGCCGCGCCGCACGCCGGGCAGCTCACCGTGGTCAGCGACGACGCGGTCAACTACATCTCCGGCATGCTGGCGCGCAGCGCGTTCAGCGAGATCCGGGCGGCGGCGGCCGAGTCGGCCGCGTCGAAGTACTTCGACGGGATGCTGGTCGGGTTCGCCGATCTGAAGACGGCGCTGGGCGATGCGGCCGACGGCGCCGGGCAGCTCGCGACCGGGGCCGGACAGGCACACGACGGTGCGGACGCGCTCGCGGGTGGCGCGGGCACCGCGGCGGCGGGGGCGGGCACGCTCGCCGACGGGCTGGCACAGGCCGAGTCCGGGTCGCGGGAACTGGCCAACGGGCTGGCCACGCTGGAGGCCGGGTCGGCGCAGCTGGCCGACGGGGCGGCGCGGGCGGCGGCGGGCGGGCGGCAGCTCGCCGACAAGGTCGACGCGGTGACGGGCAGGGTCGAGCCGGTGCTGCGGGAGCACGCCGCCACCATCGAGCGCGCCGCCGACGCGATCGCCGAGGCGGCGCAGACGCTGGCCGAGGGCGTCGACACGCTGCCGCGGCTGGCGCAGCAGGCGGTGACCCGTACCCAGGCGGTGGTGGACGCCCTGGACGCGCTGGCCGCGCAGCATCCCGAACTCGCCGACGACCCGGCGTTCGCCGCCGCCCGCACGGCGGCGGCGCGGGCCGCCGCCAGCGCGGTCGAGCTGTCGCACCGGCTGGACGAGTCCGGTCTGCCGCAGGTACGGGCGAAGCTGCTCGCGGTCGCCGCGACCGCCCGCGAGGTGGCGCAGGCCGCCCCGCACCTGGCCGACGACGTGGCGGCCGCGCGGGCGAGCGTGGACGCGCTGGCCACCGGGCTGGCCGACCTGTCGACCGGAGCCGACCGGCTGCACGGCGGCATCGCCTCAGCCGCCGACGGCGCGGCCGGCCTGCACGGCGGGGTCTACCGGCTGGCCACGGGCGCGCGCCAGCTCGACAGCGGCCTGGCCCAGCTGTCCGGCGGCGCCGGTGACCTGGCCACCGGCCTGGCCAAGCTCGACTCCGGCGCGCACGAGCTGGCCGTCGGCCTGAACGACGGCGCGGCGCAGGTCCCCGGCTATGACGCCGACACCCGCGCCGAGCGCGCCGGGGTGCTGGCCGACCCGGTCACCCTCGACCGCGACGTCCGCCACGCCGCCTCGGTGTACGGGGTGGGCTTCGCGCCGTACTTCCTGTCGCTGGCGCTGTGGGTCGGGGCGATGCTGACGTACATGCTGCTGCGGCCGCTGAACCGGCGGCACCTGCTCACCGGGGCGCCCGCCTGGCGGGTCGCGCTCGCGGGCTGGAAGCCCGGCGTGATCATCGGCGTCGCCCAGGCCACCTTCCTGTACGCCGTCCTGGTCCTGGCCCTGGGCCTGTCCCCGGTGCACCCGTGGGGCATGTACGGCTACCTGCTGCTGACCGTGCTCGCCTTCACTGCGGTGCTCCAGCTGCTCGGAGCCGCGCTGGGCGCCTCCGGCCGGGTCGTGTCGCTGATCCTGCTGATGCTCCAGCTCACCGGCTCCGGCGGGACGTATCCGGTGGTCACCAGTCCCGGGTTCTTCCAGGCGCTGCACCCGTACCTGCCGATGACGTACGTGGTGGACGGGCTGCGGCAGCTCGTGCTCGGCGGGTCGAGCGGTACGGTGCTCACGGGAGCGGCGGTGCTGCTCGGCACGGCGGCGGCCGCACTGGCCCTGACCGTACGCACCGCGGCGCGCACCCGGCGGCTCACCCCGGACCGGCTGCACCCCGCGCTGACGATGTAGGGCGGCGCTCGCGCCGCGCGGAGAGGACGGACGTGGACGGACGGACCGCGCGGCGCGACGCCACCCGGCAGAAGCTGTTCGAGGCGACCATGGAGCTCATCGCCGAACAGGGCTTCAGTGACACCACCGTCGACCAGATCGCCGAGCGGGCCGGGGTCGCCAAGGGCACCGTCTACTACAACTTCGCGTCCAAGAGCACGCTCTTCGAGGAGCTGCTGCGCTACGGCATCGGGCTGCTCAAGGCCGAGTTCGAGGCGGCGGTGCGCGACCGGGCCCCGGCCGACGCGGTGGCGGCGCTGATCCGGGCGCAGCTCGGGTTCATCCAGCGGTACCGGTCGTTCGCGCAGCTGCTGCTGTCGGAGATGTGGCGGACCCAGCGCGACTGGCAGCAGGCACTGCGGCTGCTGCGCGAGGACGCGATCACGGTGATCGCGGGGGTGCTCCAGGCGGGGGTGGACGGCGGCGACTTCGCCGCCGATCTGGACGTACGGCTGTCGGCGTCGGCTCTGTTCGGCGTGTGCCTGGTGACGGCCCTGGACTGGCTGGTGTTCACCCCGGAGCGCCCGATCGAGCAGGTCGAGGCGGCGGTGCTCGCGATCGTCCGCGGCCGCGCCGCCGTCAACCCGTCCTGACCGGTTAGGCCCAGGCCAGCTGGCCGATCAGCGTCTTGAACTGGTCCAGGGACAGCTTCTGTCCCTCCGACGGCTGGCCGACCATGCGGTACAGCAGGTCGCCCACGCGCCAGCGCACCTCGTACGTGCCGCTGGGCAGCGGGTAGACGTAGCCGGTGTACGAGCCGAGCCGCACCGTGGCCACGGGCGTCTGGCCGCGGTATGCGCTCGGCTCGGCGGGAGCGGCCATCACCTCGGCGTCGAACACGACGTCCGGACCGCCCGGCCGGGTGTACGGCAGAAATGCGTGGTCGCCGGAGACCTGGGCCTCCTGCACCTTCCACCAGGGGTCCGGGACCTGCGGCAGGTTCGCGGTGAACGCCTTCAGCTCGGGTGCGCGGCCCGGCGCCGCCGCTTCCAGCGAGGGCGAGAGCGAGGGCGAGGCGGCCGCGGAGGGCGGCGGGGTCGGATCCGCATCCGCGCCCGCTGTTCCCGCGCAGGCCGCGGTGAGCGCGGCCAGGCCGAGACCGAGCGCGGCGCGGATCAGAGTGGTACGCACAGTGCATTCTCCCCGTGGTCGGCGTGTCCGCACCGGACACGCGTTCACCGCCGGATCATGCCACCCGCCTGCCGTCCCCACTCGCCCCCTGAGCCGTCAGGGGAGGGGGAGGTGCAGTTTCGGGGAAAGTGTTGGAATCTTGACTCCTATTCCGACAGTTTCCCCGAAACTGCATGATCGCCCCCGGCCCGTGCGGCGCCCCCGGCCCGCGCGGCGCGGCGGCGGGCGGGTGCGGCGCGGGTCAGGGCCAGCGGAGGAGGTTGAGGAGGCTGCGGAAGGTGTCCAGGTCCAGGGACTGGCCGCGGCCGGGGATGGCGACGAGGCTGTAGAGCACGTCGCCGACGCGCCAGCGCACCTCGTGCAGGTAGGTGCGGCCGTACGCCATGGCGTGGCCGGGGACCTGGTAGACGTAGCCGAGCCGGGAGCCGAGGCGGATCCGCGCCACGGGGGCGTCGGTGGCGTCGGGATCGGTCGGCTCGGGCATCACGAACGCGTGGAAGTCCAGGTCGGGGCCGCCGGGCCGGAGGTAGCGCAGCCCCTGCTCGCCGGCGGCGCGGGCGCTGCCGGGCTCGGGCCGCCAGCCCGCCTCGGCGGGCACGCGCGGCAGGTCGTGGGCCAGGTCGATGCGGTTGCCACTGCGGGCCGAGCCCACCGCGGCGGGCGCCGCGGGCGGAGCGGCGATGGCGGCACTCGCGAAGCCGGTGCCGAACATGAGCGCGCCCGCGAACAGGGTGGCGGTGCTGTGCGCGAGCACCCGCAGGTGGCGCCGTACGTGGTCGATGCGGTTCATCTGCGCCCCCTCCCCGTCGTGATCCGGGCGTGGCGCCGATTCTGTCACAGCCGGGCAGGGAGCTGCCTGTGCGTGACCCTCAATCTTGCTGGGAGAGACGGGCGGTGGCCGTGCGCTGGCGGGCGGCGCACTCGGTGAGGAAGTCGATGATCACGGCCAGCTCGGCGTCGCTGTAGCGGGCGAGCAGCTCGTTGAGGGAGCACACCCAGTCGGCGAACAGGGGGCCGAGGTCGCCCGCGCGGTCGAGCGCGATCTCGACCAGCACGCTGCGCCGGTCCTGCGGGTGCGGGGCGCGGCGGGCGAATCCCTTGCGCTCCAGCCGGTCGATCAGCCCGGTGACCGAGGCCGGGGCCAGGCCGGAGGCGGTGCCCAGCTCGCGCGGGGTCATCGGGCCGTGCCGGTCGAGCAGGTCGAGGGCCTTCTCCTCGGTGGCGCTGAGTCCGTGCCGGGCTGCCAGTGCGGTGTGGAACATCACGGCGGCGGCGCTGATCTCGCGCCCGGCCAGGTGCATGCGCTCGATGAGCGCGGCGCGAGCGTCGTCAGGTTCGGGCACGGGTCGAGGTTAGCAACTTGCCAATTCGTTTCGGCTCACCATATATTTCGTTCGGCCGAACGAAATATATGGGAGGACCGTCGTGCGAATCATGATCATGGGAGCGGGCGTGGCCGGCACGGTCGCGGCCATCGCGTGCAAGCAGGCCGGCTACGACCCGGTGATCTACGAGGCGTACGACGCCAGCGCGGGCCTGGTCCACGGCGTCTACCTCACCGTCGCCGTCAACGGGCTCGACGCCCTGCGCGCCGTCGACGCGCACCGCCCGGTGACCGCCGCCGGGTTCCCGACCAGCTCCATCGACTTCTTCACCGGCACGGGCCGCCGCCTGGGCGCCGTCCCGCTCGGACCGGTGCTGCCCGACGGCACCACCACCAACACGATCCGCCGGTCCGACCTGTACGGCGGCCTCTACGACGAGGCGGTGCGCCGGGGCGTGCCGGTCGAGCACCGCAAGCGGATGACCACGGCCCGGGAGCTGCCGGGCGGGGGCGTGCGGGTCGAGTTCGCCGACGGCACCCACGCCGAGGGCGACCTGCTCGTCGGCGCCGACGGCATCCACTCGGCCACCCGCACCGCGATCGACCCGGCCGCGCCCGGTCCCCGCTACACCGGCCTGGGCAACGTCGGCGGCTTCGCGCGGGTCGACGACGTGGCGGCGCTCGGTGCCGCGTACGCCATGATCTGGGGAAAGCGCTGCTTCTTCGGGTACACGGTGAGCCCCGACGGGGAGGTGTGGTGGTTCGCCAACCCGCCCCGCCGGGCCGAGCGGCCCCGCGCCGAGCTCGCCGCGATGACCGACGCGCAGGTGCGCGCCGAACTGGCCGAGCTGCTGTCGGTCGACCGTGGCCCCGCCGCGCGCATCGTCGCGGGCACCCCGCACGAGCTGCGCATCAGCAACCAGTACGACCTGCCGACCGTCCCGCGCTGGCGCAGCGGGCACATGGTGGTCATCGGTGACGCCGCGCACGCGGTGTCCCCGTCCTCGGGGCAGGGCGCGTCGCTGGCCGCCGAGGACGCCGTCACCCTGGCCCACTGCCTGCGCGAGGTCCCGGGCATCCCGGCCGCCCTGGCCGAGTACGAGCGGCGCCGCCGGGCCCGGGTGGAGCGGGTCGTCGCGTGGGGCGCGTCGACGGGCTCGGCCAAGCAGGCCGGGCCGGTGGCCCGGACGGTCCGGGACCTGGTGCTGCCGCTGATCTTCCGGCGCAGCGGCAGCCCGCAGGCCATGGCGCGGATGTCGTGGCTGTTCGACCACCGCCTGCCCCCGGTGCCGGTCGGCTGAGCGGCCGGGCGCGGCTGGCATACTCGCCGGTTATGAGGCTGACGCGCGGCTGGTCGATCTTCCTGACCCTGGTCGGGGTGTGGACCTGGGTGATCTGGCCCCGGTTCGCCCTGGCGATCTGGAACGACCCCCGGGCCTGGTCCGGCGGCGTCGTCGGGCAGGGCTCGCCCACGAGCTTCCTCTGGGTGCACGCCCTGCTCATCGCCGCGTCGCTGGCGATCGGCACCACCGTCGGCGTCCTCGGCATCCGCGCCTGGCGCGCCACCCGCCGCTGACGCCCCGCGCGAAACGTCCCAAGATCAGCCAAGTTGCCGGGCAATCGGGCGTATCAACGGTCAAGATACGCCCGATTGCCCGGCAACTTGCCGAGGGCTGGGGTCAGAGGGCGCGCCGCCGGGCGACGACCGCCTGCGCCAGCGTCTGGAGCGCCTGCTCGGTGGTCTCCCAGCTCATGCAGGCGTCGGTGACGCTCTGGCCGTACGTCAGCGGCTTGCCGGAGTCGAGCTCCTGGCGGCCGGCGACGATGAAGCTCTCCAGCATGACGCCGCCGATGCCGGTCTGCCCGCCCGCGATCTGCGCGGCGATCTCGTCGGAGACCACCGCCTGCCGCTCGTGGCTCTTGCCGCTGTTGCCGTGGCTGGCGTCGATGACCAGGTTGTGCTTCAGACCGGCCTTCTCGGTCAGGGCGAGCGTGGCCGCCACCGACTCCGGGCCGTAGTTCGGGCCGCCGCGGCCGCCGCGCAGGATCACGTGGCAGTCCTCGTTGCCGGTGGTGGTGACCACCGCGGCACGGCCGTCGGGGTCGGCGCCGAAGAAGACGTGGCTGTTGCGGCCGACCTGGCAGGCGTCGATCGCGCCCTGGATGTCGCCGTCGGTGGTGTTCTTGAAGCCGATCGGCATGGACAGGCCGGAGGCGAGCTGCCGGTGCACCTGGCTCTCGGTGGTCCGCGCGCCGATGGCGCCCCAGGTCACCGCGTCGGCGATGTACTGCGGGCTGGTCGGGTCGAGGAACTCGCAGCCCACCGGCACGCCCAGGTCGAGGATGTCCAGCAGCAGGGTGCGCGCGGTGCGCAGGCCGCGCTGCACCTCGTACGTCCCGTCGAGGCCGGGGTCGTTGATGAGGCCCTTCCAGCCGATCGTGGTGCGCGGCTTCTCGAAGTAGACGCGCATCACCAGGCACAGCTCGCTGCTGAACCGGGTCGCGGCGTCGGCCAGGCGACGGGCGTAGTCGAGGGCGGCCTCGGTGTCGTGCACCGAGCACGGCCCGACGACCACCAGCAGGCGGCTGTCGCGGCCGGTCAGCACCTCGCGCACCTCGTGCCGGCTGCGCTCGACCAGGGCGGCCCGGCCGACGCCCAGCGGTAGGTCGGCCAGCAGTTCGCGCGGTGACTGCAGCGTCTCGAACGAGACCACGTGCACGTCGTTGGTCTGGGTCATTGGAGTCGTCTCCCGATCGGCTGGGGACGGGCCCCGCACACTGGTCATCCAGGCCAGCCCGTCCATGACATGGCAAAGGGCGAAGACGAGCCGTCTCCGCCCTGCTGGCTCTGGGTGTGGTTGCGGTCAGCGCAAAGGACCGCCGGCTCCACCCAGAGCCAGCGTAAAGCGCCAATACCGCCTAACCACGAGACGAAGTCTACCGGATCTAGGGCCACGCGGAAGGGCTCGCATCGATGGATCGGGTGTCCCGTGCCACGTCGGCAATCTGGAAGAAGGGACGAACGGGCACAACGGGCCCGTTGTGGTGACCGACTCATGGCCACCTGCCCGGGTCTGCGCCTACGCTGGGCGCTCGGAAGTCGGTACGGCGAAGGGGAGGGCACGTGTCGACCGCGCAGGAGCTGCCGCCCGCGCCCATGCACGCCACCCGCACGCTGTCGGACAACGTCTACCGGTGGCTGCGCGACCAGATCGTGCTGGGCAAGCTAGGGCCGAACGAGCCGCTGGTCGAGGCGGCGATCGCAGAGAAGTTGCAGGTCAGCCGTACGCCCATTCGGGAGAGCATGCAGCGGCTGGCCGCCGACGGGCTGATCGTGTCGCACCGCCGCCGCTGGATCGTGCGCCAGCACGACCGCGACGAGATCGTCGCCATCTACGAGGTGCGCATGGCGCTGGAGTCGTTCGCGGCCCGGTTCGCCTGCCAGCGCGCCACCGACGCCGAACTCGCGGCCGTCGCGCAGCTGTGCGGGGCATGGACCGAGGGCACCGGCGGCGGCGACTTCGTGGTGTTCAACGACCGGTTCCACAGCCTGATCGTCGACGCGGCGCACAACGCGCGGCTGGCCCGCACCATCGAGCAGAACCACCTCTACTACTTCAACAGCCAGGTCGCCGAGCACTACGCGGCCCAGGACGTGCAGGCCTCGCACGACGAGCACATCGCACTGGTGGCGAGCCTGCGCGAGCGCGACGGCGACCGGGCCGCCGAGATCTCCCGGCGGCACGCCGAGGACGCGCTCGCGCTGATCCTGGAGCGGATGTTCTAAGACTGCCGCGGCCAGGCCTGTAGTGCGGCGTCGGCGCCGTCGACGAGCCGGTCGAACGAGCGGTCCACCGACTGCGGCAGCCCGAACCCGCCGGCCAGCTCCAGGCTGACGAACCCGTGCAGCGTGCTGCGCAGCATCCTGGTCGCGTCCACGGCCGCGTCGCCCTCGATGCCGTAGCCGTGCAGCACCGCGAAGATCGCGCCGACGGCCCGCTGCCCGGCGGCGGCGTGCGCCGGGTCGGCCTGGTCGGGCACCCGCTGCGCGAACGGGTAGCGGCCGGGCAGGTCGTGGGCGTACGCGCGGTATGCCGCCGCCACGGCCCGCAGCGCGTCCGCGCCCGCCCGCCCGGCCGCCGCCCGCTCCAGCACCCCGGCGAACTGCTCGGTCACCGCCGCCGACACCAGCTGCTCCAGCGCGTCCAGCCCGCGCACGTGCTTGTACAGCGAGGGCGTCGCCACGCCCGTGCGAGCCGCCACCGCCGCCAGCGTCAGCGCCCCCGCCCCCTGCTCGTCGACGAGAGCCAGCGCAGCCTCGACGACCCCGCCGGTAGACAACCCCGCCCTAGGCACAGCCAGCCCATCCATCGAAGCTAATACACATAGCCCTCAAGCTAACGAGGATAGCCCTGTGTGTCAACCACGCGGTCGGTCGTGCAGTTTCGGGGAAAGTGCTGGAATCTTGGCGGGCTTTCGTGCAGTTTCCCCGAAAGTGCAGCGATCAGCTGCGATCAGCGCAGCAATGTGCGGCGGGGCGTGGGGTGCGGCGGGCTCGTTAGGGTGAGGGAATGGCATATTCCGGAGATGTGAGCCGCGGGGGCGGCGCCGATGTGCGGGAACTCGACCAGCTGACCGTCAGCAAGGTGTCGGTCGGCCCGCACGACAACAACGCGTACCTGCTGCGCTGCCGCCAGACCGGCGAGCAGCTGCTCATCGACGCCGCCAACGACGCGGACACCCTCGTCGCGCTCGCCGGGGACGCGGGTCTGGCGACCGTCGTGACCACCCACCGGCACGGCGACCACTGGCAGGCGCTGGCCGAGGTCGTCGCCGCGACCGGCGCGGTCGCGATCGCGCACCCGGCCGACGCGGGCGAGCTGCCGGTCAAGGCCGAGACCGTCGAGGAAGGACAGACGGTCCGGGTCGGTGCCGCCGAGCTGGAGGTCATCCACCTCGTCGGGCACACCCCGGGCTCGATCGCGCTGCTCTACCGCGACCCGCACGGGCACCCGCACCTGTTCACCGGCGACTCGCTGTTCCCCGGCGGCGTCGGCAACACCTGGGGCGACCCGGCCGCGTTCGCGTCGCTGATCCGCGACGTCGAGACGAAGGTCTTCGGCCGGCTGCCCGACGAGACCTGGTTCTACCCCGGTCACGGCAAGGACGGCACCCTGGGCCGCGAGCGCCCGTCGCTGCCGGAGTGGCACGCCCGCGGCTGGTGACAGCCGGGTCAGGTGCCGGAGATGAACACGTCGCGGAACGTGTCCGGGGCGGCACCGCAGGCCAGGCCGAACTTCTCGCCGATCTCGCCCGCCGTGGGCTGGATGATCAGGAAGGCGGAGTTCTTCACGACGTACCGCACGGGTTCGGCGTCGGGGTTGGTCCGCACCAGGACCTCCCCGGCGTCGCAGCCCGCCAGGACCACGACGACGCCGAACAGGCGGGTGGCCTGGTCGGCCTTGCCGTCACCGCAGGCGCCGACGGTGTTCGCACCGCCCTTCTTCGGCTGGTTGGTGACGTGCCAGCAGAACGTCTCGGCCGGGTCGGTCCAGAGCACGACCTTGCCGCCGCGGATCGCGGCCTCGGCCAGCACGACCGCCTTGGCGGGTATCGCCGCCTGCGCGGCCGGCTGCTGCGCCGCCGGCGGTGCGGGGGCGCCGGCGCAGCTCGTGATGACGGCGGCCGCGACCGCGGCGGTGAGGCCGAGCACGACCGACAGAAGACGGTGCCTGTTGTCCACCCGTACCCCCTGGGGCTGTGCTGTGGGTCACGACGGGTAGACCGTACCGGGTCGGGCGGCCGGGCCGAAGACCTCTGCGGGCACGGGTTGCACCGCGCGGGCGCTGTGGTGCCGGGCACGAATCGACGCCGGGGACTTCCCCGGCGGCCCGGCGGTGGCTAGCGTGACCAGTCCGTACCCCCGATGACGAGGTCTTCTCATGGTCACCACCGCGCCCGCCACCGCCGACCGGCTGCTGCTGGTCAGCGTCGTCGCGGCCGGGGAGTGGATGGTCGAGCTGGCCGAGACCGTCATGATCCGTCCCGGGCAGCGGCACTGGTTCGACGACGGCACGCTGCACGTCCAGTCGCCGGGAGGCGCGCTGCGGACCGTGCGCGGCGTCGGCTTCCACCGCTGCGTCTGATATCCGTTATCCGTTCGCGCCACGGCCGGTGCTGCCCCTAGCCTGGGCCGATGCGTGCTGAGCAGTGGGCGCTGGCCCAGGACTGGATCACGGTGGCGCTGGCCGAGCGCGGTGGGCCGGCCGTCGGCCCGGCCGTGGTGGACCGGGTACGCCCCTGGTCGACGACGGCGCGGGTGCCCGTCGCGGGCGGGCAGGTGTGGTTCAAGTACAACAACGCGGGCTCCCGCTACGAGGCGGCGCTGATGCGCCTGCTGGCCTCGGTGGCGCCGCACGACGTGCTGGTGCCGCTGGCCGTCGACCCCGAACGGGGCTGGATGCTGCTGCCCGACGGCGGTCCGACGCTGCGCGAGCTGACCGGCGACACGTTCGACCGCGGGCGCTGGGAGGACCTGCTGCGCCGGTACGCCGCCCTCCAGCGCGCCGTGGCCCCGCACGCCGCCGACCTGCTCGCCGCCGGGGTGCCCGACTTCCGCCCGCACACCGTGGCCGCGCAGTACGAGAAGCTGCTCGCCGATCCGTACGTGCTGGCCAATCTCGACGCGGAGAAGGTGGCCGGGCTGCACGGGTGGCTGCCCCGGATCGAGCGGCTGGGCGACCGGCTGGCCGCCTCGGGCATCGCGCCGAGCGTCCAGCACGACGACCTGCACGGCAACAACGTCTTCGCCGCCGCGGACGGCAGCCTGCGCTTCTTCGACTTCGGCGACGCGAGCGTGGCGCACCCGTTCGGGTCGATGCTGGTAGCGCTGCGGGTCGTGCACCGCGACGCCAAGGTCGAGCACCGGGACCCGCTGCTGTACGAGCTGCGCGACCACTACCTGTCCGCGTGGGCCGCCGACGGCCGCGACCTGCCGGAACTGCGCGAGATCTGCCAGGACGCCATCGTCGTCGCGAAGATCGGCAAAGCCCTGTCCTACCAGCGCTCCCTGGTCGACGCCACCCCCGAGGCCCTGGCCGAATACGGCGAGGGCATCTACGGCTGGCTGGAGGAGCTCCTCGGCCCCGACGTGCTCTGACCCCGGGCCCCGTCCGGAAGGGCCCGCGTGGCGCGGGTGGTGGGCGGTGGGTAGGTTCGGGGCGCGGAGTTCAGCAGCGCGGGTCGATGGGATGGTGCGCCGTGTCGAGTGGGTCGGCCGTGCTGTGGACGCTGCTCGCGCTGTCGGCGCTGGCCGTGATCGGTTTCCTGGCCATCGTGGTCAAGTTCATCGCCCGGGCCGCCGTCAGGTATTCGCGGCGCAGACCCGTTCAGGCGGCGGCGTTCTTCACCGTCCCGGGCGGGCTGGCCACCTTCACCGCCACCTTCTTCGACCTGGCGCTGGTGCCCGCGATGGTGATCGGTGTCGTCGCGGGCCTGGCGGTGTTCCTGCTGGTGGCGATGGAACTCGGCTGACCGGTGCCGGTCCGCGCTCGGGCCAGGACTGATGTTTTTGGACACAGTGGCCGGTCACCGGCGGTCGTGGGGCACAATGGCGCCATGGTTCGCTGGGAATACGCACGCTTCGAGTACCGCTCGGCGGGGTCGCTGGGCGGTGACCGGTTCATGGACTGGGACGCCTCGTTCCACCACGTGCGCGGCGTGGAGCGCTGGGGCACCGACGAGCGCTTCGACGACCTGCGCCACCTCAACCGGCTCGGCCGCGACGGCTGGCAGGTGTACGACCGGGGCGCGGTCTACCTCGCCTCCGACCCGCACCGGATGCACTCGGTGACGTACTCCCTGCGCCGCGCCATCAAGGTCGGTCCGCCGCCGGGCGCGGCGCAGGGCTGAGCCCGGCTCAGGCGGCGCGCCGCCCCAGGTACAGCAGCGTCTCGACCGACAGCGTGAGCTTCTCGGGCAGCCGCTGGAGCAGGGCGGCGAACAGCGCCTCGCGGGTGTCCTCCGGCAGCATCCGGTAGGTCGGCTGGGTGGACAGGTAGGACACGTAGTCGTCGGCCGACAGCGTGCGCTCCCACAGGTAGATCTTCTCGGCCAGGTCGCCGAACTCGGGCAGCGCGGCCAGGTCGGGGCCGGGCCAGTACTGCGACAGGTCGGTGCCGTCGGCCGGTTCCTCGTCGAGCATCGCGTGCGGCGCGTACGGCTCGTGCACCTGGCGGACCAGGGCGCGCAGGTCGTCGTCGGCGATGCGGTCGAAGTTCCAGAACAGCGCCAGCGCGCCGCCGGGGGCCAGCGCGGCGGCCGCGCGCGCCCAGCGCTGCGACGAGTCCGTCCACTGCCACGCCTGCGCGCAGTAGAGCAGGTCGAACGGGGCGTCCGGGGTGTAGCCCTCGAACAGCGCCGCCACGATCCGCACCGCGGACCGCTCGCCCAGCCGCTGCTCCAGCAGCGCCGCCATGGCCGGATCCGGCTCCACGGCGGTGATGTCCAGCCCGCGTACGGCGAACGCGGTGGTGGCCTTGCCCGTGCCCGCGCCCACCTCCAGCGCGCGGGTGCCCGGACCCGCGTAGGCCAGCACGTCGTCGACCAGAGCCGACGGGTAACCCGGCCGGATCCGGTCGAACTCCTCGGCGACTTCTCCGAACACCAGACCCTGGGGGCGCGCAGCACTCATGCGCCAGAGATTAGCGTCATCCGAATCCGTGCGGTATTCGGGGAAACCCGTACGGATCAGTCGTCCCCGGCGTCGAGGCGCCGCTGGAGCATGACCTCCAGCGGCATCGACTCGCCGTCCTTGCCGCCCGCCCCGATGACCAGCGGCGGATCGGTCGGGCGCACCTGCGCGCCGAGCAGCCGCGCCCGCAGCGAGGACGGGACGCCGAGGATGTAGTAGTTGCCGTCGACGTCCACGGCCAGGCCCTTGCCGCGGTGCACGTACCAGCCGCGCAGGGTGGTGCGGTAGCGGGCGCTCCCGTCGTACGCGAACGCGGTCAGTGCGGTCGGGCGCAGGCCGCGCTCGCGCGCCTGCGCGACGAACCGCTCGACCATCGCGCGGGCCTTGGCGGCCTCGGCCGCGCGGCGGCGCTCGTCGGCCGCGGCGTGCTGCGCCACGGCATGGTCACGCTGCTGCCGCCACTGCTCGTCCACGGCACGACAGTAGCGCGGGTGATCAGAGCATCGACACCGGCGGCCGCTGCGGCCGCCAGGGCTTCATCCAGGGCGTCTCCGGCCAGCCCTCGGCCGCCGCCATCAGCGGGAACGCGGTCGCGCCGTCGATGCTCTCGCGCACGATGTCGGCGTGACCGGCGTGCCGGGCCGTCTCCTCGATCAGGTGCAGCAGCACCCAGCACACCGACCAGGCGTCCACGTCGGCCGGGAACCACGGCACGCCCTTGGGCACCGGCACCGGGTCGTCCAGGTCCGGGATCAGCGCCACGGCGGCTGCCGTCGCGGTGGCGACCGCGTCGTAGCGCTCGATCACCCCGGCCAGGGTCTCGTCGTCGGCCAGTTGGAAGGTCGCCGCGTAGTCCTGCGGCACGCCCATGGCCGGTCGCTGGAGCAAGATGTCGATCCAGTGCGTCTCGGTCGCGGCGCAGTGCTTGATCAGCCCGCCGACGCTCAGCGGCCCGGCGGTGGCGGCCAGCCGGGCCTGGTCGTCGGTGAGGCCGTACGCGGCGAGCTTGAGCACCTGCCGCTGGTGGGCGAGGAAGGCCAGCAGGCCTTCGCGCTCGTCGGCGACGGGCGGCACGAGTCCGGGCATGGTCGACATCTCCCTGTTCAGGTTGATTAATGCTAATCCACCTGCCCGGCTGCCCAGGTGCCCCATGCCGGGGCTCAACCCCAGGCCTGGACGATCGCGACGAACCAGTCCCCGGTGAAGCCCACCGGCTCGATCGACACCGTGACCTGGTCCTCGGCGGCGATCGACGGGAAGTCGTTCGGCCCGCCGACGTAATAGCTGAGGGTGCGCTGGTCGTAGTCCCACCAGTTCATGTCCTGCACGGGCACGCCGTTGACGCTGATCCGCAGCACGCCGGGCGTCTGCGCGCGGCCGATGATCTGCAAGCCGCCGGTCCATTGCAGCTTGACCGGCCGGTTCGTGCCCTGGTCCAGCACGACCGCGTGCGGCGGGGCGTCAGTGGGATCGCGCACCAGCGGTTCCAGCACCGGGGGAGGCGAGGGCAGCGGGTACTGGTCGAACGGGACCGGCTCGCCGATGCCGACCTCCATCTTCCCCAGCCGGTCCAGCGTGGTCTGGGCCTCGCCCCTTTCGAGTTGGACGGTCACCTCGACCGGTCTGCCCGGCCGCAGACCCAGGGCTGCGAGGTTGAGCCGGTCTGTGGTGTAGCCGCCGGTCGCGGACCCGGAGGCGCACCTGACCCGCAGCACCTTGGCGCCGTTGACCCTTGCGATCATGATCAGGGTGTCCGGTCCGGCCGCCTGGTTGCAGGCGCCGTAGACGATGGCCGGATCGACCGCCGAGGGCGTCCAGGTGAAACGCATGGTGTTACCCAGGGCGTACGGCTGGGAGGCCTGTGCCACGACGTGGTTGCCGTCGACGTACACCGCCCCGTCCAGGTCGAGCCCGGCCGAGCAGGAGACGGCGGGGTCGGGCAGGCTGTGCCGCCGTACCCCCGGAACCAGCAGCAGGCCCAGCACCACCGCGACCACCAGGGCCGCCGTCGCGGCGGCCGCCAGGCGGCCGTTGCGGCGCTGCCGGACGCGCGCGCGGACCCCCGCCAGCCGCTCGTTGCCGACCGGGGCGTCGTCGACCGGCACCGGCAGCAGCGTCGGGTCCAGCCGCAGCCGGGCCAGGCCCTTGGCGGCGTGGCTCTTCACCGCGCCCGCCGAGATGCCCAGCGCCCACGCGATGTCAGCCTCGCTCATGTCCTCGAAGTAGCGCAGCACCAGCACCGTCCGCTGCTGCCGCGACAGCCGCCCCAGCGCCTGCCACACCCCGTCGCGCTCGGCCACCCGGTCCTGCGGCGCGCCGCCGACGGTCTCGGGCAGCACCTCGGTCGGCTGCTCACCGTGCCAGCGGCGGCGCCACCACGAGTTGTAGGTGTTGGCCAGGACCGCGCGCACGTACGGCTCCGGGTCGCCATCGATGCGCCGCCACGCCGACCAGGACCGGGCCAGCGCGGTCTGGAGCAGGTCCTCGGCCAGCGCGTGATCCCTGGTCAGCGCGTACGCCGTGCGCAGCAGCACGTGCGACCGCACCCGCACGAACTCCTCGAACCCCGAGTCAGCCATTCCCCGCCCCGTCTCCTGTCGGTTGGACAGGATGACGTACCGGGTCGGGGCCCGGCCAGGTTGCCCCTACGGCGAAGAAATCTCGGTGCGCGAAGATGGCCGGGTGGAGATGTGGAACAACCCGTCGTGCTCGAAGTGCGCCACCGCGCGGGAGACGTTCGAGCTGGCCGGGGTGCCGGTGCGGCTGCGGTCGTACCTGACGCGGCCGCCGACCGCCGACGAGTTCGCCGAGGTGCTGGACCGCCTCGGCGCCCAGCCGTGGGACGTGTGCCGCCTGGGCGAGCCGGTCGCCGCCGAACTGGGCCTGGCGGACTGGGACCGCGACCCGGCGAGCCGCCGGCGCTGGATCGACGCCATGGCCGCGCACCCGCAGCTCATCCAGCGTCCGATCATCCTGCTCGACGACGGCGGCGCGGTCGTGGGCCGCAGCCCCGAGGCGCTGCGGTCGGCGGTCGAGCGGGCAGGGGAGAGCTCGGGGCAGAGCTAGGCGGGCTGGCGCTCCGGGTCGGCCGCGGCGCGGCGGGCGCTGCGCTGGTCGGCCCAGCGCATCGCCTCGTCGGCGACCAGCGCCTCCACGTTCTCGACCAGGGCGGCGTCGGGCTTGTCGCCGTCGTATGGCGCGCGGCCCGCGCTCCACAGCACGGCCTCCCGCTGCAACGCGACCAGGGTGCCGCTGCTGCGGATCCAGTTCTCACCCGGCCGCAGCAGCTGGCGCAGCCCGGCCAGGACCGCGACCAGCGCGCCGAGCACCGCGGTCACCGCCGCGGGTGCGCCCAGGGCGGCCGCGGCGGGGATGCCCGCGGCGAGCACGACCGTCGTGGCCTCCAGGGTGTGGTTGCCGCGGCGCTGCTTGCGCACCTGGCGCTCATACCAGGACAGGCGCTCGGTGACGCTCAGCGGCAGCGTGCCGCCGCCGGGGCTGGTCAGCCGCTGCCACCAGTGCGTGCCCGCCGTGCCGTCCGCCACCGCCGGTCCTCCCGTCCCAGGAATTCCCGATGATGGTGGCACGGCATACGGCCGGGCACCAGTCCATACCCGACAGGTCAGCTGTTCTTGTTGCGGCGGCCGAGAGCGTATGCACCGAAACCGAATCCGATGAGTACGAGCACGCAAAGGCAGCAGGCCGGGCCGCCCTCGATCCGCAGGAATGCGTCTTGAGTGGCCAATGACGCGGCCTGAGCCGCTGTTCCCCCGAGCATCATCATGGCGCTCAAGGTAAGGCGGCTGTCAACCAGCGATCAGCAGTCCGGCTGGGGGGTGGGTTGCGGCCCTCCGCACGAGAGCGCCATAATTCTGTACATGACTACCACGCTGCCGCTCGCCGATGTCAGAGACCGCCTCTCGCCACTGGTCACCTCGGTCGAGACGACCCACGAGCGTGTTGTGATCACGAAGAACGGCAGGCCCGCTGCTGTGCTCATCTCGTACGAGGATCTTGAATCGCTCCAGGAGACGCTGGAGATCCTCTCCGAACCCGGGATCGTCGAGGAGATCAGGGATGCGCTGACCGATTCGGAGCGGTTCAGCATGGATGACATCCGTCGTGACCTCGAAGCACGCAGTGCGCGAGCCGGTGAGACGGAGTGACGTATCGCGTCGAGTTCACTGCCGCCGCGCGGCGTGACATCGCAAAGCTGCCTGAGCGGATTGCGTGGGCGGTGCTGGAGTTCTGCGCCGGGCCGCTGGCTGAGAACCCGCAGCGGGTGGGGAAACCGCTGATCGCGGAGCTGACTGGCCTTCATTCCGCCCGGCGGGGAGAATATCGGATCATCTATGCCATACACGATGAACTAGTGCTGGTAGAGGTCGCCAACGTGCAACGCCGGTCGACCGTCTACCGCACTCGATGAATCCCCGCCGCCTCCGGGACCGCAGGTGGCCCTGGACGCGGCGGGCATCTGTTACGCCTGCTCTTCCAGATCGATGCTGATCGAGTTGATGCAGTAGCGGGCGTTCTTGGCGGTGAAGCCCTCGCCGTCGAAGCGGTGGCCGAGGTGGGAGTCGCAGTTGGCGCAGCGCACCTCCACGCGCACCATGCCGTGCGAGCGGTCCTCTATATAGCGGATCGTGCCCGGGATGGCCTCGTCGAAGGACGGCCAGCCGCAGTGGCTGTCGAACTTGGTGACGCTCTCGAACAGCTTCACGCCGCAGGCGCGGCAGCGGTACGTGCCCGGGGTCTTGGTCTCGACGTACTTGCCGGTCCAGGGCGCCTCCGTGCCGGCCTGGCGCAGCACCCGGAACTCCTCCGGATTGAGCCGGACGCGCCACTCGTCCTCGGTCAGGTGGCTGATGTTCTGCTCCATACCCGCACAGTACGCGGTAGGTTCGTGCCATGCCCAAGGCGGAAGCGCTCGAGTACGAGGTCGGTAATCGATCGGTAAGACTCAGCAGCCCGGACAAGATCTACTTCCCCGGACCCGGCTACACCAAGCGGGACGTGTTCGAGTACTACCTGGCCGTCTCCGAGCCGATGCTGCGGTACATGCGCGAGCGCCCCACCGCCCTCCAGCGCTTCCCCGAGGGCATCGACGGCGAGATGTTCTACCAGAAGCGCGTGCCCACCCGGGGCGTGCCCGACTGGATCACCACCGCCGAGATCAAGTTCCCGTCCGGGCGCAAGGCCGACGAGCTGTGCCCGAGGGAGCCCGGCGCGCTGCTGTGGGCCGCCCAGATGGGCACGATCGTGTTCCACCCCTGGCCGGTGCGGGCGCCCGAGACCGAGCAGCCGGACGAGCTGCGCATCGACCTCGACCCGCAGCCGGGCACCGACTTCACCGACGCCGTACACGTGGCGGGGCTGGCCCGGGAGGTGCTCGCCGATGCGGGGCTGACCGGCTTCCCGAAGACCTCCGGCGGTCGGGGGGTGCACGTCTACGTGCGGATCGAGCCGCGGTGGTCGTTCATCGACGTGCGGCACGCCGTGATCGCGTTCGCGCGGGAGCTGGAGCGGCGCGACCCCGACCGGATCACCACGGCGTGGTGGAAGGAGGAACGGGGGGAGAAGGTGTTCATCGACTTCAACCAGATGGCGCGGGACCGGACCATCGCGGCGCCGTACTCGTTGCGGGCCAACCCCCGGGCGACGGTGAGCACGCCGGTGAGCTGGGACGAGTTGAAGTCGGTCGAGCCGGACGACTTCGATCTGCGTACGGTGCCGGTGCGGCTGGCGCAGGTGGGGGATCTGTACGCCGAGCTGGACGGGGTCGCGCATGACCTGTCGGTGCTGCTGGAGTGGTGGGAGCGGGACGAGCGGGATCGCGGGCTCGGCGAGATGCCGTACCCGCCGGACTACCCGAAGATGCCGGGCGAACCGATGCGCGTCCAGCCCAGCCGTGCGCGCGACACGGGGGAGTGAGGAGTTCCGGCACCTGACTGCCTGTGTGGCCGTTCGCCGTTTCAGGCTGGCCAGAACTTGGGCGGGCTGGTCGCGGGATCGGTCATCTTGAGGCGTGCACGGCTCGTCGGGTCGACGCCCTGCAGGTAGACCAGCTGCTGCGATGGCGCGTCCGCGAGTTCGGCCAGCGCCACCGGTAGACCGGCGCACACCGTGCCGATCGCGACGCCCAGCCCCACCAGTCCGGCATGCCGCTGCGAGTATTCGATGCGGTGGATGCCCGACGCCGCGATCGCCGCCACCTCGTTGGCCCGCTGCATCTGCTTGGCGTCGGTGGTGAGGACCGCGTCGTAGCCCTCCTGGGCCGCCCGCTTGTACAGCTCCACGTCGGGGGTGCCGGACCAGGCAGCTTCCTCGCTCACGTGGCGCAGGTCGTGGGTGAAGAGGAACGAGCGCAGCGCGTTGGTCAGCGGCATGGCGACGTTCTCGTCGAGCAGGATCTTCAAGCCGCGGCCCGCCGCAGGTAGCTGTCGGCGTAGTTCGCGAAATCGACGGCGTCCTCGGCGGCGGCCGCGCTGACGCCCGGGTAGATGGAGGCGACCTGCTGCGGCTCGACGCCGTCGCGCACGAGGCTGGCGACCTGGAGGGCGGGCACGCGAGTGCCCGTGATCACGGGTTCGCCGCCGCGTACGGCAGGGCTGACACTGAGGTGACGGCGCGGCTGGAACAGCGCGGGCACATGACGTCCGTCGTAGTAGTACGGGCCGAGGACCTCGACCATCTGATGGATGACGATGTTGCCGCGGCTGCGGACGAGGTCGACCGCTTCGTCGTGGGTCACCAGGTAGATCGTCTCGCCGTCGGAGACCAGCGTGTAACGCGAGAGGTGGTCGCGCTCGCCGAGATCGCCGCGCAGCGTCATCAGGGCGCGCCGGATCTTCTGGAGCGAGGAGGCGCGGCGCAGGGTGATGCACATGCGCAGCGCGACGATGTCGCGAAACGAGTACAGGATGGGCCGGTTCGGGGACAGCTCGGGGAGCAGGATCGCGCCGTCGCCGTCGGTGCCTTTCCGCCAGTGCGCGAGCTGAGCCATCGTCGCCCCGGACAGAGCTGCTGCCAGCTTCGGTTCGTACGACATTCACACCTCCTCACCTCGTCCGTGCCGCTGGCGGGTCGCTTCGGCCATCCTGTCACCACGCGGGCGTCGCCGAGGGGCACCAGCCGGGGCGATCAGCCTCGTCACCCGTTCGCGATACGCATACAACAGTCGAAATACCTGCACCCCGCACTGTACGACTTAGTCAACCTGGTGTCCAGCGGAGATGGTTGATGACTGACTGGTGCTGTCATCACGAGCCCGAGGATGAAGAAGGGCACCTTCGCCCTCGCGATGCGAGCCGACGAAGGTGCCCTTCCTTACCTCGCTACTGGGCGGGGCAGACCGTGCCGGCGGCGGGGACCTTGAGGTCGATCAGGTAGCGGTTCACCGCGCTGGTGATGCACCGGGTCTCCGGATACGCCGTGTGCCCCTCGCCGTCCCAGGTGAGGACGACGCCGGTGCCGAGCATGTCGGCGAGCTTCTGGGTCTGCTCGTACGGCGTGGCCGGGTCGCCCTTCGTGCCCACGACCAGGATCGGCGGGGCGCCCTTGGCCTGCCCGGTCGGGAACGGGTCACGCGGCCCCGGCCAGACCGCGCAGGTCAGCATGCCGACGGCCAGCGGTGCCCCGAACATCGGGTACTTGGGCCGCCACTCCTCCTGGTACTTGCGGATCTGCTCGACGGGGACCGGCTTGGCCTCGTCGGCGCAGTTGACGGCCGCGTTGGCGTCGAACAGGTTGGTGTAGACGCCGTTGGCGTCGCGGTCGGCGTACGAGTCGGCCAGCGCCATGATCGGTCCGGCCTTGCCCTGCTGGAGGTCGCCGATCGCCTGCCCCAGGTCGGGCCAGCGCGCCTTGGTGTACAGCGCCGACACGACGCCCCAGAAGATCCAGCCCGGGGTGGCGTACCGGCCGTCGCTGTTGCCGACGGGCTTGGTGCGCGCCTCCTCCATCAGCTTCATGACGACCTCGCGCGCGTTGCCGTCGATCGGGCAGCGGCTGTGGTTGTCGTCGCACCAGGTGGTGAAGTTGTCGAAGGCCCGCTCGAAGCCCATCGCCTGGCTCTGCGCCGAGGCGGTCGAGTCGAGGGTCGGGTCGACGGCGCCGTCGAGCACCATGGCCCGGATCCTGTCGGGGAACAGCTGGGCGTAGACGGCGCCGAGCAGGGTGCCGTACGAGTAGCCCAGGTAGTTGACCTTGTCCTCGCCCAGATCCTGGCGGATCTTGTCCATGTCGCGGGCGGCCTGCTCGGTGGAGAACTTGTTCAGGCGGTCGCCGAGCTTGGCCTTGCAGCCGTCGACCATCCGCTTGGTGAGGTCGACGTTGGCGTCGAACTCGGCCTGCGTACGCGGGTCGGGGTCGGCGCCGAACGTGGCGTCGAGGTCGGCGTCGGTGTAGCAGTCCACCGGATCGGAGCGGCCCACGCCCCGCGGGTCGAAGCCGACGATGTCGAACCGGCGCGTGACCTCGGCGGGCAGGCCCCGGGTCAGGTACGACGCCAGGTCGATGCCGGAGGCGCCCGGCCCGCCCGGGTTGACCATGAGCGACCCGATGCGGTCGCGCTGGTCGGTGGCGCGGGCGCGCATCACCGCGATGTCGAAGGTGTTGCCGTCGTCGGGCTTGTTCCAGTCCTGCGGCACCTTCACCGTGCGGCATTCGAAGGTGTATCCGGAAGGGGCCTTGCCGAGCAGCTCGGCGGGCACCTCCGGGCAAAGCCGCCAGCCCGGCTCCGGGCTGCGGGCGGCTTGCGGGCGGCCTCCGAAGTCCGGCAGCGGCAGCACACACCCGGTCAGGGTGGTGGCGGCGGCCAGCAACGCGACGGACAGCCGCACCACGCGGTGATCGATCCTGAGACGCACGAGCGTGTTCACTCCCCCCAGTGGGTTCGCCCGAGCCTACGGGGTAGCCAGTACCTCGTCGACGTTGAGGCTGATAGGACGGTCGAGCTGGTCGTAGCGGCAGGACTCCGGTTCGCGGTCGGGCCGCCAGCGCTGGAACTGGGCGGTGTGCCGGAACCGGTCGCCCTCCATCGCGTCGTACCCGACCTCGACGACGAGCCCGGGACGCAGCGGTTCGAACGAGAGGTCCTTGGTGCCGCTCCAGCGGCTCGGCGCACCGGGCACCCGCTGGCCCTCGCCCGCGACGGCCCACGGATGCTCGTCCGGGTTGCGGTAGGGCTCCAGCTCGTCGAGCAGCTCCTTGCGGCGCGCGGCCGTGAACGACGAGCTGACCCCGACGTGGTGCAGGGTGCCGTGGTCGTCGTACAGGCCGAGCAGCAGCGAGCCGACGATCGGCCCGGACGTGTGGTAGCGGAACCCGGCGACGACGACGTCGGCGGTACGCGAGTGCTTGAACTTGAACATCAGCCGCTTGCCCGGGGCGTACGGCATGTCGGCGGGCTTGGCGATCAGCCCGTCGAGCCCGGCGCCCTCGAACGCGGTGAACCACTCGCGGGCGGTGCCGGTGTCGGTCGTGACCGGCGTCAGGTGCACCGGCGGGGTCACGCCGCTGAGCACCTGCTCCAGCAGGGCCCGGCGGGCGGCGTACGGCTCGTCCATGAGCAGGCGGTCGTCCAGCGCCAGCAGGTCGAACGCGATCACGTCGGCGGGCGTCTCGACGGCCAGCTTCTTCACCCGGGACGCGGCCGGGTGGATGCGCTGCCCGAGCAGGTCGAAGTTCAGCCGGGGGAGCTGCCCTTCCTCGCGCCGGATCACCACGATCTCGCAGTCGATCACCGACCGTTGCGGGAACTGCTTCCTGACCAGCTCGACAACCTCGGGGAAATACCTGGTCAGCGACTTTCCGCCCCGGCTGGCGAGCTCGACCTCGTCACCGTCGCGGAACACGATGCACCGGTAGCCGTCCCACTTCGGCTCGAACGTCATACCCGGTTCGTCTGGCAGCTTCGACACCGGCTTGGCCAGCATCGGCTCCAGCGGGGGGAGTACGGGCAAATCCATACCCCCAGTCAACCAGCAAACCCCCCACCCCGTGCGCAACCACCCGTATTCCCAGCTCCCTCCCCGCCACCTCCCCGCCCCCTCCCAGGTTGATCATGAACCTGAAGCCGTGTTCGACGGTGTGTCCCCACCCTGGCGCCGTGATCACCTTTCCGGGTCGGGGGGCGGGTCGTCGTGGACGGGGAGGCGGATGGTGACGGCGGTGCCGTGGCCCAGCTCGCTGGTCAGGGAGATGTCGCCCTGGTGGTCGAGGACGATCTGGCGGGTGATGGCCAGGCCGAGGCCGCTGCCGCCGCTGCTGCGGCTGCGGGCGCGGTCGGCGCGCCAGAACCGGTCGAAGACGTGCGCCCGGTCGGCGGCCGCGATGCCGCTGCCCCGGTCGGTGACCGTCAGCAGCGCGTCCGGCCCGGACCGGGCGGCCGCGAGGGTGACCACCGATCCCGCCGCCGAGTGCCGGACCGCGTTGGTGACGAGGTTGCCGAGGGCCTGGCGCAGGCGGTACGCGTCGGCGTGTACGAACACCGCCGGCTCGGCGGCCACCACCTCCAGCTCGACGGCGGCCGCCGACGCCGACGGCTGATGCGCCGTCCGGCAGCTCTCCAGCAGCTCCCGGAGGTCGACCGTCGACCAGTGGTACTGCAACCGGCCGGCCTCGGCCAGCGCCAGGGTCTGCAGGTCGTCGACGATCCGCTGCTGGAGCAGCACCTCCTCGTGCAGCGAGTGGAACAGGGCCGCGTCGGCCGTCACCAGCCCGTCCTCCAGCGCCTCCAGATAGGCGCGCAGGTTGGCCAGCGGCGTACGCAGCTCGTGCGCCACATCCGCGATCATGCGGCGTTGCTGCTCCTCGCTGCGTTGCAGCGAGTCGGCCATGTGGTTGAAGTCCAGCGCCAGCTGCGCCAGCTCGCCGCCGCCCTCGACGGCGACGCGCCGGTCCAGCTCGCCCCGGCCGAAGCGGCGCGCGGCCAGCGTCAGCTCGCGGATCGGGCGCAGCACCTGCCGGCTCAGCAGCAGCGTGCCCAGGATGATCGGCACGGCGACCACGCTCACCGCCAGCGCGACCGGTGTCGCGGAGATCGTCGTCGCGTCGAGGGCGATCGCGAGCTGCAACGGCGCGGGACCCACGCCGCTGATCCGGGTGAGGTACGCCTCCTGGAGGCACGCCTGCACGGCGATGGGGCCGGACCCGTCGGTACGCGGCGTGCTCTTGTCGCCGGGGCGCGCGGCCTCGGCCGACGGGTCGCACCGCGCCACCTCGGTCTGGTCGAGGGCGAGCACCTGCGGCCTGCTGACCAGGCCCTCCCGGCAGTCCGCGACGGCGACGGACGGGGCGTCGTAGTAGGAGAAGGTCGGCACGCCGCGCTGCACGGAGACGGCGACCGGGTCGACGCCGGTGCGGGTCAGGCAGGCGGCGAAGCGGATCTCCTGCCGGTAGCGCTCGACGGCGTCCAGCACGATCAGGCCGCCCTTGCCCCACTCCGCATCGGTCAGCTCCAACTGCGGCCGGGGGTCGACCGGGGCGGTCAGTTCCGCCACGGGGATGACCGGCTGGCCGAGCAGCAGCGCCGTGTCGACGAGGCCGACCCGGGTCGCCTGCGTCTCCAGGCGGATGCGCCTGCCGGTCTGCTGGGCGAGCTGCTTGGCCAGGTCCGCGACCCGTTCCCAGGTGCCGTGGTCGCGGCCGTACTTGGTGATCCGGTCGGCGATCTCGCGCAGGGTCTGCTGCTGCGTCTGGGTCGAGGCGGCCACCTCGTACTCGGCGAAGCGCAGCGTGAGGTAGGTGCTGACGCCCATGGCCACGAGCGCGACCAGGGCGACGAGGATGAAGACCCGGAGCTTGAAGGTCACGCGGGCGCCTGCGGCATCCGGTAGCCGCGGCCGTAGACCGTCTGCACGTATCGCGGTTCGGCCGGATCCTGTTCGAGCTTGCGGCGTAGGTTCATCACGTGCACGTCGACGGTGCGTTCCAGCACGTCCTGGTCGAAGCCGAAGGCGCGGTCGATGATCTGCGCGCGGGTGAACGCGCGGCCCGGCTCGGCGGCGAGCACCTCCAGGATGCCGAACTCCTTGGCGGTCAGCACGACGGGGCGCCCGTCCACCCGCACCTCGAAGCGGGCCGCGTCGACGACCAGGTCGCCGACGACCAGGGGCGCCCTGGCCTCGGTGGCGAGCACCCCGGTGCGGCGCAGCAGCGCGCGGATGCGCGCGACGAGCTGGCGCGGACTGTACGGCTTGGTGATGTAGTCGTCGGCGCCGACGTCGAGCCCGAGCAGGATGTCGTTCTCGGTGCTGCGGGCGGTGAGCAGGATGATCGGCACGTCCGACTCGGCGCGCAGGATGTGGCACACGTCCAGCCCGTCGACCAGCGGCATCATCACGTCCAGCACGACGAGGTCGGGGCGGCGCGCCCGGCACTGGTCGAGCGCGGCGCGGCCGTCGGCCACGGACAGCACGCTGTGGCCCTCGTGCTCCAGGTACATGCGGATGACGTTGGCCTGTTTGGGATCGTCCTCCGCGACCAGGATCCGAGCCGTCACGCCCCACCTCCCCATAGGTCTGCGGGCATTGTGCCCACCCGGCTGTGAAGGACCTGTTAAGGCCTGAGCCGGTGTCGCCGCACGGAGACTATCGACATCGGTCACACATCAGATCTTGATAACCCCTTAACAGGTTGCCCCCTACCTTCCGCTCGATTGCCTGCAACGGGAGGAGGGCACAGGATGTGCGGCTTCGTGGTCTTCATCAGCGCCTTGGGCCAGGGCGACGCGTGCGACGCGGTATCGGCGGGACTGGACCTGATCCGGCACCGGGGCCCCGACGACATGGTCGTCACGGTCCCGCAGCCCGGCGTGACCATGGGATTCCAGCGGCTGGCCATCATCGACGTCGGCGGCAGCCGCCAGCCGCTGACCCACGAGCAGCGCTGGGACCTGTGCTTCAACGGCGAGGTCTACAACTACCGCGAGCTGCGGGAGGAACTGGCCCGCGAGCACGGCGCCGTGTTCGCCACCGCCGGTGACGCCGAGGTGCTCGCGGCGGCGTTCCACCACTGGGGTCCGCAGGCCGTACGGCGGCTGCGCGGGATGTTCGCGTACGTCCTGTGGGACCGCCGGGAACGCCGCCTGCACGCCGGAAGGGACCCGTTCGGCATCAAGCCGCTGCACTACGCGCTGACCCCCGACGGACTGTGGCTGGCCAGCGAACGCAAGTCGCTGGCGGGCGGCGGCGGCACCCTGGACCCCGACGCGCTGGCCCACTACGTGTCGATGCAGTACGTGCCTGAGCCGTACACGATGAGTGCCGACGTGCGCCGGCTGCCCGCCGGATGCTCGCTCACCTATGAGCCGGGCGGTCAGGTCCAGGTGCACCGGCACTTCCAGCCCGCCTTCACTGCGAGCCCCGCCGCCGATGAGAAGGCGCTGGCGGCGCAGCTCGGCGAGGCGCTGCGCGACAGCGTACGGGCGCACCTGGTCGCCGACGTGCCCGTCGGGGCATTCCTGTCCGGCGGCGTCGACTCCAGCGCCGTCGTCGCGCTCGCCGCCGAGGCCAAGCCGGATCTCCAGGTCTTCTCGGCCGGCTTCGACATCGACGGCTACTCCGAACTGGAACTGGCCCGCGACACCGCCTGGGGGCTCGGGCTGCGGTTCACCCCCACCGTCGTCACCGCCGCCGACGTGCTGCGCGAGCTGCCCCGCATCGTCTGGCACCTGGACGACCCGCTGGCCGACCCGTCCCTGATCCCGCTGTACTTCCTGGCCCGCACCGCGTCCGAGCAGGTGCGGGTGGTGCTGTCCGGCGAGGGCGCCGACGAGCTGTTCGGCGGGTACGAGATCTACCGCGAGCCGTTCGCCACCGCACCGGTGCAGCGGCTGCCCCGCCCCGTCCAGGGCGCGCTGCGCCGCGTCTCCGACGCGATGCCCGAGGGCGTACGCGGCAAGAGCTACCTGGCCCGCGCGACCACCCCGCTGGAACGCCGCTACTACGGCAACGCCCGGATGTTCGACGCCGAGCAGAAGGCGCTGCTGCTGCGCGGCCGGGCGGCGGCACCCCGCACCGACGTGACCGACGAGGTGTACGCCCGCAGCGCGCAGCTCGACCCGGTCAGCCGGATGCAGCTGATCGACCTGCACACCTGGCTGCCCGGCGACATCCTCACCAAGGCCGACCGCATGTCCATGGCGCACTCGCTGGAGCTGCGCGTCCCGTTCCTGGACCGCCGCGTGTACGAGGTCGCCGCCCGCATCCCGGCCTCCCTGCGCGTCTCACCCGACAGCCCGCAGACGAAGAAGCTGCTCCGGGCCGCCGTGGCCGGTCTGCTGCCCGCCTCGGTCGCCCAGCGGCGCAAGGTCGGCTTCGCCACCCCCGCCCGGGTATGGCTGCGCGGCGAGATCGGCGACTGGGCCCACGAGCTGCTGTCCACCTCCGCCGCCGACGAGCACCTCGACCTGTCGTACGCCCGCACGCTCCTCACCGCCCACCAGCGCGGCGAGGCCGACAACTCCCGCAAGGTCTGGACCGTCCTGATGTTCTGCCTCTGGCACGCCACCTTCATCGAACAGTCCACCCCCACCCCCCTCTCCTCCCACCCCACCCCCCTCACCCGTCGATCATGAACCTATGGCACGGCTCGACGGCGCGTCGGCGGCACAGCTTCCTGATCACCGCCGACGGTTAGTCGGGGGGCTGGTCAGAAGGTGCGGAAGGTGCGGAGGGGGTGGCGGGGGCCGTATTTGGGGGCGGTGATGCCGGATAGTTCGATTAGGTGGCAGACGCGGCCGCGGTGGCCGGTGAAGGGGGCCAGGAGTTCCAGCATGCGGGTGTCGGTGCCGCGGGGTTCGCCGGCCAGGGCGTAGCAGACGAAGTTGGGCAGGTGGAAGTCGCCGACGCTGACCGCGTCGGGGTCGCCGTGCACCACCGCGGCCGCCTCGGCCGCCGTCCACGGCCCGATGCCCCGGATCGCGAGCAGCCGCGCGGTCAGCGATGCGCTGTCGGGGCACGCCTCCAGGCGCGCGGCCTGCGCGGCGACCCGCCGCAGCGTGTCGGCCCGCTTCTGCTCCAGCCCCAGCGGATGGAACTCCCAGTACGGCGCCGCCGCGATCACCTCCGGGTCGGGCGGCAGGTAGAGGCGCTCCACCGGACCCGGTGCGGCGGTGCTGAAGTGGCGCACGATCGCCGCGTACGCACGGTAGGCCTCGGTGCCGGTGACCTTCTGCTCGCATACGGCGCGCAGCAGGCGGGAGAAGGCGAGGCCGGTGGCGGGCAGGCGCACTCCGGCGAAGTCGCGGGCCAGGCGGGCGACCAGCGGGTGCGCCTGAGCGAGGGTGCGGAAGCCGGTGAGGTCGTCGCGCAGCCCGGCGATGGCGTCGGCGCGGTCGAGCAGCCAGGCGGCGCCCGGCCCGTACCCGGTGGCGGCCAGCCTGCCGTCCGCCTTGCGCAGGCCGAGCGTGCCGGGTCCGTCCGGGGTGCGCGCGGCCAGCCAGTAGACGCCGTCGACCCAGCGGCTGCACGGGTCGTGGCGGCCGAGGCTGAGCTGCGCGAGCGTGCCGGCGATGTCATACCGCTCCGGCAGCTCCCACTCCCTGCTCACCCCCACGAATCTGCCACCTTCCGCCGCCCTCCCGCCCGTCGGGGTGGTGCAGTTTCGGAGAAAGTGCGGGAATCTTGGTCCGGATTCGTGCACTTTCCCAGAAACTGCACGAATCCGCGGCGCGGCGTCAGGCGGCGGGGGTGGTGCGCTGGGCGGCGATGACCAGGTGGCGGTGCAGGAGCTTGCCGTCGCCGAGCAGGTGGCGCAGCTTGCGCTCCAGACCCGCGATGGGTACGAGGTTCTGCGGCGCCCGCGGATCCTTGTACGGCAGCGACGCGTACCGCGGGATCGTGGCCGTCGACAGGTCGGCCAGCTCCACGGCCTCGTAGTCGGGCACCTCCGCCGAGCACTCCACCCGCACGATGCCCGCCCACGGCGAGCCGCCCGCGTGCGGCAGGCGCAGATACCAGGTCAGGCGCTCGTAGACGCCCGTGATCCGGAAGACGGGGGTGCGCTGCGCCGGGCGCAGGGCCGCGACCACGCTGATCAGCCGGTCCGGCAGGTACTGCTTCTGCTGGGTCTTGATGTAGCCCAGCGTGCGCGGCAGCGCGTCGCGGCTGCGCAGCGGCCCGTCGACGATGAGCAGGTCGCCGTCGGTGCGCAGCTGGCGCGACACCGCGATCTCCAGCTCGGTCAGCGCCCGCTGCACACCGTTGGACAGGTCGCCCTCGTCCGCGCCGATGATGGACTCGGCCCGGTAGCGCGCGGCCTGGCCGCAGTCCACATCAGAGGCCCGCTCGGCGGCGGTGAACAGGGTCCGCTCGACCTTCACGCCGGTGACGCTGGCCCCGGCGCGCTCGCAGCGCACCACGCCCGCCGCGTACGAGCAGGCCAGGCCGGGGCGGGTCACGCCGTCGGCGTCCTCGATCCACAGCCGGGCGTCGGTGCGGCGCACGCCGTCGACGAGCAGCACGGTCTCGGGGGCGGCCACGCCGGGCGGGGTGTCCAGGGGACGCCACGCCCCCGCCGGGAGCTCGATCTCGGCGTCGAGCTTGGCGGAGCTGGTCTCGGCCGGGCCGCGTTCGGCGGCGTCGAGGCTGGTGCCGAACCCCGGATCCCAGGCGTCCACATGGAACTTCATGACAGTCTGTGTACCAGAATCCGGCTAACCCAGCCTTTCCACACGGGCTGTTCGCGCATCCTTCGTGATCTCGAAACGTACCGGAATGCGTTCTGCCAGGGCCTGCACGTGCGTCACCACCCCTACCATCCGGTCGCCGCCGGCGGCCAGGTTCTCCAGAGTCGCGGCCACGGTGTCCAGGGTGGACGCGTCGAGGGTGCCGAAGCCCTCGTCGAGCATGATGGACTCCAGGCTCGCCGTCGGCGACAGGCCGCCGAGCTGGTCGGCCAGCGCCAGTGCCAGCGCCAGCGACGCCTGGAACGTCTCCCCGCCCGACAGCGTCCGCACCGTACGCCGCAGTCCCGCGTCGTGGTGGTCCACCACGAAGAACTCGCGGTCGTCGTGGATCAGGTCGTACTGCCCGGCGGACAGCTCGCGCAGGATCGCCGACGCGCCGTCGACCAGCGCGTCCAGCGCCTCCTGGAGCAGCCACGCCTCGAAGTTGTTGGCCCGCAGGTGCTGGGCCAGCGCCGTGGCCACCTGCCGGTCGGCCTCGACCGCGGCCCGCTGCGCGCGCAGCGCCTCGGCCTGGGCGCGCCGTTCCAGCAGCACGTCGTGGCCGCTGACGGCCCGCTCGACCGCCACGGCGGCGTCGCGCTGGTGCGCACCGGGGCGGGGTACGGGGAGCCCGGCCGCGGTGAACAGCTCGTCGAGCGCGGCCAGCGCCGCGGCGGCCCGCTGCCGGGCGGCGTCCAGCCGGACCCGCTCGCCGTCGCGCTCGGCCTGCGCGGCGGCCGCCTGCTCGCGGGCCCAGCCCGCCAGGGCGGACCAGGCCGCGGCCAGGTCGTCGCGGTCGGCCGGGGGCGGGGTCAGCGCGGCGACCGTGTCGCGTACGCCGTCGAAGTGCCGCCAGGCCGCGGCCAGCCGCTCGGTCGCCTGCTGCGACCGGGCCGCCGCCGCCCGCTGGACCTCGCGGGCCTCGCGCAGCCGCCCGCGCGCCTCGGTGAACTCGGCGCGCAGCCCCTCGACCGAGGCCAGGTCGGCGCGCAGCGTCGGGACCGGCGCCGCGCCCTCCAGCATCCGGGCGACCTCGCCCGCGCGCCGGGCCAGTTCCTCGCGGCGGACCGTGGCCTGGTCCAGGCGCTTGGCCGCCTCCAGCACCCGGCGGTCGAGCTCGGCCCGGCCGGTGCGGGCGTTGGCCAGGGCCTGCTCGGCCTCGGCGACGACCTTCTTCGCCGCGTTCATCGCGGGCTGGTCGGGCATGGCCGGGACCTTGGCCACCGGCTGCGTGCACACCGGGCAGTCGTGCCCGGCGACCAGGTCGCGGCGCAGCCAGGCGGCCCGGTCGGAGGTCTGCGCCACCAGCATCGCCTGCTGGGCGCGGTCGAGGCCGTGCTGCGCGGACTGCTCGCGTTCGGTCGCGGTCCGCTGGGCGGCCAGCGCCGACTCGTGCACCTCGCGGGCCTGCAACGCGACCGCGTCCAGCTCGGCGAGCTTGGCCGCCAGCTGCCCCGACTGGACGTGCGCCTCCAGCAGGCCCCGCAGGACGGTCGGGTCGGGTGCGTCGTCGAGCTGCGTACGCAGCTTGTCCTCGGCCTCCTCGGCGGTGCCCGCGACCACGGCCGCGTCCGCGGCGGCGGTGGACGCCTGCTTCGCCGCCCCGGCCAGCGTCGCCGCCTCGGCGGGGGCGACCACGGCGGTGAGCACCGTCAACCGGCGCTCGGCCAGCGTCGTGGCCTCGGCGACCAGGTCGACGTCGCGCTGGGCCTGGGCCAGCGTGGGCAGGGCCGCCTCGACGTCGGCGGACAGCTTGCGGGCGGCGTCCACCCGCTGCTCGGCGGCGGCCAGGGCCTCGTCGGAGGAGGCGGCGGTCAGCTCGGCCAGCACCGGCTCGGTCGCGGCCAGCTTGCCGGTGGCCTCGGTGACCAGGGCGGCTGCGCGCTCGCGGACCTTGTCGTACACGTCCAGGCCCAGCAGGCGGACCAGGATCTCCTGGCGCTCGGCCGGGCGGGCGTGCAGGAACGCGGCGAACTCGCCCTGCGGCAGCACCACGCACTTGATGAACTGGTCGTAGGGCAGGCCCACCACGTCGGCCACGGCGTGGTCCAGCTCGGCCGGGGTCCCGGCCAGCGCCTCGCCCAGCTCGTCGAGCAGGTCGTCGCCGTCCAGGCTGGACGCGTCGAAGCCCGGCGACAGGGCCTGGAGCCCGGCCGCGCGGGTGGCGACCCGGCCCTTGCCGTCCCGGCGGACCACGCGGGTGGCCGCGTACCGGGTGCCGGCCGCCTCGAAGATCAGCCGGACCGCCGCCTCGGACGCCGACGGGGCCAGCGCGTGCGCGACGCTCTTGCCGCCGCCCCAGCGCGGGGCGGTGCCGTAGAGCGCGAAGCAGATCGCGTCCAGCAGGGTCGACTTGCCCGAACCGGTCGGGCCGACCAGGGCGAAGAAGTCGCAGTCGGTCAGGTCGACCGTGGTCGGCTCCCGGAACACCGTGAAGCCGCGCAGGTCCAGCCGCAGCGGGCGCACTAGCCGCTCACCTCCGTGTACAGCCGCTCGAACAGCGAGCGGGTCGCCTCGTCGGCGTGGCCGCGGTGCTTCAGGTAGTCGCCGAACAGCTCCGGGGCGCTGCGGCCGGTGTGCCGGGGACGGGCGTTGCGGGCCGCCGCGTCGGGCAGCATCGACGGGTCGACCCGGATCTCCAGCGCGCGGGGGAACAGCTCCTGCACCTGCTCGCGCAGGCCGGCGCGGGGCGGCTCGGCCACGTACACCCGCAGCCAGGGTTCGTCGTCGAGCTGCTCGGCCATGACCGCGAGGTCGGCGAGCGTGCCGCGCAGCGTACGCAGCGGGACCGCGTCGGCCAGCGGCACCACCCGCGCCTTGGCGGCCGTCTGCGCGGTGACCTCGACGATCGTCACGCTCGGCCGGTTCTCCTCCTCGCCGAAGTCGACGGCGATCGGCGAGCCGCTGTAGCGGACCGGGCACGGGCCGGGCAGCAGCTGCGCCCGGTGCAGGTGGCCCAGCGCCACGTAGTGCGCGTTGGCCGGGAACACCGTCGCGGGCACCGAGTAGCCGAGGATGCAGTGGGCGTCGCGCTCGCCGCCGCCCATGGTGCCGCCGGTGACGGTCAGGTGGGCGGTGACCAGGTTGACCGTGTCCGGCTCGGTGAACGCCTCGGTCGCCAGCCGCCCCAGCAGCCGCGCCAGGTGATCGGCGTACGTCGCCTGCGCCTCGGCCTCGGTCAGCGAGAACATCTCCAGCGCGCGGATCGCGTACCGCTGGGACAGGAAGGGCAGGGCCACGCAGCGCCACTTCTCGCCGCCGGGCGTGGTGCCGGAGACGACGTGGTCGGCGGGGTGCTCGCTGATCCGGCCGCGCAGGATGATCCCGGCCGCGTCGGCCCAGGAGCGCAGCGCGTCCAGGGCGGCGCCGTTGTCGTGGTTGCCCGCGATGGCGAGCACCTCGGCGCCGGTGGCGCGCAGCGCGCTCAGCGCCCGGGTCACCACCTTCGTCGCCTCCGGCGACGGCGCGGCCACGTCGAACAGGTCGCCGGCGACGATGATCAGGTCGGGGCGTTCGGCCTGGGCGACCTGGACCACCGCGTACAGCGCGGTGATCTGCTCGGACACGCGCGAGCGCCCCTTGAGCACCTTGCCGACATGCCAGTCGGAGGTGTGCAGGATCTTCACAGGCGGCCCTCTCAGAAGGGGATCTCGTCGTCGGACAGGCCGTTGCGGGCGCCGGAGCCGACCACCGCGAACGGGTCGGTGGCGCTGACCAGGCTGGCCAGGGTCGCCCGGGGCGCCGGACCGGCCTCGCTGGGCCGGGTCGCCCAGGCCGGGAACGGGAATTCCACCGCCAGCGGCACCGGGATCTCTGGCTGGCCGACGAACATGGTGCCGGGCTTGGCCAGCAGCACCCGCTGGCGCTGCGCCGGGGGCAGGAAGCCGTATTCCGGGCGCCCGGCCTCGGCCGGGTCGAGGCGGCCGACCACGCGGATCGCCGAGTTGCCGACGATGCGCCGCTCCACCTCCGAGGCGGTCTGCTGGGCGCCGATCAGCACCACGCCCAGCGAGCGGCCGCGCTCGGCGATGTCGAGCAGCACGTCCTTGATCGGACTGGAGCCGTCGCGGGGGGCGTACTTGTTGAGCTCGTCGAGCACCACGAACAGCAGCGGCTTGGCCGTGCCCGCCTTCTCCTTGCGCTCGAACTCGGTCTTGAGGGTGACACCGACCACGAACCGCTGCGCCCGGTCCGGCAGGTTGTGCAGGTCGACCACGGTGACCTGGGCGCTCTCGGCGGTGGAGATGCTGTGCGCGCGGCGCTCGGGCAGGTCGCCCCGGATCAGGCGGGCCAGGTCGCGCTTGCTGTTGATCAGGCGCCGGGCGAACGCGTTGATCGTGCCGACGCCGACCGAGCTGCCCGCCCAGTGACCCCGGGTGTCCTCGTCGTTGAGCTGCTCCACCAGGTGGTCGACCAGCTGCTCGTAGCTGGACAGGCGCTTGCCGTCGAGCGTGATGCCGCCGTCGGCGGGCACCGCGTGCTTGGCCAGCTGCGCGGTCACCGAGTGGACCACCATCGTGTACTGCTGCCGCTCGTCGTCGGCGTCGGCGAACACGTACGGCAGCAGCCGGTCGGTGCAGAACTGGTCCAGCGTCCAGTAGAACGGGTCGACGCCGGTGAGGCGGCTGGCCACGTCCGGGCTGCCCGTGGGGTCCCCGGCCCGCGCCGGGGCGAACACGCTGACCTGCGGGAACGGCGCCGCCTCCAGCCCCAGCCGGTGGTACGCCGCGCGCGTCTTCTCGTCCAGGCGGGTGTTCGGGTGGTCGAGGAACAGCAGGTCCTCGCCCTTCACGTTGAAGATCAGCGCCTTGGTGTTGACCGCGTCGCCGCCGAACACCCCGGACCGGAACACCGAGTACAGCAGGAAGGTGGCGAAGCTCGTCTTGGTGGCGACGCCCGAGATGCCGGAGATGGACACGTGTGCGCCCCGGCTGCCGTCGAGGAAGTCGGCGTTGAGGTAGACCGGCGCCCCGTCGCGGCCGGTGCCGATCGGCAGGCGGCGCTGCATCCGGTCGAACGACAGCGCCCCGTCGCGCGCCGCGCCCTCGGCGCGGTAGGCCACGGAGCCGGGCAGCGGTGGCACGTACACCTCGGGGTCGACGCGGGTCACCGTGACCTCGGCCGCCTCCTGCACCTGGGCGGGGAGCATGCCGTCGGCGATGGCGAACACGTCGGAGTCGAAGCTCGCGCCCTCGTGGCGGGCGCGCACGCTCGTCACCACCCCGGCGATGGTGACCATGCCCTGGTCCGGCAGCGGCCGCTGGGTCACCACCACATCGTCGAGCTGGAGGTATGACCCGTCGGCGACCGCGACCCAGAAGGTCAGCGGGCTCGCGTCCTCGGTACCCAGCACCCGTCCGACGGGTGTGCCCGGCTGCTGTCCACTCACCCGCACGACCATAGCGGGCACCGGTGACAAAGCCAGCCTCGAAGCCCCGCCGCAGTGACCAGTACCGCGAAACTGTCGCCCCTCCGACGCAACCTCCAGGTTGCGGGGCCGGGCGTGCTCCGCCGCCATGATCGGTGTCTGCGGTCAGAAGATAGACCATGAGCGAACCTTCGGACCGCAGACATCGATCATGGAAGCAGGCGGTCAGGGGCGGGGCGGCGGGGGTGCGGGCGGCAGCGGGGTGTCCGCCTGGACCAGCAGTTGCCAGGCGCCGGTCACCTGGTCGGGGGTCACCGTGAGCGTGATGTCCCTGCCCTTGCCCGAGTGGTAGGGCGCCAGGGTCAGGTCGACCGTGTACACGTGCAGGTCGGCGTCGTAGTCCCACCAGTCCTCGGTCCGCACGTCGACCCCGTCGACCCGCAGCCGCAGCGACCCGGGGGTCAGCGACTGGCTGATGAAGGAATAGCGGTCGCCCGAGCGCACCGTCACGGTCCGCGGCAGCAGCGGGTCGTCCGGGTCGCTGCGAAGCCACAGCCGGGTGTCCAGGGTCTTGGTGAACGTCCCCGGGCTGGGCGGTGGCAGCGACTGGGGCTCCCAGGCAGCCAGCAGCTGCTGGGGACCGGCGGGTTCGGCCAGGACGGCGGGCCGTTCGGGCAGCGGGTACGCCGAGCGCAGCACCGGCACCCCCACCGCCACGGCGACGGTCGCCCCGTCGGGGAACGCGGCGGACCTGCCCGTGCCGCGCTCGGTGGCGACCACGCGGAGTCTGATGCTCAGGTCCCGTCCCTTCCGGTCCTCCGCGATCTGCCACGTCATGGTCAGGCCGTCGCCGCAGCGGCCGGTCTGGCGGACCTCGCCGCCGACGACCAGCTCCCCTTCGAGGTCGACGCCGGGCGCCCCGGTGCAGTCGGTGAAGACCAGGTACGTGCCCAGACCGGGCGAGACGAAGTCGAGCGTGACGCTGTTCTGCCAGGGCCGGGAGCGGACCGCCGCGATGACGCGGGCGCCGTGCAGGTGCTGCGGGAAACCGGCGGTCGAGCCGGTCTGCTGTGCCGGGCCGCCGTCGCCTGGCGCGGGAGTGAGGCCGTACCCGATCGCGCCCAGGACGAGCACCGCGGCGACGAGTCCGCCGACCCGCTGGCGGCGCCGGACGTCGATCCGCTGGCGTACGGTGCCCAGTCGCAGGTGCTGGACCAGGTCGGCGGGCGGGGTGGACCGCTGGTCGAGCAGTTCCTTGAGGTCGATCATCGCGCCGCTCCCTCCAGCGTCAGCGAGTCGTCCAGCCGCAGCTTGGACAGGGCTTTGGCGTGCTGGCTCTTGACGGTGCCCACGGACACGCCCATGAGCTCGGCGATCTGCGCCTCGCTGAGGTCGTCGAAATACCGCAGCACCAGCACCGCGCGCTGGCGCCGGGGCAGGCGGCCGAGCGCCCGCCAGATCTCGTCCCGGGCGGCCACCTCGTCGCCGTGGTCGGCGAGCACGGACTCGGCCGGGTGCTCGGTCGGGTGCTCGGCCCGCCAGCGGCGCCGCCACCAGGTGGAATAGGTGTTGATCACGATGCGCCGCACGTACGGTTCCGGATCGGCGTCGATCCGGCGCCACGCGCTCCACGCCTTGGCCAGGCTGGTCTGCAGCAGGTCCTCGGCGAGTCCCCAGTCGTGGGTGAGCAGGTAGGCGGTGCGGAGCAGCCGCGGCGAGCGGGTCGCCACGAACTCCGCGAAGGTGTCGCTGCGCGTCACCGGTCCTCCCAATGGATTAGGTCGCCGGTAATACCAGTCGGCCCGATCCGAGGGTTGCCCGCCGCGGCGGGCTGGCGCGCGGCACCGCCCGGGGCCGGCGGATGCTGGTACGCCGGCCCCGGGCGGTGGACTGCCCGCGCTCAGCTGCCCTGGTCGAACTTCTCCCAGGCGCCGATCGCGGCACGGTTGGCGATGAGCGCGGCCGCTCCCGCGTTCTCCGCCACCACGTACTTGCCGTTGGCCTGGGCGCGCAGGCTGATCGTGCCGTCGCTGTTGCGGACCAGGGCGAACGTCTCCCAGGCGCCGACGGCGGCGCGGTTGGCGATCAGCGGGTTGGCCCCGCCGTTCTCGGCGCAGACGTACATGCCGTTGACCTTGGACTTGAGGGCGACGTTGCCGCTGCCCAGGTCGACGAGGTCGAACCGCTCGGCGAGCGTGCCCGCGGTGGCGGCGCTGGCGATCAGGTTGCCGGTGCCGCCGCCGGGCACGGTCACGAACTTGCTGTTGGCGCGGGCCTTGATGGTGGTGCCGGAGACCGGCTGCGAGACGGGCGAGCAGTCGGCGGCGACGGCGCCCGCGGCGATCTGGAGGCCGCCGAGCAGCATCTTGGTGAAGTTGGGGTCGGTGTAGCTGGCCTCGGTGTGGCCGAGGCCGGTGTACCAGGCGCGGCCGCCGCTGTAGTTCTGGCACCAGGTGATCGGGTGGTCGCCCATGGTGCCGCCGGTGTACGACGCCTCGTTGAGGTTCATCAGCACCCGGACGGCCGACCGGGGGTTGGTGCGGTAGTTGTACCACTCGTCGGAGCGGGTCCACACCGACGGCAGGTGCGCCGTCGACACGTTGACCGGCGTCTCGACGCGCACCTGAGCGGTCTGGATCGCCGGGTGCGACGAGAACCAGGCGCCGACCAGGCCGCCGTACCAGGGCCAGTCGTACTCGGTGTCGGCGGCGGCGTGCACGCCGACGTAGCCGCCGCCGGCCGCGATGTAGTTCTGGAACGCGGTCTGCTGCGTCGCGTCCAGCACGTCGCCGGTGGTCATCAGCCACACCACGACCTGGTACTGGGCCAGGTTCGCGGCGGTGAACTGGGCGGCGTCCTCGGTCGCGGTGACCGTGAACCCGTTGGCCGAGCCGAGGGCCTGGATGGCGGCGATGCCGTTGGGGATGGACGAGTGCCGGAAACCGGCGGTCTTCGAGAAGACCAGCACCTTGGTCAGCGGCGCGGCCGCTGCCGGGGTCGCCGGGCCGACCAGCATCGTCGCGGCCATCGCGACGAGTGCGGCGGCCAGGGACAGGAGGCGTTTGCGCATGTGCCCGCTCCTTCGCAGGGAGGTGCCGCGTCCGGCCGGGCGCCGTACGCGGCGGGAGGGGGACGCGCCGGTCTGGCGGCCGGGGTCGGGGCCGGGCAAAAGGGAACGCGGCGACACAGACACGGAGCATCCTTCATGCCGTTCGCGGGCGGGCGCCCGTGAACCGGAGCCGGGTCGCCGATCCGAGGCTCCAAGTGGACATTGACATCCGTGAAACATCCTATAGGGATCTTGGTCGCGAAGGGAAGAGCGGTTCGAGCGCCGCACGGCCGCCGACGGCAGTGGTCTGCCCTATTTTAGCCGTTTCTTCTGTCAGCTAGGCGCGCAGTATTGCCAGCCAGAGGCCAACTTTTGCTAGATCCTGAAAAAGTACGCTCGTCTATCTAGAAACTTTTACCTAGACGGATTTAATATGGCCGCTACTTAGGCGTAACAGGAGGCCCTGTGCGTACTGGACTGTGGCTCGTCGGAGCGCGTGGAGCCGTGGCGGTGACCGCCATCGTCGGCGCGCTCGCCGTCCGCGCGGGACTCTCCGAACCGACCGGCTGCGTGACCGAACTGCCCCCGCTGCGCGACGCCGCGCTGCCCACCCTGGCCGACCTCGTGATCGGCGGCCATGACGTCGTCGAGCTCGGCCTCGACAAGAAGGCCCAGGCGCTGGTCGCGGCCGGGGTGCTCCCCGCATCCGTGGTCGCCGCCGTCGCCGGCGAGCTCGCCGCCGTCGAAGCCGAGGTGCGCTGCGCCCCGCACGGCGCCACCCAGCACGAGACGGCGGTGCGCATCGCCGCCGACCTGGTGGAGTTCCAGCGGCGGCACGGGCTGGCCCGGGTGGTGGTGGTCAACGTCGCCTCCACCGAGGCGGCCGCCGTGCCGCACCCCGCGCACGCCGACCCCGACGCGCTGGCCGCCGCGCTGCACACCGACCAGGTGCTCCCGCCCAGCTCGCTGTACGCGTACGCGGCCTTCACCGCGGGCTGCTCGTACGTGGACTTCACCCCGTCGACCGGGGCGCGGCTGCCCGCGCTGCACGAGCTGGCGCTGCGGGCCGGCACGCCGTACGCGGGGCACGACGGCAAGACCGGCGAGACGCTGCTGAAGTCGGTGCTCGCACCCATGTTCGCGCTGCGCAACCTGCACGTGCGGTCGTGGTCGGGGCTGAACCTGCTCGGCGGCGGCGACGGGGCCAACCTGGCCCGGCCCGACGCCAACGCGGCCAAGGTCGCCAGCAAGCAGCGGGTGCTCAAGGAGACGCTGGGCTACGAGCCGGAGGGGCAGACCCGCATCGACTACGTGCCCGACATCGGCGACCTCAAGACGGCCTGGGACCTGATCACGTTCAGCGGGTTCCTGGGCAGCCGGATGCGGCTGGAGTTCACCTGGCACGGCTGCGACTCGGCCCTGGCCGCACCGCTGGTGCTGGACCTGGCCCGGCTGACGGCCGCCGCGCACGCGCACGGGCACGCCGGGCCGCTGCCGCAGCTCGCGTTCTTCTTCAAGGACCCGCTCGGCGACGTCCCGCACGGGCTCGCCGACCAGTGGCGCGACCTGTGCGAGTGGGCGGGGGGCTGGGATGCGGCTGCGTGATCTGGCCGAACTGGTCCGGGCGCCCGCCGCGCTGTCGGTGCCCGGCGACGCGATCGCCGGGGCCGCCGCCGCGGACAGCCTCGACGGGCGCACCGCGGGCGTGGCCGCCGCGTCGGTCTGCCTGTACTGGGCCGGGATGGCCGCCAACGACTGGGCCGACCGCGACCTGGACGCGATCGAGCGCCCCGAGCGGCCGATCCCGTCGGGGCGGATCGCGCCGAACACCGCGCTGGCGATCGCCGGCGGGCTGACCGCGGCCGGGCTGGGACTGGCCGCCGCGGCGGGCGGGCGCCGCACGCTGGGCACGGCCGCCGTGCTGGCGGCGGCGGTCTGGGCGTACGACGTGAAGGCCAAGAACACCGCTGCCGGGCCCGCCGCGATGGCGGTGTGCCGGGGGCTGGACGTGCTGCTGGGCGCCAGCACCGGCCGGATGCGCCGGGCCGTGCGCCCGGCGCTGACCGTCGCCGCCCACACCTACGCCGTCACCGCGCTGTCGCGCCGGGAGGTGACCGGCGCCGACCGGTCGCTGCCCGCGCTGACCCTGGCCGGGACCGCCGCCGTCGCGTACACGGCGACCGGGCGGCGCGGCTGGGCGCCCGTCGCGCTGGCGGGCTGGTACGCATTGCGGTTCGGGCGGGCGCAGCGCGACGTGCTGCGCGACCCGGCTGCCCGACGTGTGCGCGCCGCGGTCGGAGCGGGGATCACCTCGCTGCCCGCGTTGCAGGGCGCGCTGATCGCCGCGTCGGGGCGGCCGCTGGCCGGGGCACTGGTCGCGGCCGGTGCCCCGGCCGGGGCGCGGCTGGCCAGGGCGGTGTCGCCGACATGAGCCTGCGCTTCGGCTACGGCACCAACGGCTTCGCCAACCACCGCCTCGACGACGCCCTGGCGGTCATCGCCGACCTCGGCTACCAGGGCGCGGCGCTGACACTCGACCACGGGCACCTCGACCCGTACGCCCCCGACCTGCGCGCCCAGGTCGACCGGACCGCGCACCGGCTCGCGGAGCTCGGCCTGTCCACGGTGATCGAGACCGGTGCCCGCTACCTGCTCGACCCCCGGCGCAAGCACAGCCCGACCTTCCTGCACGACGACCCGGCGCCCCGGATCGACTTCCTGAAGCGGGCCGTCGACATCGCCGCCGACCTGGGCGCCCAGGCGATGTCGTGCTGGTCGGGCGTGCGCCCCGGGCACGTGCCCGAGGCGCTGGCGTGGGACCGGCTGGCCGACGGCTGCGCCCAGGTCCTCGCGTACGCGGCGCAGCGGGGCGTGGTGGTCGGGTTCGAGCCCGAGCCGGGCATGCTCGTCGACACCCTGGCCACCTGGCGTGAGCTGCGCGACCGGGTCGGCGACGGGCTCGGGCTGACCCTCGACATCGGGCACTGCCGGGCCAACGAGCCCGCCGACGTGCCCGAGTGCGTCCGGCAGGCCGGGCCGCACCTGGTCAACGTGCAGATCGACGACATGGTCCGGGGCGTGCACGAGCACCTGGAGTTCGGCGACGGCGAGATCGACTTCCCGCCGGTGCTGCGGGCGCTGGCCGACACCGGCTACGACGGGCTGGTCGCGGTCGAGCTGGCCCGGCACTCGCACGCCGCGCCCGAGGTCGCCGCCCGGTCGATCGCGTTCCTGCGCGCGGCCCGGTGGCTCGGCGACGCCCTGGCCCGGGTGCGCCGCGACCCGGCGGCGCTGGCGGTGCTGCTGCCCGCGGTCCGCCGCCACGTCGGCCGCGACGGCGCCGAGGACGCCCGCGTCCGGCTGCTCCAGGTCGCGCCGCTCTCGCCCGAGCAGTCCGCCGACCTGTACCGCTACGGCGACAACGACGAGAAGCGGGCCGTGCTGCGCACCTGGCCCGCCGCCGACCTGCTGCGCGACGCGCTGCGCAGCAACGACACCCGGCTGGTCGCCGCCGCGCTCGGCCAGGGCGCGCACCTGCTGTCCGACGCCGAATGGCGGCAGGCCGTGCTCAAGAGCGTGTTCATGGGCCTGCCGCTGGCGCAGGTGCACGACCTGGACCGCCGGGCTGACGCCGAGCTCGGCCGGATGCTCGACGGCCTGCGGCGCGAGCGCGAAGCCGCCGGCCGGACCATGCCCGCCGACGCCGTACGCCTGCTGGAAAGGCTGCTGTGATGCGCATCTTCGACCCGCACATCCACATGACCTCGCGCACCACCGACGACTACGCGGCGATGGCCGCCGCGGGCGTGCTCGCCCTGGTCGAGCCTGCCTTCTGGCTCGGCCAGCCGCGCACCAACGCGGGGTCGTTCACCGACTACTTCGACGCGCTGCTGGGCTGGGAGCCGTTCCGGGCCGGCCAGTTCGGCATCCGGCACCACTGCACCATCGCGCTGAACCCGAAGGAGGCCAACGACCCGCGCTGCCGCGAGATCCTGCCGCTGCTGCCGCGATACCTGGCCAAGGACCGGGTCGTCGCGGTCGGCGAGATCGGGTACGACTCGATGACCCCCGAGGAGGACGACGTCTTCGCCGCGCAGCTGGCGATGGCCCTGGAGGCCGACCTGCCCGCCCTCGTGCACACCCCGCACCGCGACAAGCTCATCGGCACCCGGCGCAGCATCGACGTGGTCAAGGAGTCCGGCATCGAGCCCGGCCGGGTGGTGCTGGACCACCTCAACGAGCTGACCGTCGCCGAGGTGGCCGCCTCCGGCTGCTGGATGGGATTCTCGATCTACCCCGACACCAAGATGTCGCCGGAGCGGATGGTCGCCATCCTGCGCGAGCACGGCCTGGAGCGGATGCTGGTCAACTCCGCCGCCGACTGGGGCAAGTCCGACCCGCTGCTGACCCTGCGCACCGGCGAGGCGATGCTCGCGGCCGGGTTCAGCGAGGACGACGTCGACCGGGTGCTGTGGCGCAACCCGGTCGAGTTCTACGGCCAGTCCAAGCGGCTCGACCTCGACGGGGTCGGCGGCGAGGCGACCTACGAGGGCAACTCGATCCTGCGCGGGGGGTCGTGATGCGGCTGAGCAGAGCCGACGGCTCCACCGTGCACCTGGCGTACTGCACGAACGTGCACCCGGCCGACGATCTGCCCGGGGTGCTGGCGCAGCTGGACCGCTTCGCGGTCCCGGTGCGCGAACACCTCGGCGCCGACCTGCTGGGGCTGGGCCTGTGGCTGGCCGCGCCGGTCGCGTCCGCGCTGGCCGCCGACCCGGCGCTGCGGCGCAGGGTGCGCGCCGAACTGACCGCCCGGGGGCTGGAGACGGTGACCCTGAACGGCTTCCCGTACCAGGCGTTCCACGCGCCCGTGGTCAAGCACGACGTCTACCGTCCGGACTGGACCGATCCCCGGCGGCTGCGCTACACCCAGGACCTGGCGATCGTGCTGGCCGACCTGCTGCCCGACGACGCGGCCCGCGGCTCGATCTCGACACTGCCGCTGGCCTGGCGCGAGCCGTGGGACCGGCCCCGCTGGCAGGCCGCGCGGGCGCAGCTGCGGGCGCTCGGGCAGAGCCTGGCGGCGAGCGAGCGCGAGATCCGGGTCGCGCTGGAGCCCGAACCCGGCTGCGTGGTCGAGAACGTCGACCAGGCCGTGGCCGCGCTGTCCGGGGTCGGCAGCGACCGCATCGGCATCTGCGTCGACCTGGCCCACCTCGCCTGCGCCTGGGAGGACCCGCGCGACGCCGTCGCCAAACTCGACGCCGCCGGGGTGCCGGTGGTGAAGGTGCAGGTGTCGGCGGCCCTGGAGGTCGACGACCCGCAGAACGCGGCCGAGGTGCTGGCGACTTACGCCGAGCCGCGGTTCCTGCACCAGACCCGCAGCGCGAACGGCGCCGTCTTCGACGACCTGCCGCAGGCGCTGGCCTCCTCGGCGGGCGGCCCGTGGCGGGTGCACTTCCACGCCCCGCTGCACGCCGCCCCGCCCGCCCCGCTGGCCGCGAGCACGCCCGTGCTGGCCGAGGGGCTGGCGGCGCTGCTCTCGGGCAGCTCGTGCGACCACTTCGAGGTGGAGACGTACACCTGGGAGGTGCTGCCGAAGGCGGCCCGCCCGACCGACGACGCCGGGCTGGCCGCGGGCATCGCCGCCGAGCTCGCGTACGCCCGTGCCCAGATGTCGACCTGTGGGGTGAGCTGAGATGGACCGTCCCGTGGTGGTGCTCGACGTGGTCGGGCTGAGCCCGCGCCTGCTGGAGCACATGCCCCGGCTGCGCGCGGCGTTCGCGACGGGCTTCACCGCCCGGCTCGACCCGGTGCTGCCCGCCGTCACGTGCAGCGTGCAGGCCAGCTTCCTCACCGGGCTGGCCCCGACCGACCACGGCATCGTCGGCAACGGCTGGTACTTCCGCGACCTCGGCGACGTGCTGCTGTGGCGCCAGCACCACGCCCTGGTCCAGGGCGAGCGGGTGTGGGACGCGATCCGGCGTGAGCGCCCCGGCTACACCGTGGCCAACATCTGCTGGTGGTACGCCATGGGCGCCGACGTCGACTGGACCATCACCCCCCGGCCGATCTACCGCGCCGACGGGCGCAAGGAGCCCGACTGCTACACGGTCCCGGCGGAGCTGCACGACGAGCTGCCGGAATTCCCGCTGTTCAGCTACTGGGGGCCCGGGGCGGGGCTCGCGTCGTCGTCGTGGATCGCGGCGGCGGCCGTACACGTGATGCAGACCCGCGACCCGGACCTGACCCTGGTCTACCTGCCGCACCTGGACTACGACCTCCAGCGCTTCGGCGCGTCCGGGCCGCAGGCGGCCAAGGCCGCCGCCGACCTCGACGAGGTGCTCGGCCCGCTGCTGGACGCGACCGCCGCCCGGGGCGCGGCGATCGTGGCCCTGTCCGAGTACGCCATCACCGACGTCTCGAAGCCGGTGCACGTCAACCGCGCCCTGCGCGAGGCCGGGCTGCTGCACGTGCACACCCAGGACGGGATGGAATACCTCGACCCCTGGACCTCCCGCGCCTTCGCCGTCGCCGACCACCAGGCCGCCCACGTGTACGTCCGCGACCCCGCCGACACCGCCGAGGTCGCCAAGCTGTGCGCCGGGCTGCCCGGCGTCGCCCAGGTGCTCGACGAGGCGGGCAAGGCCGCGCACGGCCTGGCCCACGAGCGCAGCGGCGAACTGGTCCTGCTCGCCGAGCCGGACGCCTGGTTCACGTACTACTACTGGCTCGACGACGCCCGCGCGCCCGACTTCGCCACCCACGTCGAGATCCACCGCAAGCCTGGCTACGACCCCGCCGAGCTGCTGTTCGACCCGGCCGGCCCGGGTGCGGCCAAGGCCCGCGCCGCCAAGGCCCTGGTCCGCAAGAAGCTCGGCTTCCGGTACCGCATGAACGTCGTCGGCCTCGACGCGGGCGCCGACGCGATCCGCGGCTCGCACGGCCTGCTGCCCCCGTCGGCCCAGGACGCCCCCGTGCTGCTGTGCTCCGACCCGGCCGCGGCCGTCGACCGCATCGCCGCGACCGAGGTCAAGGCGCTGCTGCTGCGGCTGGCGGGGGTGGCGTCATGACCCTGGCCCCGGCCGTGCCGACGCTGCCCGCCCGGGTGGACGCGGTGCTGGCCCGGTTCCTCACCGCCCGCGCGGTGTTCGGCACCGACGACGACCTGCGCGACCTGCTCGCCACCACGCGCCGGTTCGTCCTGCACGGCGGCAAGCGGCTGCGCCCGGCCCTGTGCTACTGGGCCTGGCACGGCCTGGGCGGCGCCGATTCCGGTGCCGGGACCGGGCTGGCCGGGTTCGACGCCGCCGCGGTGCTGGCCGGGCTGGCCGACACTCCCGCGCCGGGCGGCGACGGTGAGCAGGCGGTGATCGCGGGCGCGGCGCTGGAGCTGTTCCACTGCTTCGCCCTGATCCACGACGACATCATCGACGCGAGCACCTTCCGGCGCGGGCGCCTGTCGTTGCACGAGGAGTTCGCGCAGCGGCACGCCGGGCACGGCTGGGGCGGCGACGCGGCGGCGTTCGGGCGCGGCGCGGCGATGCTCTGCGGCGACCTGTGCGCGATGTGGGCCGAGGAGCTGCTGGCCGAGTGCGGCGCCGCACCCGATCGCCTGCGTACGGCGCAGTCGTTGTTCGCCCTGATGCGCACCGAGGCGATGGCGGGCGAATACCTCGACCTGCTCGGCACCGCCACCGGCCACCGCCCGTCGGGGCCGGACTCGCGGCGGGTGCTGCGGGTGGTGCGGCTGAAGACGGCGCGGTATTCGATCGTGCGGCCGTTGCAGATCGGGGCGGCGCTGGCGGGGGCTGATCAGCGGGAACTGGTGGCGTGCGCGGCGTTCGGGGAGCCGCTGGGGCGGGCGTTCCAGCTGCGGGACGACGTGCTCGGCGTGTTCGGCGACCCGGCGCTGACCGGCAAGTCGGTGCTGGACGACCTGCGGCAGGCCAAGCCGACGATGCTGCTGGCCGAGACGTGGTCGCGGGCGGCGGGGGCGGACCGGGAGGTGCTGCGTACGCACGTGGGGGACGCGGAGCTGGACGAGGCGGGGGCCGACCGGGTGCGGGAGGTGATGACGGGGTGCGGGGCGCTGGCCGCGGTGGAGCGGCGGATCGGCTCGGCGCACCGGCGGGCCCGGCTCGCACTGGCGGCATGGGAGCTCGGCGATCAGGCGCGGCGGGAGCTGTCGGGGCTGGCGGACGCGGCCGTGCACCGATCCCGTTGATAGCACGAAATTTCATGGCGTATCAGAGTTACTTCCGATCACGACTGTAGATCCTATAGGATATTTCATAGATGTGATTCCGGAAACACAGCTGACACCCTCACCCGATCCCCGTCCCCCGGGAGGTCCAGCTCATGCGCCAACGCATTGCCGCGCGCCTGTCGGCCGCCGCCGTGCTGGCGGCGGGCCTGCTCACCGCGGTCCCGGCCAGCCCGGCCACCGCCTCGCCCACCGACGCAGCGTTCAACTCCGGCACCGGCGCCCTCAACGTCGACTACGCCGGCTACCTGTCCAAGCACGACCTCGTCTACAACAAGCCCAACACCAACCCCCTCTACGGCCTGACCGTCGGCAACGGCCGCACCGGTGCCATGGCCTGGTCGGCCAACGGCCTGACCATGCAGGTCTCCGGCGTCGACCTGTCCCAGCAGTCGGCGTTCGCCGCGGGCAACCTGAACTTCAACACCAGCCCGTCGCTCGACAGCGGCTACACCACCTACCAGCAGCGGCTGTCGCTCTATGACGGCACGCTGACCACGAAGTACGACGGCAACCGGACGGTCACCGTCATGGGGTCGCCCAACTCCGAGGTGATGGGCATCCACGTCGACGATTCGCGCGGCGGCGTGGCCGGCGCGACTCTGGAACTGAGCCTGTGGGACCCGAACGGGGTCTCCAACAGCGCCGACGTGCCCAACCTGACCACCTGGCGCACCGTGCAGACCGGCTCGGACTCCTCCGCCGCCTGGTTCAGCCGGGGGCAGGCCGACCCGAACAACTTCGGCTACACCTTCGCCGCCACGGTCGAGGGGGCGTCGTACTCGGCGTCGGTGGTCAACGGGACCCGGGTCCGGCTGAGCATCACCCCGACCAGCAGCTACACCATCTGGTTCACCGCGGCCAGCCGGCTCAACTCGCCGAACCTGGACTCGGTGACCCAGGCCAAGAACCAGCTGGCCTCCGTCAAGTCGACGGGCTACGGCACCACGCTGAACAACTACAAGAACTTCTGGCACTCGTTCTGGCAGAAGTCGTTCGTGCAGTACTCCAACTCCGCCGGCGACGCCGACTACCTGGAGAACGTGTACTACCTGGCCACGTACATGATCGCGGCGGGCGGGTACGGCAACTACCCGTACCACTTCATCAACGGCGTGTTCCGGGCCACCGGCGACCAGACCAAGTGGAGCAACGGCTACTGGTACTGGAACCAGCGCGACGTCTACAACTCGTTCTTCGCCTCCAACCACGCGGACCTGATGGCCGGGTTCAACCGGCTCTACAGCAGGAACTTCAACGCGCTGAAGGCGTACACGCAGACGCGCTACGGCACCGACTCGCTGTGGGTGCCCGAGACGATGGGCTGGGACGGCAACGCCCGCGGCACCGTCGGCAGCGACTTCGTCAACGACATCTACTCCACCGGCACCGAGGCCGCGTACAACATGTACCTCCAGTACCGGTACACCAACGACACCACCTACCTGCGTGATGTCGCGTACCCGTACATGCGCGAGGCGCTGCGGTTCTACCAGAACCGGTTCCAGTTGCAGAACGGCAAGTACCAGATGCCGACGTCGAACGCGCACGAGACCTACTGGGACGTGCACAACGCGATCACGGACCTGGCCGCGGTGCGGCTGCTCGCCCCGCTGACCATCCAGGTCAGCACGCAGCTCGGGCTCGACTCGGGGCTGCGCGCGGGGTGGCAGAACCTGGTCGACAACCTGTGGCCGTACCAGGTGAGCAACAACGCCTGGCTGCCGCACGACCCGCCGACCGCGCAGCAGCGCAACGGCGAGAACGTGTCGGCCGAGCTGATCTGGCCCTACGACCGCACCGGTATCGGCGCCGCCGACTACAGCACGGCGGTCAACACGTGGAACGTGCGGCCCAACCCGTACAGCAACGTGTGGGCCAACGACCACGCGCAGGCGGCCCGCCTGGGCCTGGGCGACCAGGTGCTCAGCGGCATGCGGCTGATGCTCCAGCGCTACCAGAACTACCCCAACGGCATGACCAACAACACCAACGGGGTCTTCGAATACCTGGGCATCCACCTGGTCGCCATGAACGAGTCGCTGCTCCAGAGCTACAACGGCAAGATCCGGGTCTTCCCGGCCGTGCCGACCGACTCCTCCATGGTCACCAGGTTCACCCTGCTCGCCCAGGACGGCTTCCTGGTCAGCAGCGAGCGCGAAGCCGGTGAGATCAAGTACGTCGGCCTGCGCAGCCAGTTCGGCAAGGACGCCCGGGTGGTCAACCCGTGGGGCACCCAGCAGGTCCAGGTGCGGCGGACGTCTGACAACGCGATCATCACCACGTCGTCGGCGGCCGAGGTCACCTTCAGCACCGCGGCCAACGCCGTGTACGTGCTGGAGCGCACCGCCAAGCCGCTGGCGAACTACTCCGCCACCACGCTCACCGGCAGCCCGAACAACGACGTCAAGTCGCTGCGCAACACCGCCTCGACGCTGGGCCTGCCCGGCGGCGCGGTCGGCGGGCTGGTCAACGACACCGAACTCACCTACGACGCGAACTGGTTCCAGACCACGAACCGGGGCTACGGCGACTACAACGACGACACCCACCACACGACCACGGTCAACGCGGCGGCGTCGTACACGTTCACCGGCACCGGGGTCGAGTACCTGTCCGAGCGGTTCAGCGACATGGGCAACGTCGACGTGTACCTGGACAACGTGTTCCAGGCCAACGTCAACCTGAACGTCTCCGGCGCCCGCCAGGCGCAGCAGGTGGTCTGGTCCAAGACCGGGCTGGCCGACGCGCAGCACACGATCCGCATCGTCAACAAGACCACCTCGGTGGCGATCGTGGACGCGCTGCGGATCACCACCGGCGGCACGCAGCCGGGCACCACCTACGTCGCCCTGAAGGCCCAGGCCAACGGGCAGTGGGTGTCCGCGCTCAACGCCACCACCGCGCTCATCGCCAACAAGACCGCGGTCGGCACCACGGAGCAGTTCGAGGTGGTCGACCGGGGCAACGGTTCGGTGTGGCTGCGCTCTCGCGCCAACGGCCAGTACGTCTGTGCCGAGAACGCCGGAGCCAACTCGCTGCTCGCCAACCGGGCCTCGGCCGGGGCCTGGGAGACGTTCACCCTGGTCCGCAACAGCGACGGCACGGTCAGCTTCCTCGCCCAGGTCAACAACCGCTACGTGACGGCGGAGAACGGCGGCGCGGCCGCCCTGATCGCCAACCGCACCGCGATCGGCCCGTGGGAGAAGTTCGACATGATCACCCAATAGCCCCCAAGCCCGCGGGGCCGACCGGCCCACGCGTCAACGACTCTCGGAGCGGTCTTCGGCGACCAGGCTCCGAGGCCGGGACCTCGCCCCGGGTGCAGGCAGCCCTTGCCGCACCCGGGTCGACCCCGGACGTACCGAGGGATCGCGAATGCCATCCGCCTGGTCGCCGTCGCTCCGGACCCTGCCGGTCTCCCGGCTCAGGGGTGCGGGTGGTCCGTGCGTCCTCGGCACGCACCACCACCCCACCCCCACCCCACCGGAGTGTCCCCATGGTCCGAAGTCCACGCCGGGGCCTGGCCGCTACCGCGGCCGCGCTGCTGCTGGCCTCGCTCACGGTCGCCGTCACCGCCGCCCCTGAACCGGCGGTTGCCGCGCCACCGTCCACCACCAGCTTCGAGAAGGTCAAGCTCGACGGCGGCCTGTCGATGGGCGAGCCGATCGAGCTGTCGGTGCTGCCCGACGGCAAGGTTCTGTACATCAACCGGGGCACCAGCTCCGGCGGCGGCCAGGTGCGCCTGTACAACCCCGCCACCGCGACCACGACCGTGGCCCTGACGCTGGCGCTGGACGCCCGCTTCGAGGACGGCCTGATCGGCATCACGCTGCATCCGCAGTTCGCGACCAACCGCTGGGTGTACCTGTTCTACTCCCCGGCGGTGACGCCGCTGGTCAACCGGATCTCGCGGTTCACCTTCAACACCTCGACGCTGGTGCTGGACGCGGCCAGCGAGACGAAGCTGATCGAGTGGCCGACCGAGCGGCGGCTGTGCTGCCACTCCGCCGGGTCGATGACCTGGGACTCCAACGGCAACCTGTACTTCGCCGTGGGCGACAACACCAACTCCGGCGGCGACTCGGCGGGCATGGCCCCGATCGACGAGCGCACCGACCGCGACGCGCAGTACGACGCCCAGCGCACTGCGGGCAACACCAACGACCTGCGGGGCAAGATCAACCGGATCCACCCGGAGAGCAACGGGACCTACACCATCCCGGCGGGCAACCTGTTCCCCGTCGGCACGGCGCAGACCCGGCCCGAGATCTACACCATGGGCAACCGCAACCCGTACCGGATCTGGGTCGACAAGCAGGCGGGCAACACCCTGTACTGGGGCGAGGTCGGGCCGGACGCGGGCGCCACCATCGCCAACCGGGGCCCGGCCGCCTACGACGAGTACAACCGTGCCACCAGCCCCGGCAACTACGGCTGGCCCTACTGCGGCGGCCCGAACACCGCCTACAACGACTGGGACTTCGCGGCCAACGCCCCGCGCGGCTGGTTCCCGTGCGGCGGGTCGACCGGCCCGGTCAACAACTCGCCCCGCAACACCGGCCTCCAGCAGCTCCCGCCGACCCGGTCGGCGCTGGTGTGGGAGCAGCACGGCGGCAGCCGCGAGTGGCCCGCGCTGGACAACCCGGGCGGCTGCGGCTCGCCCAACCACGCCGAGGTCTACCACTACAACGCGGGGCTGAACTCGCCGTACAAGTGGCCGGCCTACTACGACAACAAGCTGATCATCACGGAGTACTGCCGGAGCTGGATCAAGGAGATCCAGTTCGACAACGGCAACCCGGTCACCGGGAACCCGACCGTGATCGAGCCGGTGGTCTCCGGCATGCCGCTGGTGCACCCGATCGACATGGAGTTCGGCCCCGACGGCTCGCTCTACCTGCTGGAGTACGGCAACGGCTACTTCTCCGGAGACGCTGCGGCGGGGCTGTACAAAATCAACTACGTGGCGGGCGGGCGCTCGCCGCTGGCCGTGGCCACGGTCAACCGCGACAACGGCCTGACCCCGCTGACCGTGCAGTTCAACGGCACCGGCAGCTCCGATCCCGATGGCGATCCGCTGACCTACGCCTGGGACTTCGACAACAACGGGACCACCGACTCGACGGCGGCCAACCCGAGCTTCACGTACACCACGGTCGGCGACAAGCGGGCCCGGCTCACCGTCAACGACGGCACCGGCCGCTCCGGCACCACCCTGGTCCCGATCGTGGCCGGCAACGACCGGCCCACGGTGACCGTGGGCGGCGTCCCCGACGGCGGCCTGTTCAACTGGGGCGACAACCTCACCTCGACCGCCGCCGCCACCGACCCGCAGGACGGCACCATCGCCTGCGCCAACGTGGTGGTCCGGGCCGCGCTCGGGCACCAGGAGCACGCGCACGAGGAGGGCCAGGGCACCGGCTGCGGCTTCACCGTCAACACCGGCCCGGTGCACGCCGGGCCCGACTCGGTGCTGTTCTTCGTGCTGCGCGGCAGTTACACCGACCGGGGCGCGAGCGGCACCGTGGCGCTGACCGGCGAGAAGCAGCTCAGCCTGTGGCCCAAGCAGTGGCAGGCCGAGCACTTCGTCACCCTGAACGGGCCGAAGGTGGTCGACCAGGCCGCGGCCGAGGGCGGCAAGCGGCTCGGCGACATCCAGAACGGCGAGAACGTCCGCCACCACGCGGTCAGCCTCAAGGGCATCACCGGGGTCAAGGCCCGGGTGAGCTCGGCCGCCGCCGGAGGCACGGTGTCGTTCCGGTACGACTCGCCGACCGGCCCCGAGGTCGCCCGCCTGACGGTGCCCGGCACCGGCGGCTGGGACAACTACACCGAGGTCAGTGGCGCGGTCACCCGCCCCGACGACGGCACGCACGACCTGTACCTGGTCTTCTCCGGGACCGGCACCGGCGCGCTGTTCGACGTGGACAGCTACACGTTCACCGGCGCGGGCGTCGGCACCCCGGACACCAACCCGGACCGCGCCCAGGGCCGCCCGGTGACGGTGTCCAGCACCGAGGCGGGCGCCAACGTCGCGGGCAACGCCGTCGACGGCGACTCCGCCACCCGCTGGAGCAGCGTGTACGCCAGCGACCCGCAGTGGATCACCGTGGACCTGGGCGCGACCTACGCGCTGGAACGGGTGCGGATCAACTGGGAGGCGGCGTTCGGCCGGGCGTACCAGGTGCAGACCTCGCCTGACAGCAGCGCGTGGACCACGGTCTACTCGACCACCACGGGCGACGGGGGAGTCGACGACCTGACCGTCTCCGGCACCGGCCGCTACGTGCGCGTCTACGGCACCCAGCGCGGGCTGACCCAGTACGGCTACTCGCTGTGGGACCTGAACGTCTACGGGACCCCGGCGACGGGCGGCGGCACGCTGCTGTCGCGCAACCAGCCCACCGCCGTCTCCAGCGTCGCCGACGGCACGGTCGGGGCGAGTGCGGTGGACGGCAACGCGACCACGCGGTGGAGCAGCGCGTACAGCGACCCGCAGTGGATCTCGGTGGACCTGGGTTCGGTGAAGTCGCTGAGCCGGGTGGTGCTGAGCTGGGAGACCGCGTTCGGCAAGGCGTACCAGATCCAGACCTCGCCCGACAACGCCACCTGGACCACGGTCTACAGCACCACCACCGGTGACGGCGGCGGCGACGACATCACGCTGTCCGGCTCCGGCCGCTACGTGCGCGTCTACGGCACCCAGCGCGGCACCCAGTGGGGCTACTCGCTGTGGGAGTTCGACGTCTACGGCTCCTGAGCCGCACCCCTCGGGGAGGCGGCCGCCCGGCCGCCTCCCCACCTCCGAAGGAGAAGTGATGAAGAGGCGAATCCTTTCCCTGCTCACCGGCGTCGCGCTGGTGGCGGGCCTGGCCGCGGCGGCTCCGGCCACCACGGCGCAGGCCGCGCCGCTGACGAAGGTGCTGGTGTTCTCGAAGACCGCCGGTTTCCGGCACTCGTCCATCCCCAACGGCATCGCCGCCATCCAGGCGCTGGGCTCGGCCAACGGCTTCTCGGTCACCGCGACCGAGGACGCGACCCAGTTCAACGCGACCAACCTGGCCCAGTACCAGGCGGTGGTGTGGCTGTCGACGACCGGCGACGTGCTGGACGCCACGCAGCAGACCGCGTTCCAGAACTACATCGCGGCCGGCGGCGGCTACGTCGGCGTGCACGCCGCCGCCGACACCGAGTACGACTGGCCCTGGTACGGCGGCCTGGTCGGTGCCTGGTTCTCGTCGCACCCGGCGACCCAGCAGGCCACGATCGCGGTCGAGGACCGGTCGAACAGCTCGACCTCGCACCTGCCGAGCACCTGGACCCGCACCGACGAGTGGTACAACTACCGCACCAACCCGCGCGCCAACGCGAAGGTGCTGGCCAGCCTGGTCGAGTCGTCGTACTCCGGCGGCACCATGGGCGACCACCCGATCACCTGGTGCCAGAACTACGGCGGCGGCCGCTCCTGGTACACCGGCCTCGGTCACACCGAGGAGACCTACGCCGACCCGCTGTTCCGGACCATGCTGCTGGGCGGCATCCAGATCGCGGCCGGGTCCAAGCCCGCCGACTGCCGCCCGGAGACGGGCTACACGGCGCTGTTCGACGGCACCCAGAACAGCTTCAACCAGTGGCAGATGGCCGGTCCGGGCGGGTTCACCCTGGCCGACGGCACGCTGACCTCGTTCGGCGGCATGGGCCTGCTGTGGTATCCGGTCCGCACGTTCAGCGACTACTCGCTGAAGCTCGACTGGATGATGCCGGGCGACGACAACGGCGGCGTCTTCATCGGCTTCCCCGATCCGCAGGGCGACCCGTGGAACCCGGTCAACCTCGGCCACGAGATCCAGATCGACGCGACCGACGCCGACGTCACCCGCACCACGGGCAGCGTGTACAGCCTCAAGGCGCCGGACACCACGGCCCGCGCGGCCGCGCTGAACCCGCCGGGGCAGTGGAACACGTACGAGATCGGCCTGCACGGCCAGCGGGTGGAGATCTGGCTCAACGGCGTGAAGATCAACGACTACACCAGCACCCGCAACATCGCGACCGGCTACATCGGCGTACAGAACGACGGCGCCGGCGCCGACATCAACTACCGCAACATCCGGATCAAGGCCGGCAGCACGCCGCAGCCCACCGACCTGGCCCAGGGGCGGCCGACCGCCACCTCCAGTGTGGAGAGCGGCAACGTGCTGGTCGGCGCGAACGCGGTCGACGGCAACTCCGCCACCCGCTGGGGCAGCCTGTACGCCGACCCGCAGTGGATCTCCGTCGACCTCGGCGCGAGCTACGCGCTCAACCGGGTGCGGCTGAACTGGGAGACCGCCTACGGCAAGGCGTACCAGATCCAGACCTCGCCCGACAACGCCACCTGGACCACGGTCTACAGCACCACGACCTCCGACGGCGGCGTGGACGACGTCACCCTCACCGGCACCGGCCGCTACGTGCGTGTCTACGGCACCCAGCGCGCCACCCAGTGGGGCTACTCCCTGTTCGACCTCAACGTCTACGGCACCCCGGCCACCGGCCCGCAGCTGCTCTCGCTCAACCGGCCCGTCGCGGTCTCCAGCGTGGAACCCGGCAGCGCCCACAACGGCGCGAACGCCGTCGACGGGAGCGCCACCACCCGCTGGGGCAGCGCCTACGCCGACCCGCAGTGGATCTCGGTCGATCTGGGCGCGAGCAAGAGCGTCCAGCGGGTGAAGCTCACCTGGGAGGCGGCGTACGCCAAGGCGTACCAGATCCAGACCTCGCCCGACAACGCCACCTGGACCACGGTCTACAGCACCACGACCTCCGACGGCGGCGTGGACGACGTCACCCTCACCGGCACCGGCCGCTACGTGCGCGTCTACGGCACCCAGCGCGCCCTCACCCAGTACGGCTACTCCCTCTGGGAGCTAGAGGTCTACGGCAGCTAGCTCCGTCCTCTCCCACCCCCGCCCCGGCGCGTGCCCGAGCGCGCCGGGGCACCCCCCACCGGAAGGAACCCGCATGAGGCACATCCCTCGGCGGCGGCTGTGGTTCACCGCCGTCGCCACCCTCGCGGCCACCGTGGTCGTGTCGGCCGGAGCGCCGACCACCGCGCTGGCGGCGCCGATCCCGGCAGGCGACTACCAGCAGGTGTCGCTGGCGTCCGGCTCGGCCGAACTCGGCGAGCCCATGTCGCTGGCGGTGCTGCCCAACCGCTCGGTCATCCACACCGCCCGGGACGGCACAGTCCGGGTCACCGACGTCAACGGCAACACCAAGCAGGCGGGCAAGCTCACCGTCTACACCCACGACGAGGAGGGCCTCCAGGGCGTCGCGGTCGACCCCGGCTTCGCCACCAACCGCTACGTATGGCTGTACTACTCCCCGACGCTGAGCACCCCCGCCGGGGACGCGCCGACCACCGGCACCGCGGCGGACTTCAACGCGTGGAAGGGCCACCTGAACCTGTCCCGGTTCACCCTCAACGCCGACGACACGCTCAACCTCGGCAGCGAGAAGGTGGTGCTGACCGTCGACAACGACCGCGGCCAGTGCTGCCACGTCGGTGGCGACATCGACTTCGACACCGCGGGCAACCTGTACCTGACCACCGGCGACGACACCAACCCGTTCGACTCGGCCGGGTACAGCCCGATCGACGAGCGGACCGACCGCAACCCGCAGTTCGACGCGCAGCGGTCCGCGGGCAACACCAACGACCTGCGCGGCAAGCTGCTGCGGATCAAGCCGCAGGCCGACGGGACCTACACCATCCCGTCGGGCAACCTGTTCGCGCCCGGCACGGCGAACACCCGCGCCGAGATCTACGCGATGGGCTTCCGCAACCCGTTCCGGATGAGCGTGGACAAGGCCACCGGCATCGTCTACCTCGGCGACTACGGGCCGGACGCGGGCACCACCGACGCCAACCGGGGCCCGCAGGGGCAGGTCGAGTTCGACCGGATCACCGCGCCGGGCAACTACGGCTGGCCGTACTGCACCGGCACGAACACCACCACCGAGACGTACAACGAGTGGAACTTCGCCAGCAACAGCACCGGCGCGAAGTTCAACTGCTCCGGCGGCCCGGCCAACAACTCGTTCCGCAACACGGGCCAGGGCACCCTGCCCGCCGCCAAACCCGCCTGGATCCGGTACGCCGGCGACGCCGGCACGCCGCCGGAGTTCGGCTCCGGCTCGGAGTCGCCGATGGGCGGCCCGGTCTACCGCTACAACGCCTCCTCCACCTCGAACGTCAAGTTCCCGCAGTCGCTGGACGGCCGCTTCTTCGCCGGCGAGTACGGCCGCAAGTGGATCAAGGCGATCGCCGTCAACGCCGACGGCACCCCGGGCGAGATCTCGGCCTTCCCGTGGACCGGCACCCAGGTCATGGACATGGCCTTCGGCCCGGACGGCGCGCTCTACGTGCTCGACTACGGCACCGGCTCCAACAACGCGGGCCTGTTCCGGGTCGAGTACATCGCCGGGGCCAACCGCAACCCGGTCGCGGTCGCCTCGGCGAACAAGACCTCCGGCCCGGCGCCGCTGGCCGTCACCTTCTCCTCGGCGGGCAGCTCCGACCCCGAGGGCGGGGCGCTGAGCTACCTGTGGACCTTCGGCGACGGCACCACCTCGACGGCGGCCAACCCGACCAAGACCTACAGCACCAACGGGACGTACACCCCGACGCTGAAGGTCACCGACCCGGGCGGCCTGTCCGGCACGGCGAGCCTGGTCATCACGGTCGGCAACACCGCGCCCACGGTCAACCTCCAGCTTCCCGGCGACGGGCAGCTGTTCAACTTCGGTGACACCATCCCGTTCCAGGTCAGCGTCACCGACCCGGAGGACGGCACGGTCAACTGCACCAAGGTGACCGTGACCTACTCGCTCGGCCACGACAGCCACGCGCACCAGATCACCTCGAAGACCGGCTGCACCGGCTCGATCACCGTCCCGGTGGACGGCGAGCACGACGCGGCCGCGAACATCTTCGGCGTCTTCGACGCCAGCTACACCGACAACGGCGGGCTGACCTCGCGCACCGTGCGCACCCTGCAGCCCAAGCACCGGCAGGGTGAGCACTTCAGCTCGCAGTCGGGCGTCCAGCTGGCCGACCACGCGGCGGCCGAGGGCGGCCGTACCGCCGGGTTCATCGAGAACGGCGACTGGATCGCGTACACGCCGTACAACCTGTCCAACGCCACCTCGATCACCGTCCGGGCCGCCTCGGCGGGCGCGGGCGGCATCATCGAGGTCCGCACCGGCTCGGCCACCGGCACCCTGCTGGGCACGGTGACCGTCCCGGTCACGGGCAGCTGGGAGACGTTCACCAACGTCACAGCGGGCCTGTCCGGCGCCCCGTCCGGCCCGACCACGCTGTACCTGGTGTTCAAGGGCGGCGCGGGCAACCTGTTCGACGTCGACGCGTTCACCTTCGCCACCGGCGGGGCCACCCCGGTGACGACCTGGAAGGCCCGGGTGAACAGCAAGTACGTCACCGCGGGCAGCACCGCGCTGATCGCCAGCGCGACCACCGTGGCGCTGGCTCAGCAGTACGACCTGGTCAACCTCGGCGGCGGCAACATCGCGCTGCGCGCCAAGGTCAACGGGCTGTACGTCTGCGCCGAGAACAGCGGCGCGGCCGCGCTGATCGCCAACCGCACCGCCGTCGGCCCCTGGGAGACGTTCGCGCTGATCACCAACAGCGACGGCAGCGTCAGCCTGAAGGCGCAGGCCAACGGGCAGTACGTCACCGCCGAGAACAACGGCAACGAGCCGCTGATCGCCAACCGGGCGGCCATCGGGGCGTGGGAGAAGTTCGACCTGGTCACCTCGTGAGGAGGCAGGCGCTCATGAAGCAGCTCTTCCGATTGCTCGCGGCGTGCGCGCTGCTGCTCGGCCTCGCCGTGGTCCTGCCGACCCCGGCGCAGGCGGCGCCGCCCGTCTCGCCGAACGTGCACATCTTCTACTACTCCTGGTACGGCAGCCCGGCGGTCAACGGGTCGTACCGGCACTGGCAGCAGGGCGGGCACACCCCGCCCGGCGACATCGGGGCGAACCTGTACCCGGTGCTCGGGGCGTACGACTCGGGCGCCGTCGCGGCCGTCGACCAGCACATGGCCTGGATCGCCCAGGCCGGGGTCGGCGTCATCGTCTACAGCTGGTGGGGCCAGGGCTCCTACGAGGACCGCCTGGTCCCCATGGTGCTCGACGCGGCCGCCCGGCAGGGCATCAAGGTGGCCTGGCACCTGGAGCCGTACGCGGGGCGCACCGCGGCCTCGACCGTCTCCGACGTCGGCTACCTCAACTCCCGCTACGGCGGCCACCCGGCGTACTACCGCGACGCCGGGCACGGCAACCGGCCCGCGTTCTACGTGTTCGAGAGCCTGCGCATCGCCGACTGGTCGGCGATCGCCCCGCTGAAGAGCGCCAACATCATCCTGGCGCAGACCACCGACACCTCGAAGACGGCCGGCTTCGGCGGGATGTACACGTACGACGCGATCGCCGGGGCGTCCGCGCCGGGCTGGGCGAACGCCGCGGCCTTCTGCAAGGCCAACGGCCTGGTCTGGGCGCCCTCGGTCGGCCCGGGGTACGTCGACGACCGGGCCGTGCCCGGCAACACCACCCCGACCCTGAACCGGGACAACGGCGCCACCTACGACCGGGAATGGGACAACGCCCTGAACCCGGCCAACGGCGGCCCGCCGACCTGGGTCTCGATCACCTCGTTCAACGAGTGGCACGAGGGCTCGGTCATCGAGCCCGCCAGCGCCACCCCGCCCGGCGGCCAGGGCTACCTGACGTACGTCGGCGCCTACGGCACCACGGGCACCGCGTCGCAGACGGCGTACCTGGACCGCACCCGCTACTGGGTGAACAGGTTCAGCCCGCCCCCGCAGCAGTCCTTCCTGGCGCTGCGGGCAAGGGCGAACGGGAGGTTCGTGACGGCGGACAACGCCGGTGCGAGCCCGCTGATCGCCAAGGGCACCGGCATCGGCCCGTGGGAGCAGTACGACCAGATCACCCTGGGCGGCGGCAACATCGCGCTGCGGTCCAAGGCCAACGGCCTGATCGTCACGGCCGACAACGCCGGGGCGGCGCCCCTGATCGCCAACCGCACCGCGGTCGGCGCCTGGGAGACGTTCGCGCTGGTCAACAACGGTGACGGCAGCTTCAGCCTGCGCGCGCAGGCCAACGGCCGCTACGTCACCGCCGAGAACGCCGGGGCGGCGCCCCTGATCGCCAACCGCACCGCCATCGGCACCTGGGAGAAGTTCGAACTGGCCACGAGCTGACCCCCGTACCGCGGACGCCCGGACCGGCCACATCGGCCAGTCCGGGCGTTCGTGCTGCTCGGGGCATATGCAAGTGATCACTGAGAATTGCGCGCCCGGGAAGGGGTTGACGTCGCCGACGTGACCGAGTAAACATCTAGGAAATATCCTATAGGATCGTGGATTTCCAAGACCCGCTGCTCGTCCCCCCGATAACCCGATCATTCATCCAGGGAGGAACCGGTCATGAGACCGTTGGTTCGACTGGGCTCCACCATCGGCGTCGCGATGCTGCTCACCCTCGCCGCCGCCGCGTGTACCAAGAAGTCCGACGACCCGGACAAGGGGTCGTCGGCGCTCACCCCGGCCCAGGTCAAGGTCGCGCTCGTCCCCGGCGGCGCACACCCGTACTTCCAGCCGTGGAAGAGCGCCGGCGACAAGGCCAAGGCCGACTTCGGCCTCGGCGACGTCACCTACAACGAGACCGCCGGCTGGGACCAGACCAAGCAGAACGACGTGCTGACCTCGCTCGCCGCGCAGGGCTACAACGCGTTCGGCATCTTCGGCGTCGCGCCGGAGAACATCAACGCCACCTTCACCAACCTCAAGGGCAAGGGCTTCCACGTCGCGTCGCTGGCGTCCTGCCCGGCCGGCGACAAGAACGAGGCCGACTTCTGCCTGTCGACCGACGTGCAGGAGGCCGCGTACAAGGCGGCCAAGGCGGCGATCGAGGCCATGGGCGGCCAGGGCAACCTGGTCCACCTCACCGGTAACAAGGTCGACTCCAACACCCAGCGCCGCATCGCGGGCGTGCAGAAGGCCGTCGACGAGACCGGCGGCAAGGTGAAGCTGCTCGACACCATCACCGACATCGACAAGGACCTGCAGACCGCGCAGAAGGCCGTCGCCGACCTGCTCGCGGCCAAGGGCACCCAGGTCAACGGCATCGTCACCACCGCGTACAACCCGGCGGTCGCGGCGGCCGGCGGCGTCAAGCAGGCCAAGCTGCCGATCAAGGTCATCGCGATCGACGACGACCCGACCATCATCGACGGCATCAAGGACGGCTCGGTGGCCGCCACCGTGCTCCAGAACCCGCTGGGCCAGGGCTACGTCGGCTCGTACGCGCTGGAGAAGCTGGCCGGGGGCTGCACGATGGCCACCCCCGGGGTCATCATCGACTCCGGATCGTTCGTGGTCACCACGGCCAACGTCGGCACCTACGACAACGACCGCCAGGCCAAGACCGACTCCCTGAAGCAGGACTTCGACTCCAAGTACCTCACCTGCAAGTAGTACCGCCCCGGCGCGTCGGCGCGCGCTGATCGCTGTTTGCGCAAGTTGCCGGGCAATCGGGGCAATGATCCCGCAAGATACGCCCGATCGCCCGGCAACTCGGCTGATCAACGACGTCGCCGCGCCGTCCCGACCCCCTCCCGGAGACCGCCGTGACCGACGCCGCGCCACCCGCACCATCCCCGCCGCCGCCCCGAGCCCTGCCGCTGTGGGCCAACCCCCGCATCGGCCTGGTCGTACTGCTGATCGCCCTGGTCGCGCTGTTCGCCACGCTGCGACCGGGCTTCCTCAACACCTACCTGACCCTGGTGCCGCTACAGGCCGACATCAGCGTGTACGCCGTGGTCGGCCTCGCCCAGCTGTCCGTCCTCTCGCTGGGGCACATGAACATGGCCGTCGGCCGGATGGCCGCGTTCAGCGCGTTCACCGCCGGGCTCGTGCACGACCGGTTCGACGTGTCGCTGCCGGTCGCGCTGCTGGCCGGGATGGCCGCGGCCGGGCTGCTCGGCGCGCTGGCCGGGCTGATCGTCACCACCACCGGAGTCAACTCCTTCGTGGTGACCCTCGCGCTCGACTTCGCCCTGATCGGCCTGGTCTCCCTGCTGTACGCCACGTTCACCGAGGGCGTCGCCTTCGCCGGGCAGCCCGCCGGGATGGCCGAGATGCGCAGCGACACCTTCGCCGACTACTGCGTCGGCGACGTGTGCGGCCCGCCGATCCCGTTGCAGGTCCCGTACGCCCTGGTCGCCGTACTGCTGGTGGGCCTGCTGTTCCGCTGGTCGCGGGTCGGCCGCGAGGTGCTGATGATCGGGGCCAGCGAGAAGGCCGCGACGCTGTCGGGCATCCCGGTGCGGTCCCGGATCATCCAGGCGCACGCGCTGTCGGGTGTGCTCGCGGGCCTGGCCGGGTTCCTGCTCGCCGCCAACAACGGCGCCTTCTCCGCCAGCATCGGCGACGGGTTCCTGCTGCCCTCGTTCCTGGCCCCGGTGCTGGGCGGCACGCTGCTGGTCGGCGGTGCCGTGAGCGTCCTGGGCACGGTGCTCGGCACCGCCATCGTCCAGGTCATCTATAAGGGCCTGAACCTGCTCCAGTTCCAGGTGGACGAGCTGAAGCTCTACATCGGCCTCATCCTGCTGCTCGCGCTGTCGCTGGACCGGGTGCGCCACGTGGTGGCCGAGAAGCGGGGAGTTCCGGCATGACCGCCTCCGAGACCCTGGCGGCGGACGCCGCCGTGCCGACCTCGGCAACCGCGCCCCGGCGCGGCTGGCGCCGTGCCGTCCGCGGCTCCGAGTTCACCCTGGTCACGATCGCGCTGATCGGGTTCGTGGCGCTGACGATCGCCACCGACGGCAACATGCTCACCTCCGGCACGCTCGCCGCGTTCTTCCGCTTCCTGGCCGTGCCGATGGTGATCGGGCTGGCGCAGATGACGGTGCTGGCGATCGGGCAGATGAACCTGTCGGTGGGCGTGCTCACCGGCTTCTGCGCCATGGTGTCGGCCTGGCTCATGCTGGAGGCGGGCTGGCCCGCCGTGCTGGCGGTGCCGGGGGCGCTCCTGCTGGGCGCGCTGGTCGGCCTGGCCAACGGCATTCTCGTGGTACGGACCAGGATCAACGCCTTCATCGTCACCCTGGCCACGATGACCATCGTCGACGGGCTGCGCTACGGCGTGAACGGTCCCCGGACGTATCAGGACTACTCGCCCGGCCTGCAACGGCTCGGGCAGGCCTCGCTGGCGGGCATCCCGGTCGTGTTCCTCGCGGCGGTGCTGGTCGCCGTCGCGGTGTGGCTGTTCTTCGCGCGCACCGTCGCCGGGCGGCACCTGCTGGCCAGCGGCGGCAGCCCGTTCGCGGCCCGGCTGTCCGGCGTCTCCAACGACCGGTCGATCCTGGTCGCGCACACCGTCTCCGGCCTGCTCGCCGGGGTCGCCGCGGTGCTCACCCTGGCCCAGTCGGGCTCGGTCAACGCCACCATCGGCGACGACCTGCTGCTGCCCAGCTTCGCCGCCCCGATCATCGGCGGCGTCGCGCTGGCCGGGGGCGTGGTCAGCGTGCTCGGGACCAGCGTCGCCGCGTTCATCGTGCGGCTGGTCGACGTGACCCAGGCCCAGTTCGGCATCAACCGGCGCTGGGTCGACCTGATCGTCGGGGCGGTGGTCCTCGGCGCGGTGCTGGTCGGGGCCGTACGCCAGAAACTCTCCCGGAGGTCGTCGTGACGCTGCTGGCCGAGGGCCTGACCAAGTCCTTCCCCGGCGTACGGGCCCTGTCCGGCGCCACCCTGTCCGTGCGCCCCGGCAGCGTGCACGCGCTGCTGGGCGAGAACGGCGCCGGCAAGAGCACCCTGGTCAAGATCCTGACCGGGGTGTACCGCCCCGACGCCGGGCGGGTGCTGCTCGACGGCGTGCCCGTGCAGTTCGGCAGCCCGCTGGAGGCGCTGCGGGCCGGGATCGGCGTGGTGCACCAGGAACGCAACCTGGTGCCCGAGTTCTCCGTCGCCGAGAACATCGCGCTCCAGCACCTGCCCCGCAGGCTGGGCATGGTCGACCGCAGGCGGATGCGGACCGAGGCCCGCCGCTGCCTGGACCAGCTCGACCTGGACCTCGACCCGGACACCCGGGTCGGCGACCTGTCGGTGGCGCAGGCCCAGCTCGTCGAGATCGCCAAGGCGCTGTCGGTGGACACACGGGTGCTGCTGCTGGACGAGCCGACCGCGTCGCTGACCGGCGACGAGGCCGACCGGCTGTACCGCATCGTGACCCGGCTGACCGCCACCGGCCACGCGGTGGTGCTGGTCAGCCACAAACTCGAAGAGGTGTTCGCGGTCGCCGACACGGTCACCGTGCTGCGCGACGGGCACAGCGTCGCCGAGGGGCAGCCGCTGGCCGACTACACCCGCGACCAGGTCGTCGACCTGATGGTCGGCCGGGCGCACGCCGCCGCCGAGCTCGGCGCCCGCACCGTCGACCGCGACGCCGTGCCCGCGCTGGCGCTGACCGGCGTCAGCACCGGCCACGGCCACCGCGACCTCGACCTGACCGTCGCCAAGGGCGAGATCGTGGGGCTCTACGGCCTGGTCGGCGCGGGCCGCACCGAGCTGGCCCGCGCCCTGCTCGGCCTGGACACGATCACGGCGGGACAGGTCGCCGTGCACGGCACCCCCGCCCGGATCACCGGCGTCGGGCAGGCGCTGCGCGAGCACCGCCTCGGCTACGTGTCCGAGGACCGCAAGGGCGAGGGCGTGTTCCTGGAGCAGCCGATCACCCGCAACGTCGGCGTCACCGTGTGGCGGCGGCTGGCCAAGGGCGGCCTGCTGGCCGACCGGTCCGAACGCGACCTCGTCGACCGGTACACCGAGCTGCTCGGCATCCGGCTCGCGTCGCCGCGCCAGCTCGCCGGGCAGCTGTCCGGCGGCAACCAGCAGAAGGTGAGCCTGGCCAAGTGGCTGGCCGCCGACTGCGACATCCTCATCGTCGACGAGCCGACCGTCGGCATCGACGTGCGCACCAAGGCGGCGTTCCACGAGCTGCTGGCGGACCTGGCCGCGCAGGGCAGGGCGATCCTGCTGATCTCCTCGGACCTGCCCGAGATCGTGACGCTGGCCGACCGGATCGCGGTCATGGCCGACCGCCGCATCCAGGGCACGCTGCCCAACACCCGCGCCTACGACGAGATGTCGCAGCGCATCATCCGGCTCATCCACGCGCCGCTGCCGCAGGAGGTCCGATGAGGATCAGGGCCGTCGAGACCCACGACATCCGCTTCCCGACCTCGCGGGACCTGGACGGGTCCGACGCGATGAACCCGGACCCGGACTACTCGGCCGCGTACGTCGTGCTGTCCACCGACACCGAGCTGGAGGGGCACGGGTTCACCTTCACCATCGGGCGCGGCAACGAGGTCGTCTGCGCCGCGATCGACTCGCTGACCCCGCTGGTGATCGGGCAGGGCGTCGACGACCTGGGCGAGTTCGCCCGCCGGCTCACCCACGACTCGCAGACCCGGTGGCTGGGCCCGGAGAAGGGCGTGATGCACCTGGCCGCCGCCGCGCTGATCAACGCGGCGTGGGACCTGGCCGCCCGGTTCGCCCGCAAGCCGGTCTGGCGGCTGCTCGCGGAGATGCCTCCCGACCAGCTGCTGGACCTGGTCGACTGGCGCTACCTGTCCGACGCGCTGCCCCGCTCGCAGGCCCGCGACATCCTCGTCGCGGCCGAGCCGGGGCGGGCGCGGCGGACCGAGGAGATCATCGCGAGCGGCTACCCGGCGTACCACACCTCGGCCGGGTGGCTCGGCTACGACGACGCGAAGCTGACCCGGCTGGCGAAGGAGGCCGTCGCCGACGGGTACGGCCAGCTCAAGCTCAAGGTCGGGGCCGACCTCGATGACGACGTGCGCCGGCTGGCGCTGGTGCGCAAGGCGGTCGGCAGCCGGGTGCGCATCGCCGTCGACGCCAACCAGCGGTGGGACGTCGACGAGGCGGTGACCTGGATGCGGGCGCTCGCGCCGTACGACCCCTGGTGGATCGAGGAGCCGACCAGCCCCGACGACATCCTCGGCCACGCCGACATCCGCCGTGCCCTGGCCACGGCCGGTCCCGGCGGCGGCCCGATCCGGGTCGCCACCGGCGAGCACGTCGCCAACCGGGTGGTGTTCAAGCAGCTGCTGCGCGCCGACGCCGTCGACGTGGTGCAGCTCGACGCGTGCCGGGTCGGCGGCGTCAACGAGAACGTGGCGATCCTGCTGCTGGCCGCCGCGTTCGGCCGCCCCGTCTGCCCGCACGCCGGGGGAGTGGGCCTGTGCGAGCTGGTCCAGCACCTGGCGGTCTTCGACTACGTGGCCGTCTCCGCCGACCTCACCGACCGCGCGATCGAGTACGTCGACCACCTGCACGAGCACTTCGTCGACCCGGTCGTGGTGCACCGCGGGGCCTACCGGGTGCCGCTCACGCCCGGCTTCTCGGCGCAACTGCGGCCGCAGACGCTGGCCCGGTTCGCGTACCCCGAGGGCGTCGCCTGGCGCGGCCGCGCGCTCTCATGATCGTGGATGGACGAACCTAGGATGCTTCCCATGGCCCAACCCGCTCCGATCCCGCGCCTGCGCCGATCGACCCTGGGCGACGACGTCTACGAGACCATGACCGCACTGATCATGGAACACACCCTCGCCCCCGGCGACCGCGTCAACATCGACTCGCTCGCCCGGCAGCTGGAGGTGTCGGCGACCCCGGTCCGCGAGGCCCTGGCCCGGCTGGAGTCCGACGGCCTGGTCCGCAAGCGCGCCCTGGCCGGATACACGGTGTCGCCGCTGCTCACCCGGCAGGAGTTCATGGACATGTTCGACATGCGCATCCTGCTGGAGTCGGCCGCCGCGCGCTGGGCCGCCCAGCGGGCCACCGCCGACGCCCGCGACGGCATCGTCGCCGACGCGGCGCCCGAGGCCGCCCCGGCCGCGCCCGACTCCGACGCGTGGCGGGCACACGCCGCGTTCACCACGCTCGACGCGGCCTTCCACGACCGGATCGCACAGGCCGCCGGGAACACGCTGCTGCGCGACGGCATCGTGCGGCTGCACGCCCACCTGCACATCCACCGGCTGTTCTTCCCGTACGCCCAGGCGGGCACGACCGCCGACGAGCACCGGCGCATCGCCGCCGCGATCGCCGCCGGGGACGCCGACGGCGCCGAGACGGCGATGCGCGACCACCTCACCCTCGCCCGCGAACGCCACCTCGGCGGCTTCGCCCGCCCCCACTAACCCCACTAACCCGCCGACCACCCACCACCACAGCGCCCCGCCCACCCGACGCGTCCCGGCCCGCTCCCGCTCCCGGCCCGCCCCGCTCCCGCTCCGTTTTAAATCGACGCTGGCCTATTACATCGAAGATGATCGCGAAAAACTCTTCGTAATAGGCCAATGTCTATGAAAGTCGGGGTGGCGCGAGCCGCGCAGCGGCGTGTCGGCGGGCTGCCGGGCGGATGATCGGCGTTCGCGGTCAGAAGGTGGAGCTGGGGAGCCGGAAATGACCGGAGACAGCGATCTCGCAGTGAGCTCGCCGGTCGCGGGCAGCTTGCCTCGCAGGGAGCTCACCGGTCGGGGGCGGGCTGCCTCGCAGGGAGTTCAGTGGTCGGGGCGGCCGGAGCTCAGCGGTCGTGGGCAGGCTGCGGGGACGCGGGGCGGGTGTAGCGCAGGTAGAGGAAGCCTTCCGGGTCGGTGTGGGCGTGCACCTGCGTCAGGGGACGCGGGGGGTGCGGTGATCCGGCGGTGATCCGGCTCGCCCCTGCCCCGGCCAGCAGCGGGGACACGGTCAGGCACAGCTCGTCGACCAGGTCGGCCGCGGTGAGCGCGCCGAGCAGCGTCGGCCCGCCCTCGCACAGCAGCTGCCCCAGGCCCTGCCCGCGCAGCAGGGCCAGCCCCGCCCGCAGATCGGGCGCGGCCACGACCTCGGCGACCTCGGCGAGCCGCTCCTGCCGGGCCGCCGGCGCGTCCGGCCCGGTCAGCACCAGGGGCCGGACCGGGGCGCCGGCCAGCGCGGGCAGGTCGGGGTCGAGATCGAGCGAGCCGGACACGACCACCAGCCGGGGGTACGGCACCAGCCCGCGCGCCTCCCGCCACCCCCTGCGGTCGGCGTCCAGGGTCAGCGGCCGATACTGCTCGGCCCGCAGTGTGTTCGCCCCCACGAGCAGCCCGTCGCAGAGCATCCGCAGCAGTTTCAGCAGCCGCCGGTCCTGCGCACCGGACAGCCCCGCCGACAGCCCGGCGACCGCCACGGCCCCGTCCACGCTGGTCACGAAGTTGGCCCGCAGCCATGGCCGGTCGGCCCGGCCGTACCACGCCGCCAGCTCGCCGTCGTCGACATCCGCCGCAGACCGCATCCGCTCTCCATCCCTCAGCCGGGTCCCCGTGCGGGGCGCCATGGTCGAGTGCACTTTCGGGGAAAGTGCACGAATCTTGCACCGGATTCCAGCACTTTCCCCGAAACTGCACTCGACCATGCCCGGCGCGGCCCGCGGGCGACGCAGGGGCGCGGGCGGGCCGAGGAGCGGCGGGCGGAGTCATTCGCCGGGCGGGCCGGTGACCGGGGGCGTGGGTTCGGCGGGACGGTGCTGGCAGTCGCACCAGGTGCCGCCGCGGCAGCGGTCGTGGCGCTGCTCGCGGCACTCCTTGCAGATCATGGCAACTCCCTCGGCGGCGAGGCAGGGTGGCTCGGGACTGCGGCTCAGGGCTGCGGGCTCAGGGCTGGTCGGGCTCGACGGCGACGACGACGGTCTCCGGCGGCGGGCCGACCCGGGGACGGCTGCCGACGACGACCACCCGATCGCCCTCAGTCAGTAAGCTGACCTGCGGATACGGTATCGCCCTGCCGTGCCGGAGCACCGCGACCACCGGTTCGGGGCAGTCGCGCGGCGCGCGGCCGACCTCCTCGGGCCGCACCGGTCGCTCGGCCAGCTCCAGCCCGTCGCCGTGGACGAGCAGGTCGGCGAAGACCTCCCCGACCAGCGGCGACTGGGCGGCGACGCCGAGCAGCCGCCCGGCGGCGGCCGAGGAGGTGATGACGGCGTCGGCGCCGGAGCGCAACAGCAGGGGCTCGTTCTCGGCCTCGCGGACCGAGGCGGCGACCAGGCAGGTCGGGTTGAGCTGGCGGGCGCTGAGGGTGGCCAGGACGGCGGTGTCGTCGCGGTTGGCGGCGATGATGACCCGCTCGGCGGTGGGCACGCCGGCCTGCCGGAGGACCGCGTCGCGGGTGGCGTCGCCGAGGACGGCGGCGTATCCGTCGCGGTTGGCCTCGGCGACGTTGTCCGGCCGGGTGTCGACGACGACGACGCGGTCCGGGCTGAGCCCGGTGGCGAGCAGCTGCTTGATGGCGTTGACGCCCTTGGTGCCGTATCCGATGACGACGGTGTGCCCCTGCAAGGTGGTCCTCCAGCGGTCGCGGCGGCGCTGATCGCGGTAGCGGCGGGTGAGCACCTCGAACGCGGTGCCGACCAGGATGGCCACGAACGCGATGCGCAGCGGGGTGATGACGACGGCGTTGACGAGGCGGGCGCTGGGGCTGACCGGCACGATGTCGCCGTAGCCGGTGGTCGAGAGGGTGACGGTGGCGTAGTAGAGGGCGTCCAGCCAGCTCATCTTCCCGTCGGCGCCGTCCCGGTAGCCGTTGCGGTCGGCCATGACGAGCAGCACGACGGCGGCGAGGATGGCCAGGCCGTAGCAGACGCGGCTGCGGATCTGGCGTACGGGGTCGTACCGCCGCTCGGGCAGGTTGATCAGCCCGACCGCGATCTCGTCGGGGGTCGCTCGGCGCGCTGCGGCCATGCTCGGAGCGTATCGGACGAACGGCCGAGCACCGGGTGGCCACTCGTACGAATAAAACTGGCCCGCAACCTCCCTCATGGCGGAAACACGCTGCGTACGCCCGGATGATCATGCAGTGACATAGGTAACAGAATGGGAACGCTCCCATCACTCCCCTTGACACCTGCGTAACCTGACGGCAATCTCATGGGAGCGCTCCCGGACTCTGTGGTCCAGGCCACAGAACAGGGTTGTGCTGATCTCTACGAAACAGCCCCCACCTGCACATTCGACGACCTGAGAGGGGTCAGGATGGGCGTCACCCCGCGCCGCCGCACGTTCGCGGTGGCCGCACTCGCCGCGATCACCGCCATTGGCGGCCTTGCTGCGTGCACCAAGAAGAACGATGAGCCGAGCACTCCCGGCGAGATCAAGCTTGTGGTCGACACCTTCGGTGAGTTCGGCTACGACGACCTGGTGAAGCAGTACGAGGCTTCCCACCCCGGCATCAAGATCGAGCTGCGGAAGACCGCCCAGCTGGGCGACTACCGGCCGAAGCTGGTCCGCTACCTGGCGACCAACAAGGGCGCCGGCGACGTGACCGCCCTGGAAGAGGGCATCATCACCGAGTTCAAGGCCAACGCGGCCAACTGGGTGGACCTCTCGCAGTACGTCGGCGACAAGTCGGCCGACTACCTGCCGTGGAAGTACGAGATCGGCAAGACCTCGGACGGCAAGCTGCTCGGTCTGCCGACCGACGTGGGCGGCCTGGCCATGTGCTACCGCAAGGACCTGCTGGAGGCGGCGGGCTTCAAGTCCGACCGCGAGGCTGTCTCCGCGCTGTGGCCGACCTGGGACGACTTCATCAAGGTCGGCCAGGAGTACCGGACCAAGACCGGCAAGGGCCTGCTCGACACCGTGACCACGGCGTTCAGCGCGAGCCTGTCGCAGGTCGGTGGCGACCTGTTCTACGACAAGGACTTCAACGTCGTGGCTGACACCAGCCCGGCCGTGAAGACCTCGTGGGACCTGGCCCTCAAGCTGGCCGACGCCAAGGTGACCGCCAAGACCAACACCTGGTCCGCCGAGTGGCAGGCCGGTTTCCAGCAGGGCACCTTCGCCGCGACCCTGTGCCCGTCGTGGATGCTCGGCATCATCGAGCAGAACTCGGGCGCCGCGAACAAGGGCAAGTGGGACGTCGCCTCGGTTCCCGGCGGCGGCGGCAACTGGGGCGGCTCCTGGCTGTCCGTGCCGACCCAGAGCAAGCACCCGAAGGAGGCTGCCGAGCTGGCCGCGTTCCTGACCAACGCTGACAGCCAGGTCGCCGCGTTCAAGGCCAAGGGCCCGCTGCCCTCGAACCTGAAGGCGCTGGGCAACGCCGACTTCCAGGCGTACCAGAACCCGTACTTCAACAACGCGCCGGTCGGCAAGATCTTCGGTGAGGGCGCCAAGACCCTCAAGCCGGTGACCATCGGCCCGAAGCACTCCTCGGTGAAGGAGCGGGCGTTCGAGCCCGCGCTGCAGGCCTACGAGGCCGGACGCCTGTCCGCCCAGGCGGCCTGGGACCAGGCGATCAAGGACGCGAAGGTTCAGGGCGCGTTCTGATCTGAGTTGAACCGCACAGCGGCCCCGGTGGCGCTCTTCCCGAGCGCCACCGGGTCTGTTCACCGCCTCCTGTGCAGTCACGAGCAAGGGAATCACCATGAGCCTCTCGGCACCTCCCGCGCCGCCTCAGCTGGTCAAGCCGGATACCCACCGCGCGTCGTCCAGCAGCCGCCGCTTCAAGCTCTCGCGCTGGGACATCAAGTACTCGCCGTACATCTACGTCGCGCCGTTCTTCCTCCTGTTCGCCGTCTTCGGCATCTACCCGGTGCTCCAGACCGCCCGGATGGCGCTGTACGACTGGAACCTGATCGGTGACCACACCTTCACCGGGTTCGACAACTTCACCGCCCTGATGGGCGACGAATACTTCTGGAACGCCGTCAAGAACACGTTCGGCATCTTCCTGCTGGCGACCATCCCGCAGCTGTTCGGCGCGCTGTTCCTGGCCAACCTGCTGAACCAGAACATGCGCGGGCGCATGTTCTTCCGCCTGATGATCGTCGCGCCGAACGTCACCTCGGTGGCGGCGGTCGCGATCGTCTTCGCGGTGCTGTTCCGCCGCGACTTCGGCCTGGTCAACTGGGTGCTCGGCTTCTTCGGCGTCGACGCGATCGACTGGAAGGGCGAGACGTGGAGCTCCTGGTCCGCGATCGCCACCATGGTCGACTGGCGCTGGACCGGCTACAACACGCTGATCCTGCTGGCCGCGATGCAGGCGATCCCGAAGGACATCTACGAGTCCGCGTCGCTGGACGGCGCCGGCAAGTGGCGCCAGTTCTGGTCGATCACGCTGCCGCAGCTGCGGCCGACCCTGATCTTCGTGGTCACGGTGTCGACCATCGGCGGCCTGCAGCTGTTCACCGAGCCGGTGATCTTCGGCGACGGCCGCATCCTGGGCGGCGCGCAGCGCGAATTCCAGACCATCGCGATGTACATGTACGAGAAGGGCTTCAACGACCTTCAGTTCGGGTACGGATCCGCGATCGCCTGGGCCCTGTTCATCATGATCATCCTTGTGTCCGGCGTGAACTACCTGCTGATCCGCCGCTCGGTCAAGTGAGGAGCCTGACATGACCTCTGGTTCGAAACGGCTGTGGCAGGCCAGTCCCCTGACGTACGGTGCCCTGATCCTGGCGTCGTTGCTGTCGCTGTTCCCGTTCTACTTCATGTTCATCGTGGCCACCCGCAAGCTGGAGGTCATCAACGCGGTCCCGCCGCCGTTCACCCCCGGCGCGGACTTCGGTGAGAACTTCGGCCGGGTGCTCGACAACGAGCACGCCGCGTTCATCTACGGCCTGGTCAACTCCGTGATCGTGTCGTGCGCGGTCACGATCAGCGTGGTGTTCTTCTCCGCGCTGTCCGGCTTCGCCTTCGCCAAGCTGCGATTCAAGGGCCGCAACCTGCTGCTGCTGGCTATCGTCGGAACCATGATGGTGCCCACGCAGCTGGCCATCATCCCGCTGTACGGCATGATGCAGGACTGGGGCTGGGGAGCCACCCTGCAGGCCGTCATCGTGCCGTTCATGGTGACCGCGTTCGGCGTGTTCATGATGCGCCAGTACGCGAGCTCGGCGATCTCCGACGAGCTGATCGAGGCCGCCCGCGTCGACGGGTGCAGCACCTTCCGCATCTTCTGGAGTGTCGTCGCACCGGCGCTGCGTCCCGCCGCGGGTGTGCTCGGCCTGCTGACGTTCATGGACACCTGGAACTCGTTCCTGTGGCCGTACGCGATCCTCGACTCCGACACGCCTACCGTGCAGGTGTCACTGGCGCTGCTGTCGTCGGCGTACTACACCGATTACGCACAGGTGTTCGCGGCGACGGCGGTGGCGACGGTGCCGCTGCTGCTCGTCTTCGTCGTTTTCGGTCGCCAGATCATCGGCGGCATCATGGAAGGTGCAGTAAAAGCGTGACCACTCAGCAACACCCCCAGCTCGCCGCGCCGGCCGTGGCCTTCCCCCAGGACTTCCTCTGGGGGGCGGCCACCGCCTCCTACCAGATCGAGGGCGGCGCTTTCGAGGACGGGCGGACGCCGTCCATCTGGGACACCTACGCCCGCACCCCGGGCAAGGTGCTCAACGGGGACAACGGCGACGTCGCCTGCGACCACTACCACCGCAGGGCCGACGACGTCCGCCTCATGGCCGAGCTGGGGCTGCGGTCGTACCGCTTCTCGGTGGCCTGGCCCCGGGTGCAGCCCGGCGGCCGCGGTCCGGCCAACCAGAAAGGCCTCGACTTCTACCGGGGCCTGGTCGACGACCTGCTCAGCAAGGGCATCGAGCCCTGGCTGACCCTGTACCACTGGGACCTGCCCCAGGAGCTGGAGGACGCCGGCGGCTGGCCCGCCCGCGACACCGCCTACCGCTTCGCCGAGTACGCCGGGCTCGTGCACGACGCCCTCGGTGACCGGGTCAAGTTCTGGACCACCCACAACGAGCCCTGGTGCAGCGCCTTCCTCGGGTACGGCTCGGGCGTGCACGCCCCGGGCCGCACCGACGGCGCGGCGGCGCTCGCGGCGGCGCACCACCTCAACCTGGGCCACGGCCTGGCCGTCCAGGCGATCCGCGCCGCGGTGCCCGACCGGCAGATCGGCCTCACGCTGAACCTGCACTCGCTGGCGCCGTACACGGACTCCCCGGAGGACCACGACGCCGTGCGCCGCATCGACGGCGTCGGCAACCGGGTGTTCCTGGACCCGGTCTTCCGGGGCGAGTACCCGGCGGACCTGCTGGCCGACACGGCCGAGGTCACCGACTGGGGCTTCGTGCACGACGGCGACCTGGCCGTGATCAGCCAGCCGCTGAGCATGCTGGGCGTGAACTACTACACCCGGCAGATCGTGGCCGGTCCGGCCGACGACGGCCTGCCGCAGTCGCACTGGCGCGCGGCGTCGGCGTGGCCGGGCAGCGGGCATGTCCGATTCCTGACCCGGGATCTGCCGGTGACCGAGATGGGCTGGGAGGTCGACCCGGACGGCCTGGTCGACCTGCTGACCCGCACGCACCGCGAGTACGGCCCGATCCCGATGTACATCACCGAGAACGGCGCCGCCTACGACGACCAGGTCGCGGCCGATGGGAGCGTTCCCGACCCGGATCGCGTAGCCTACCTGGACGCCCACCTGAAGGCGTGCCACCAGGCGATGGCGGCGGGGGTGCCCCTGCGTGGATACTTCGCGTGGTCGCTGCTTGACAACTACGAGTGGGCCTGGGGCTACTCGCGGCGGTTCGGCATCGTCCATGTTGACTATGACACTCAGGTTCGTACGCCCAAGACCAGTGCACACTGGTACGCGGACGTGATCCGGCGCGGCGGGCTCGCCGCCTGACGACAGCGGTCCGGGGGCCGTGACGATCGGCCCCCGGACGGCTAGACATGAATAAGGAGCAGCAATGACGACGCAGCGCACGAGGTCTGCGGGCAGACCGACGCTGGACGAGGTCGCCGCGCTGGCCGGTGTGGGCCGCGGCACGGTCTCGCGCGTCGTCAACGGCTCGCCCCAGGTCAGCCCCGAGGCCCGCTCCGCGGTCCAGGAGGCGATCAAGGAGCTCGGATACGTCCCCAACCGCGCCGCCCGCGCCCTGGTCACCCAGCGCACCGACTCGGTGGCGCTGGTCGTGTCGGAGTCGCAGGAGCGGGTCTTCGCCGAGCCGTTCTTCGCCGGAATAGTGCGCGGCGTCTCCTCGGCCCTGGCCGACACCTCGCTCCAGCTGTGGCTGGCCATGGCCCAGTCGCCCGCCGAGCGCCAGCGCATCGAGCACCACCTGACCAGCCAGCACGTCGACGGCGTGCTGCTGCTGTCGCTGCACGAGACCGACGCGCTGCCGCAGCTGCTGCGCCAGCGCGGCCTGCCCGCCGTGCTCGGCGGCCGCCCGGTCAGCATCGACCAGCAGATCTCCTACGTCGACATGGACAACGTCAACGGCGCCCGGATCGCGGTGGAATACCTGCTCAACGCGGGCCGCCGCCGGGTCGCCACCATCGCCGGCCCGCAGGACCTCGGCGTGGGCGTGGACCGCCTGGTCGGCTACCGGGCCGGCGTCCAGGCCGCCGCGGGCGAGCCGCTGATCGAGTTCGGCGACTTCAGCGAGTACAGCGGGGTCGAGGCGATGCGCCGGCTGCTGGCCCGCCGCCCCGATCTCGACGCGGTCTTCGTCGCCTCCGACCTGATGGCCGCCGGTGCCCTCCGCGCGCTGCGCGACGCCGGGCGGCGCGTGCCCGAGGACGTCGCGGTGGTCGGCTTCGAGGACTCGCCGGTCGCCCGCCAGACCGAGCCGCCGCTGACCACGGTGTACCAGCCCGTCGAGGACATGGGCCGGCACATGGCGCGCCTGCTGCTCTCCCGCATCCGCGGCGAGGAGGAGCCCAACCACATCCTCCTCGACACCCACCTGGTCCACCGCAACTCGGCCTGACCCACCGCACCCACCCCGCGCCCTCCACCGGGCCGCCGCCGCATTAAAGATCAGCCGAGTTGCCTGGCAACTGGGCGTATCTTGAGGGGTCTTTCGCCCGATTGCCCGGCAACTCGGCTGATCTTCGGGCCGGGGGTCGGGGTGATCTTTGGGGGATCTTCGGGGGGTTCGCCCGCTAGATGGACGTTCGGTTGACGGGGATCGACGCGGGCGTGGAAGATGATGGTCCGCCCGGTGACGGGCGGGTGAGGCATTCACCCCGGTCGTTGCGAGGCGACGGCGTTCGGGGGTGGGGCCGGGTGGCGGCAATGGCGGCGCTTCCCCGTTCGGGCGGCGCTGACCTGCGATTCTCACTGATCGAGATTCTTCCTCGCGGATACGGCGCCGCAATACGTACGAAACGGTAATAGAGCAAGCTCGGGCAGAGTTCCGGCGCTTGCGCGCCGCTCGTCCGGAGGGAGCCGCCATGTTGCTGAGGGTCCGCGTCGCACTGCCTGACCGTCCGGGCTCGCTCGGCCAGGTCGCGCGCACGCTCGGCGTCGCCGGTGCCGACATCGTCCAGGTCGTGGTGCTGGAGCGCCTCGGTGGCCGGGCGATCGACGACTTCACCGTGGTGTGGCCGGGCGGGGCCGGGGTCGAGCGCCTGCGGGCCGGGCTGGGCGCCATGCCGGGCGTGCGGGTCGACGGCATCTGGCGGGCCATCGGCGCGCCGGTGGCCGGGGCCTTCGACGCCGAGCTGCTCACCCAGATCGCCGCCAACCCGAACGAGGGCCTGGCCACGCTGGTCGACACCGTCCCGGCACTGCTGGCCGCCGACTGGGCCATGGCGATCCGCGTGCCCGCCGACTGGGCGGTGCGCAGCGGCTCGTCGGTCGGGGTCGAGGTGCGCCAGGGCGTCGACGACGTGCTGGCCCTCGGGGCGCTGCGGCACAAGCCGGTCACCCCGCCGGTGCTGTACGCCAGCTGGCGCGCCCCGCAGCAGCTGCGGCTGCCCGAGGTGACGCCACTGCGCGCCCGGGCGATGACCGGCGTCGACGGCACCCGGTATGCGGTGGCGCCGTTCGGCCGGTCCGGGCTGGTGCTGGTGGTGGCCCGTTCGGCCGACGCCGAGCTGCCGGTCGCCGCCTTCCACGCCACCGAGGTCGACCGGGTCGCCCAGCTGGTGCGCGCCGCCGCCGTGATCGTGGGCGACCGGCTGGACACCGCCAAGGCCCCCGCGCCGCGCACCGCCGTCGGCGAGCGCTCGTCGGAGGAGCCCGCGTCGGCCGTCTGACCTGCTTTACCACGCCGCAACCTGTGACCTCGGGCATAGTTAGATCTTGATAAAGACGTGTAACCGCCCGGAAACACGGCGGGCGCACGCTGAGTTCCTGACGCCGGAGGTCGCCCAGACCGGGCGGCTGCTCCGGCGGGAATAGGAGCGGGTCATGGCGCTGTGGCGGGTACGGGCGACCGTCGACGATCGTCCCGGGTTTCTGGCGGTGCTGACGGCGAGTCTGGCACTGCGGTCGGTCAACATCCTCGCGGTCCAGGTGCTCACGACCGAGTTCGGTGCCGTCGACGACCTGGTCGTGGACGCACCCGACGCGATGAGCGAGGCCGAGCTGCTGGCCGCGATCGAGCGCGGCCGGGGCCGCGACGCATGGGTCAGCCGCACCGACGCGTACGGCCTGATCGACCCGCCCACCCAGGCCCTGACCCTGGCCGCCCGCCTGGCCGCCGACCCCGAGTCGCTGCCCACGGCGCTGACCGCGCTGCTCGGCGGCAGCCTGGTCCGGCGCGAGCCGGGTGGCGCCGCCGCCAGCGGCCACTCCGACACCACGATGCGCCTGCCCGACCCGTGCAGCGACGGCGGCTCGCTCGTGCTGACCCGGCTGGCCCCGGCGTTCACTCCGGCCGAGTTCGCCCGCGCCCACGCGCTGGTCGAGGTGTGCCGGGCCGTGGTGACCCGGCGCCTGGCCGCCGCCACCGTGCTGCTGCCCGACGGCACCGAGGTGGCGCTGCGCCCGGCGGGCGCCCACGACCTGGGCGCGGTCGACGCGATGCACGGCCGCTGCGGCGAGCGCAGCCTCTACCTGCGCTACCTGTGCGGCACCCGGGGTCCGGGCCGCAGCCGCCTGGCCCGGCTGCTGACCCCGGCGCGCGGGGTCAGCATGGTCGCCGAGGTGGCCGCGGCCGACGGCCCGCACGTGGTGGCCGTGGCCAACCTGGTCGGCGAGGGCGAGACCGCCGAGATCGCGCTGCTGGTCGAGGACGGTTGGCAGCGGCGGGGCATCGGCACCGCGCTGCTGCGGCGGCTGGTCGGGCTGGCCGCACCGTCCGGGTTCCGCTCGGTCACGCTGCACACCCACGCCGAGAACGACGCCATGCTGCGCACCATGCGGCGGCTGCCGAGCCCGTCCCGCCTCGACCGGGACGGCACCCTGCTGAGCGCCACCATCGCCGTTTCCGAGACGGCCGCGCTGAACTCCCAGTGACTGCTGTCATCCGAGTAGGCGGTCGCACACATTGTGCGACCGCCATGCTTGTACCTGGTCAAACATTCATTCATGAGCGCCCCTCACACGCCGCCGACCGGATACCGTGATGCGCCGCTGAGCGAGTGGGATCCGGACCGGCCCGTCGACTTCGCCGAGGCCGAGGACTTCCTGCGGGCCTGCTACGCCGAGCTGCCGAAGCTGGGGCCGGTCGAGCCCCGGCTGGCCGCGGTGCGCGAGCAGATCGACGCGCTGGGCACGTACACGCACACCCATACCGAGCTGGTGCACGGGGCCCGGATGGCCTGGCGCAACGCCAGCCGCTGCATCGGGCGGGTGTACTGGCGCAGCCTGAGCGTGCTGGACCGGCGGACCCGCCGCGGCGAGGACCAGATCTTCGACGACCTCGTCACGCACCTGCGCCTGGCCACCGGTGAAGGGCACAATCGGGGCAGGCTGCGCGCCGTGATCTCCGTCTTCGGGCAGGCGGTCCCCGGCCGCCCAGTCACCCGCACCTGGAACGATCAGCTCATCCGGTACGCCGGGCACCGCCGGGACGGCGCGCTCGTGGGCGACCCGCAGTACGAGCAGTTCACCGAGGCGGTGGGGAAGCTCGGCTGGACCGGCAAGGGCAGCGCCTTCGACCTGCTGCCGATCGTGCTCCAGACCGGCGACGCCGAGCCCAGGCTCTACGAGCTGCCCGAGTCCTCGGTGCTGGAGGTGCCCCTGGCCCACCCCGAGTACGGCTGGTTCGCCGAGCTGGGCCTGCGCTGGCACGCCGTGCCGGCGATCTCGAACATGCGGCTGTCGATCGGCGGGGTCGACTATCCGCTCGCGCCGTTCTCGGGCTGGTACATGGGCACCGAGATCGGGGCGCGCAACCTCGCCGACGCCGACCGCTACGACCAGCTCCCGGTCGTCGCGGCCCGGCTGGGCCTGGACACCGGCAGCGAGGCCACGCTGTGGCGCGACCGCGCACTGCTGGAGCTCAACCGGGCGGTGCTGTGGTCGTTCGAGCGTTCGGGGGTACGGATCACCGACCACCACAGCGAGTCGCGCCTGTTCCTGACGCATGTCGAACGGGAGCTGCGGGCCGGCCGGCAGACGCCGGGGGACTGGACGTGGCTGGTCCCGCCGATGTCAGGCGGCCTGAGCCCGATCTTCCACCAGTACTTCCCGGAGACCGACCAGCGGCCGAACTTCTACCTGGACAGCGCCGCCCGCTGCCCGTGGCAGGCCGCCGCACCGGCGATCCCCGCCCAGCGCACCGTCGCCGCCGGCGCCCGCTGCCCGGTCACCGGCCAGTCCACGCCCACGGTCACCGGCCAGTCCACGCCGCCGGTCACCGGCCAGTCCACGCCGCCGGTCACCGGCCAGTCCGCGCCGCCGGTCACCGGCCCGGTGCCCCCGGTGACGGTGCGCGCCGCCGCCCCCGCTGCCGCTTCCGCCGCCGCGCCCGTTTCGGCGCCCGCTCCCGCGCCCGCTCCCGCGACCGCTCCCACGGCCGCTCCCACGGCCGCTCCCACGGCCGCTCCCACGGCCGCTCCCACGGCCGCTCCCACGGCCGCTCCCACGGCCGCTCCCACGGCCGCTCCCACGGCCGCTCCTGCTTCCGTCGCCGCGCCAGCCGGGGAGGTGGCTGTGGCGGTGGCTGCGGCCGAGGCGGAACCGGTGCGCAAGCGCGGCCTGCGCCGTCTACTCGGCTGACCGCGTCCGATGATGCGGACGCCCGCGGGCTCACACCTCATCTCGCGGGCTCACACCTCATACGGTGTGAGTACAACCCATGAGGTGTGAGCCCGCGACAGGGGATGCCTGGCAGACCGCTCCGGCGGCCCCGGCGGCGATGGTTCAGCCGGGGCTGTTCAGCAGCTCCGGGCGGTACACCTCCACGCGCAGGCGGCGTACGCGGTCGAGCTGGTCGCGCACGACGCTGTCGGCCGCCTCCGCGGCCCGTGCCGCGAACTCGGCCTCGTTGCACCGGCGCAGCGTGCCGTCGCTGATGCGGACCTGCCACTCCCGCATGCCGTGCGTCGCGACCACCGAGACGCTGCCGTCGGCGCTGCCGCCCCGCGCCTCGATCGCCGCCAGGCCCTGGAAGTAGGCCTGGCCGGCCGGGTCCTGGACCCGGGCCGGGGTCAGCGTCTCGCCGCCCGAGGCGCTGACCAGCGCCTCGGCCTCGCGGGTGCGGGCCACCCACAGCAGGCGGCACAGCGCCGCGAGCTGCCCCTCCAGGGCGTTCTCGGACGTCCGGTCGTAGTACCCGGGCATGAACTCCAGCCGCAGCGCGCGGCGTCCGGTCAGCTCGGCCCAGATCTCGCCGTTGGGAGAGCGGGCGCTGACCCGCATCTCGTCGAGCTGGTCACCCAGACCCATGCTCGCACCGCCTTCGTCAGTCGGAGTAACCCATGTACTCGGGCCTGGTGATGTTCTGCTTGGTGGCCCCGGCCAGCGACGGCCGCGGCGCGACGAAGTAGTCGCGGTGGCTGTGGATCGCGTCCAGGATGCTGTCCATCGCCTTGGCGATCCGCTGCTCGGTCTCGCTGATGACCTGGCTCGCCTTGTCCACGGCGGCGTGCATCGAGTCGAGCACGGCGTTGGTGTGGTCGCCGGTGATGTTCAGCGTCGGCGGGCTGGGCGGCAGCGCGGCGGCCACCCAGGCGGCGGCGCCGACCGTCGAGATCGAGATCGCTGCCACCGCCGACGTGCCCAGGGTGGGGATCGTCAGCAGGATGCCGGTGATCGCGGCGGCCGCCGTGAAGGTGACCGCCCACTCCTTGGGTGAGCAGTCGTCCATGCAGTCCAGCGCCTTGAGCGTGTTCTCGGCGATCTGGTCGATGTCCTTGCGCGCGGCCTCCCACATGGCCTGCTCGGCCTCCAGCCCCGCCTTCAGCGCCGAGATCAGCAGGAACTGGTTGCGCGCCACCGACGGGAACGGGTCGATGAAGTTGGCCTTGAACTCCATCGCGGCCTTGCCGGTCCACGACTCGATGTAGTCGCCCGAGGCGCTGAGCTTGTCCAGCACCGGGTTGGCGTAGTAGTTGGAGCCGTTGGTGGAGATCGGGTCGCGGGTGTCCTGGCCGGTGCAGAGCCTGCCCAGCGCCCGCTTGAGCGACTCGATCGCCGGCGTGTACGACGCCGGGTCAGGGATCTGGCTGAACGGCTGGAACAGCTGCGGCACCTCGCCGTAGCAGCGGTTGATCAGCTTCGGCTGCTCCTGGGCGACGAGGGTGGGCGACTGGGTGCCCATCAGCTCCCCCAGCCCCTCCTCGAACGCCTTGTTGCCGATGTCGGTGGCGTGCTGCATGAGCTGGTCGAAACTCACCGCGGTCCCCCCGTCGCACCCGGTCCGGTGTGGATCGTCGTCATCACGGCACCTGGCTCTCTCGCTTCAGCCGATCGAGCTCCACCTTGGCGGTGTAGTCGCTCGTCGCATAGGCGTCGGTGGCCAGCAGCAGCGCCTGCGCCGTCTCGCCGAGGTTCTCGTCGGTGTCGGCGAGGAACCGCTTCACGGTGTCGCGCAGTTCCACCCACGACTGGTAGGCCGTGCCCTGCGGACCGCCGAACTGGGCGGGCCGGGTGAACGCGGCCGCCAGGCCGCTGTCGGTGTCGCCCACGGAACCTGCGGCGCTCGCATACTCGGCCGCGACGTCCGGCAGGTTCGTCTTGGCCATCGTGTAGAGCCGGAACAGATCAGCTCCGAGATCACGCCCGCTGTCGGGCATGCGCATCCCCTCCCCGCGTTTCGATCTCCCCGACCGAATGCGCTCACGTTAGTTGATGCGGCACGTTCGCACCGACCGCGTGGCGCAGCGGGGGCGCACGGGCGGTGCCCCGCCCCTGGTCGCGGCGCCAGGGGCAGGGCACGGCTCACACGCTGGGCGGCAGCGCCGTCCAATCCGGAAAGTTGCCGTAGAGGCGCTCGTCGGGGCCGCCGACGGTGACGGCCTGCACCAGCAGGTCGCCGCCGACGAACGCGCCCTTCCAGGAGGCGCCGCGGCCGCCGAACGGCTCCTCGCGGTCGCCGCGCGAGCGGGGCCGGTTCACCCCGACCTTGAACGCCTGCAGGTCCCCGGCGAGCTTGCCCGCCAGCTCCTCGTCGTCGCAGGCCAGGCTCGCGACCAGGGCGCCGTTGGAGGCGTTCATCGCCGCGAGCAGCTCCTCCTCGGTGTCGACGACCACGATCGTGTCGACCGGCCCGAACGGCTCGGCGTGCATCAGCCGGGACCGGCCGGGCGGGGCGAGCAGCGCGGTGGGGGCGGCGTACGCGGAAGTGTCCTGGCCGTCGAGGAAGCGGCCGTGCGACAGCCTGCCCCGGTGCAGCGGGACCGCGCCCGCCCGGACCGCCTCCTCCACCTTGCGGTGCAGCTCCTCGGCCTTGGCGGCGCTGATCAGCGGGCCGAAGTCGAGCTCGGGCAGCGGGTCGCCGGCCGACGCCACGGCCAGCGGGTGCCCGAACCGGACCGCCTTGACCACGGGCAGGTAGACGTCGAGGAACTCGTCGACCAGATCGCGCTGCACCACGAACCGGGGGTACGCGGTGCACCGCTGCTTGCCGTACTCGAAACCTTTGCGCAGGTGCCCGGCGAGCAGCTCCCACTGGGAGAACTCCCACACGCCCCAGGCGTTGAGGCCCTCCTGCTCGATCATGTGGCGTTTGTCCGTGTCCAGGAGCGCGGCCGCGACCTTGCCGCCGTTGGAGCGGCCGCCGACGAAGGCGACCGCGCCGATCTCGGGCGCGCGGACCAGCACCTCCGACAGCTCCTCGCCGCTGCCGGACAGCAGCGTGACGGGCAGTCCGGCCCGGTGCATCAGCGCGTGCGCGACGGTGAGGCAGATCGCGCCGCCCTGCGACGGGGTCTTGGCGATGACCGCGTTGCCCGCCAGCAGCTGCACCAGCTCGGCGTGGACCAGCACGGACATGGGGTAGTTCCAGGAGGCGATGTTGCTGACCGGGCCGGGCAGCGGCTCCCGCCCGGCCGTCTGGCGGTCGATCTGGTCCGCGTACCAGCGCACGCCGTCCAGGGCGCGGTCGACGTCGGCGCAGGCGAGCCGCCACGGCTTGCCGATCTCCCAGACCAGCAGCATGGCCAGCAGGTCGCGGTGTGCGGTGAGGGCGTCCACGGCGGCCGCGACGCGGGCCTTGCGCTCGGGCAGCGGGGTCGCGGCCCAGTCGCGGTGGGCGGCGGCCGCGTGGCGTACGGCGGCCAGGGCGGTCTCGGCGTCCAGGCGCGACAGGTTCGCCAGGGTGGTCCCGTCGACGCCGGTGGTGAGCGGGCTGGGGCGGCCGATCGGCCGCCAGTCGCCCTGGATCAGGTTGCGCAGGGTGGCCGAGCCCGCTGCGGGGTCGAACGCCTCGGGTGTGGCGGCGACGGCGCGGGCGAGAGTCGTGCTCCAGTCGGTGCCGTGGGCGAGCTGCGGTGCCATCCGGTCCTCCTCGTTGAGCCGCGGCACCGGCCGGGCCGCGAGTTGGTCGGTACTCTGCCGCCGCCCGAGCGGCGCGGGCAATGAGAAATTCCTCTCCCGCGATCCGGTGCACTCCGTCGACCTGCGCCGATGTCTGAGGGCGGTGACAAACCTCTCGGATTCCTACCGCTCGGTAACATGTGGCCGCGACCAGCGGCTCCGGGCCGTACCCCCTGGTCCTGCCCTTGCCATGGATCTTTCGGGGCGAGTCGGGCGGATCACTTCGGTGCCATCGGGCGGCTGTGCTGCGCGACCGGATGGTCTATGGTCGGGGCACGCTGCACCCCCGCACCACAGCTTCACCCCTTTTGCACCCCCGCTCATTGGAGTCCCGCCATGCGTCGTCGCATCGCGGTGTCCGCCGTCGTGGTCCTGCTCGGCCTTGCCGGGTGCACCTCGACCAAGGACCCGGTCGCCTCGCCGAGCGCCACGGCTCCGTCCGTCTCCGTGGCCCCCTCGCCCTCCGACTCCGCGTCGCCGTCACCCACGCCGACACCCAGTGCCTCGCCGAGCCCGTCGCCGTCCCCGACGCGCGGGCCGAGCCCGAAGCCGACCCAGAGCACCACGCCCGCCGGCGGCCCGATCTCCTGTACGGGCAAGGCCACCCTCAACCGCCCCCAGGCCACCGGCACCGGCCCCGCCGGCTCGATCCTGCGGACCGGCACCGACGCCGTCGCGCTGACCTTCGACGACGGGCCGGACCCGATCAACACGCCGAAGATCCTCGACATGCTCAAGCAGTGCGGGGTCAAGGCGACGTTCTGCCTGGTCGGCTTCCGGGCCCGGGACCGGCCGGACCTGGTCCGCCGGATCTACGCGGAGGGGCACACCCTCTGCAACCACTCGTGGCAGCACCTGACCGACCTGGGCAAGCGCACCCACAAGGCGATCGTCGACGACCTCACGGGCACCAACAAGGCGATCCACGCCATCGTGCCCGACGCCAAGATCGCGTATTTCCGCGCGCCGGGCGGGAACTTCACCGCCGAGATGGTGCAGATCGCCAAGGACCTGGGCATGGCCTCGATCTACTGGCACGTCGACCCGCGCGACTGGGACTCCTCGGCGTTCGGCAAGGGCTCGAAGATGGTGAACCACGTCATCTCTGCCGTCGAGGGCAACGTCCGGCCGGGTTCGATCATCCTGTCCCACGACAACGGCAAGCCGGACACGATCACGGCCTACCGCACGCTGCTTCCCTGGCTGGCGGCCCGCTTCGACCTGATCGCGCTCCCCGTGGACGCCCCACTCCCGTAGGGCCACGACCGGAAGAAGGGCACCTTCTCGTCGCCATGCGATGGAGAAGGTGCCCTTCTTGACGTCGAACCTCAGGCGGGGGAGCCGTGCACGGAGCAGGCGGCAGACCAGCCGGTCGGGACCACCTGGACCTTCATCCGGCGGCGGCAGTGCGCGCAGTAGCGCGGCGGCTCCAGCTCCCGCGCCGCCCGGCACGCCGTATGGTCGGCTGCGGCGGCGTCCTCACCACAGCGGTCGCAGTACGTCACCGTCGTCTCGGTCACGGTCGCTCCCCGGGCTACAGCGTCGCCGACAGGGCCTTGACCGGCATCTTCAGCTCGGTCAGCAGGTCCAGGTCAGCGGTTGCCGGGCGGCCCAGCGTGGTCAGGTAGTTGCCGACGATCACCGCGTTGATGCCGCCGAGCAGGCCGTCGCGGGTGCCCAGGTCGCCGAGGGTGATCTCGCGGCCGCCCGCGTACCGCAGGATGGTGCGCGGCAGCGCGAGCCGGAACGCCGCGATCGCCCGCAGCGCGTCCTTGGGGTCCATCACGGGCTGGTCGCCCAGCGGGGTGCCCGGCCGCGGGTTCAGGAAGTTCAGCGGCACCTCGTCCGGCTCCAGCTCGGCCAGCTGCGCGGCGAACTCGGCCCGCTGCTCCAGGGTCTCGCCCAGGCCGATGATGCCGCCGCAGCAGACCTCCATGCCGGAGTCGCGCACCATCTTCAGGGTGCCCCAGCGCTCCTCCCACGAGTGGGTGGTGACCACGTTCGGGAAGTAAGACCGGCAGGTCTCCAGGTTGTGGTTGTACCGGTGCACGCCCATGTCGACCAGCTCGTCGACCTGCTCCTGGGTCAGCATGCCCAGGCTCGCGGCGACGTTGATGTCCACGGCGGCCTTGATCGCGGCGACGCCGTCACGCATCTGCGTCATCAGCTTCGCGTCCGGGCCGCGCACGGCGGCGACGATGCAGAACTCGCTCGCGCCGGTGGCCGCGGTCTGCCGGGCCGCCTCCACCAGCGACGGGATGTCCAGCCACACCGAGCGCACCGGTGAGGAGAACAGGCCCGACTGGGAGCAGAAGTGGCAGTCCTCGGGGCAGCCGCCGGTCTTCAGCGACACGATCCCCTCGACCTCGACCTCGGGGCCGCACCAGCGCATGCGCACCTCGTGGGCGAGCTGGAGCGCGGCGGGGATGTCCTCGTCGGGCAGCTGGAGGACGGCGAGGATGTCCGCCTCCTCCAATCCGAGCCCCTGTTCGAGGACACGGATGCGGGCGCGGTCGAGCACGGATGAAGAGCTGGTGGACATGGGCGTACCCTACCAACGCGGCCAGGGCGGGTCTGCCGAAGGCCGAGCGATACGTGGATGAGTTGGGTTGATGGGCGACTGGCTGAGCACCCTGCGCCGCAAGGCGGAGCTGCGCGAACGCGCCGGACTGCGGCGCGAGTTGCGCCCGCGCGACGGCGGCGACGCGATGACCGACCTCGCGGGCAACGACTACCTGGGCCTGTCCCGGCACCCCGAGGTGGTGGCCGCCGCCGCCCGCGCCCTCACCGAGTACGGCCTCGGCGCCACCGGTTCCCGCCTGGTGCGGGGCAGCACCGACGCGCACACCGCGCTGGAGGACGCGCTCGCGCACCGGCTCGGCACCGACCGGGCGCTGGTGTACTCCAGCGGCTACCTGGCCAACCTCGGCGTCGTCCGGGCGCTGTCCCGGCCGCGTACGCTGCTGGTCTCCGACGCGCACTGCCACGCCTCGCTGATCGACGGGTGCCGCCTGGCCGGGGTCGAGACGATCGTGTTCGCGCACGCCGACCCCGACGCCGCCGCCGCGGTGCTGGCCGCCCACCCCGGCCGCCCCGCCGTCGTGCTCACCGAGTCGGTCTTCTCCGTCGACGGCGACCTGGCCCCGCTGCCCGAACTGCACGCCGTCGCCCGCGCCCACGGGGCACTGCTGCTGGTCGACGACGCGCACGGCCTCGGCGTGATCGGCCCTTCCGGCTCCGGGGGCGTGGTCGCCGCCGGGATCGCGGGCGAACCCGACGTCGTGGTCACTGCCACCCTGTCCAAGGCGCTGGGCGGCGCGGGCGGCGTGGTGGCAGGCCCGGAAGCGCTGGTCAGGCACCTGATCGACACGGGCCGTACCTTCATCTTCGACACCGCCCTGCCCCCGGCCGTGACCGCCGGGGTCGCCGCCGCGCTGGAGCTGTCCACCGTCCGCGACGATCTGCGGGTTACGCTGCACGAGCGTGCCCGGCAGATCCGTGACACCCTGCGCACCGCCGGGCTGGAGGTCACCGACCCCGCCGGTGGCGTGGTCTCGGCGACCGCCGACTCGGCCGAGCAGGCGTGGGCCTGGGCCGGGGCCTGCCGGGACAAGGGCGTGGCCGTGGGCTGCTTCCGCCCGCCGTCCACCCCGGACCAGCGGTCGCGGCTGCGGCTGACGGTCAACGCGGGGGTGCCGGCGGCGGAGTTCGCGCGGGCTTTGGAGATCATCGTGGAGGTACGGCCGTGAGCACGGCGCTACGGGGAATCGTGCTGGTCACCGGCACCGACACCGGGGTCGGCAAGACCATCGTCACCGCGGCGGTGGCCGCCGCCGCCAGCGCGGCCGGACTGCGCGTCGCCGTGGTCAAACCGGCGCAGACCGGCGTCGATCCGGCCTACGGCGAGGTCTCCGACATGGAGATAGTCCACCGCCTGGCCGCCCCGGCCACGGTCGAGACGCTGCACGAGTTCCCCGACCCGCTCGCCCCGACGGCCGCCGCCCGGGTCGCGCAGGTCGACCCGCCGGACATGTTCGACGTCATCGACCAGGTCAAGGGCATCGCCGCCGAGCACGAGCTGACCCTGGTCGAGGGCGCGGGCGGGCTGCTGGTGCCGATGGGCGTGCATCCCGGCGGCTCCCAGTGGACGCTGGCCGACCTCGCGGTGGCGCTGTCGGCGCCCGCGATCGTGGTGGCGCGGGCCGGGCTGGGCACGCTCAACCACACCGCGCTGACGCTGGAGGCGATGAACCGCCGCAGCATCCCGGCGTACCCGGTGCTCGGCGCCTGGCCGTCGCGCCCCGAGCTGGTCCACTACACCAACCTGGCCGACCTGCCCGACGACCTGTACGGCCTGCTGCCCGACGGCGCCGGCGACATCGATCCGGGCGTCTTCCGCCGCAGCGCCCCCGAGTGGCTCCACCCCGCCCTCCACGGCACCTGCGACGACCCCCGCCTGCTCGCCGAACCCGACGAGGACTGACCCGCCGCCCGGTCAGGGGCGGTGGATGGTGAAGGTGTCGGGCATGCGGAAGCTGAGGTTGTCGGGGCACCAGGGGGCGCGCAGGACCTCGGCGCCGCGTAGGAGCGGGGCGGTCTCCGCGACGACGACGGCGGCTTCCATGCGGGACAGCTGGGCGCCGACGCAGCGGTGGGCGCCCGCGCCGAAGGCCAGGTGGCGGCGGGAGCCGCGCTGGCCGGGCACGAGGTCGTGCGGGTGCTGCACCACGTGGTGACCGGCGCGGGCCAGCCACAGCACGATGCTGCGGCCGCGCGGCACGGGCAGGCCGTCGAGCTCGGTGTCGCGGGCGGTGACCCGGCGCCAGGTCGGGATCGGCGGCTCCAGCCGCAGCCCCTCCTCGACCACGTCCTCGACGCCGTACGTGCCCCGGACCAGCCCGTCCAGCACGGCGGGTGCGGTGGTGAGCCGGTGCAGCAGCAGCGTCAGGAACTGCGAGGTGGTCTCCTGCCCGGCTACGAGCAGGAAGAACAGCGCCCCGACCGGGGTGTCCCGGTGCAGGCCGTGGGAGGTCGTGTATTCGCGCAGCTCACCGACCATCCCCCCGGCGGTGGCGGCGAAGTCGCGCAGCATGGCGTGGAACCGCCCGACCGTGTCGGCCAGCGCGAGCTGGCGTGGGGCGTCCAGCGGCGCCCAGAACAGTTCGAGCGCGGCCCGGGAGAACTCCTTGACCACGGCGGCGTCGGCTGAGGGCAGCTCGACGAGCCGGGCCAGGACCAGCAGCGGCAGGTCGGCGGCGAGGTCGGCGTACAGGTCGACGGGCTCGCCCGCGCGCAGCCGGGCGGCGAGGGCGGCGACCCGGCGGCGCACCAGGCCGGTGAGCCACGGCTGCTGCTCGGCCACGCGAGCGGGGTGCAGGGCCCGCGCGGTGATCTCGCGGATGGCGGGGTGGCTGGCGCCGCCGTTGTTGGCCAGGGTCGGCGGCAGGCGGAAGCCGTACGACGTGAGCACCCGCATCACGCTCACCGGCATCGGTGTGATCGCGTCGAGCGCGTTGTCGGGGCGGAACGTGTCGGGGTCGCCCAGCACCTGCTTGATCACTTCAGGTCGGGTCACCACCACGTGGCGTACGCCGACGTGGTCGCTCACCTCGACGGTGGCGTCACCCGCCCCGTGGAGCGGCTGGTCCCAGGTCCGGAACAGCACCCGATCACCGTACAAGGCGCCGCCGCCCCGGTCCGGGGGAGGTCGCGCCGGGTGCGACTTCCCACACCCGGGCTCACTGCTGTCGAAACATTTACATTGTGCTATTTAACGGGAGACTCTTGATATTCGATACACGGTGCGCCGGAAGATCTCCGGCGCGAGTTTCACCTGGAGGACCCATGCGCATCTCTTCCGCTGCCGTCCGGGCCGGCCTGACCGTGGCCGTCGTCGGCGCGGCGCTGGCTGTTCCCACCGCGGCCCACGCGACCAGTACCGTGAGCTGCGAGTCCGGCTACAGCACCATCGAGTGCGGGGTGAGCGGCGGCCCGGTCGACAGTGTGCAGTGGACCAGGAACGGGACCTACATCCCGAGCTGGGACAACCAGATGACGATCACCACCGCGTGCACCAGTGGCCAGTGGTACACCTTCCAGGCCACGGTGACGGTCGGCGGCGTGGTCGAGACGCCTGTTCGCAGCATCCTGTGCTGGCGGGGCGCCTGGCGCTGACGCCTGACGCGCCCCGAACCGAGGGCTTGTCAAACATTTACATGTGAGCATGGATTGGCGCCTGGAGCTGCCTGATACTGGGCGGGCCGGAGATCCCGGCGCGATGAAATCCACCGTGGAGGATCGATGCGCACCTCTTCTGCCGTGCTCGGGGCGGGCGTGGCCCTGGCGGCCTTCGGCGCGACGCTGTTCGGCGCCGCACCGGCGCTGGCCGCGACCCACACCGTCGGCTGCGAGTCGGGCTACAGCAACATCGCCTGCGACCTGTACGGTCCGGCCGCCGACAGCGTGAAGTGGAGCATGAACGGGGTGTACATCCCGAGCTGGGACAACAAGCTGAGCGTCTCGACCGCCTGCACGGTCGGTCAGCGCTACTCGTTCAAGGCGACGGTGACCACCGGCGGCGTGGTCGAGACGCCGGTCTACAACGTCGTCTGCCGCCGCGTCCCCGTCTGATCCGGTGCCTGGCGAGCGCCGTCACCCGGGTCGGGTGGCGGCGCTCGCGCTCACTCCGGGCGCTGCGGCTCGATGACGGTGATGCCGGTCGGCGGGCGCTCGCCCATCGCGGCCAGCGCGGCCGGGACCGCCGAGAGCCCGATCCGGGCGGTGACCAGCGAGTCGGGGCGGATGCGGTCGAGCACCAGCGCCAGCAGGTCCGGGTAGTCGGCGGGGGACAGGCCGTGGCTGCCCAGGATCTCCAGCTCGTGGCCGATCACCCGGCTCATCGGCAGCGCCGGGTCGCCGACCGCCGACGGCAGCAGCCCGACCTGGACGTGCCGCCCCCGGCGGCGCAGGCTGAGGATCGCGGCGGTGGCGGTGACCGAGCTGCCCAGCGCGTCCACGGTCAGGTGGGCGCCGCTGCCGGTGATCTCGCGGATCGCCTCGACCGGGTCGTGCTCGGCACTGTTGACCAGGGCGACCGCGCCGTGGGAGTGGGCCAGGGCCAGTGCGCCGGGGGAGACGTCGACGGCGATCACGCGGGCGCCGTACGCGGTGGCGATCATGATGGCGGACAGGCCGACGCCGCCGCAGCCGTACACGGCGACCCATTCGCCCGGCGCGACCCGCCCCTGCGCCGTGACCGCCCGGTACGCCGTGGCGAAGCGGCAGCCCAGCGCCGCCGCGGCCCCGTACGACAGCTCCGGCGGCAGCGCGACCAGGTTCAGGTCGGCATGGTGGATCACGGTGTACTGCGCGAACGAGCCCCAGTGGGTGAACCCGGGCTGCGTCTGCCGCTCGCACACCTGGTGGTCCCCGGCCCGGCAGGTGGCGCACGAGCCGCACCCGCACACGAACGGCACGGTCACCCGGGCGCCGGGCTGCCAGCGCCGCACCCCGTCGCCGACGGCGTGCACCACCCCGGCCAGCTCGTGGCCGGGCACGTGCGGGAAGGTCGCGATGTCGGGGTCGTGGCCCATCCAGCCGTGCCAGTCGCTGCGGCACAACCCGGTCGCCTCGACCCGGATCACCGCCCCGGCGGGCGGCGCCACCGGATCGGGCACCTCCCGGACCTGCGGCATCGCACCGAACCGGTCGTAGACCACCGCACGCATGAAGCCATCCTCCCCCGCTGGGCACCGCACCGGGACCGGCGCGGTGTCCAGCAGGATATGTCGATCAGTCGAGCGGGCGGTAGGTCACGCCCATGGCGTCGAACCGGGCCAGCGCCCCCGCCAGCCGCTGCCGGAACTCGGCGAGCTCGCCCGCGGTGCCCCAGCCGACCTCGGCCACCGCGCACAGGCGCGGCAGCAGGTTGTACTCGGCCCGGGTCGGGTTCGGCAGGTACTCGGTCCACAGGTTGCCCTGGACGCCGAGCACCCGGTGGCCGTTGCGCGGGTCGTCGGCGGGTTCGGGGTCGTAGCCGTACACGGTCGACAGCGGGGTGGGGCCGGAGCCGATCGACGGCGGCTCGCCCTCGGCCATCGACTCGTTGTAGTCCAGGTAGACGTGGCTGGACGGGGTCGCGATCACGTCGTGGCCGTCGTGCAGGGCCGCGGTGACCCGGTCCACGCCGCGCCACGCCATGATCAGCGCGTCGGCGGGCACGCCCCGGCCGACCAGCTCGTCCCAGACCACGACCCGGCGGCCGTGCCCGCGCAGGTGGTCGGCGAGCTGGTTGATCCACCAGCCGAGCAGGTCCTCGGGGTCGGTGAGGCCGAGCTCGGCCATGCGGGCCCGCCCGCTCTCGCCCTCGACCCACTCCTTCGGCGGCACCTCGTCGCCGCCGAGGTGGATCAGCTCGCCCGGGAACACCGCGACCAGCTCGTCCAGCACGTCGCGCATGACCTGGACGGTGGCGTCGTCGCAGTTGAGCACCCGGTCGTGGATGCCCCAGCGGGTCGCGGTCTCGTGCCGCGCCTCGGGGAAGTTGCCCAGCTCCGGGTAGGCGGCCACCACCGCGACGGTGTGGCCGGGCAGGTCGATCTCGGGGACGACGGTGACGCCGCGCCGGGCCGCGTACGCGACCAGCCCGCGCAGCTCGTCCTGGGTGTAGAAGCCGCCGTGCGGGGCGCCGTCGGTCTGCTTGTCGCGCTCGTGCCCGGCCGGGGACGCGCTGCGCCAGGCGCCGACCGAGGTCAGCCTCGGGTGGCGGTGCGACTCGAAGCGCCAGCCCTGGTCGTCGGTCAGGTGCAGGTGCAGCGTGTTCATCCGGTGGATCGCCAGCAGGTCGACCACGGTGTGCAGCCACGGCAGCGGCTGGTGCCAGCGGGCCACGTCGATCATGATGCCGCGCCACGGGTAGCGGGGGCGGTCGGTGATCTCGGCGTACGGCAGGGTCCAGGCGGTGCCGGGCCCGGGCTGGGCCGCGTACGCCGCGACGGGCAGCAGCTGGCGCAGCGTCTGCACCGCCCAGCGCAGCCCGGCGAGCGTGGCGGCGGTGGCGCGCGCGCCCGACCCGTCCACGGTCAGCGTGTAACCCTCGGCGCCCAGGTCCGCGGCCGGGTCGACGGTGAACACCAGACCGCCGGGGCCGTCCGGCAGGGGCAGGCCGGTGGCCGGGGTGAGCAGCTCGCGCAGCAGCGCGGCGATCTCGGCGGGCGCCTCGACGGCCGTGCCGGCGGTCAGCGTCCACGCACCGGGGTGCGACACGTACGACGTGGGCTGGGGGATCAGCACGGCGGCTCCTTCTCGGACCCGCGCGGTGGCAGGTCGACGTGAAAACGGTTCCGATAGCCAGGCGCACCGCAGTACGCCGTCTTAACAGTAGCCAGGTCCACCGGTGTCGAGGCGGCGCGGTCGGGCGCGGTCGGGCGTGGACAGGCCCGTCGGCGCAGGGGTAGCGTAAACGCTTTCTCTGGCTGTTTCCGCTGCTCGTCCTGTACCGACTGGGGTTGGTGATGACCGCCAAGCGACCCACCATCCGCGACGTCGCGGCGCTCGCCGGAGTGTCGGTGGCCACGGTGTCGCGCGTGCTCTCCGGCGACTACCCGGTCGCCGGCCCCACCCGGACCCGCGTGCAGCGCGCCGTCCGCGACCTCGACTACGTCGTCAACGCGCACGCCCGCGCCCTGTCCGGCGCCACCTCCAAGGTCGTCGCCCTCGTCCTGTTCGACGTGACCACGCCGTTCTACGCGCACATCGCCGCGGGTGTCGAGGCCCAGGCCGCCGAGACCGGCCGCCTCTGCCTGGTCTGCACCACCGGCGGCGACCCCGACCGCGAGCTGGAGATCGTCAAGCTGATGCGGGAGCAGCACGCCGACGCGGTGATCCTGGTCGGCGGCGTCACCATGACCGACGACTACCGCGAACGGATGCGGCGCTACGCCAAGGCCCTGGAGGACGGCGGCAGCCGCCTGGTCCTGTGCGGCCGCCCGGCGCCGGCACCCGACTTCCCGGCGGTCACCGTCGAGTACGACAACACCGGCGGCGCCTTCGCCGCCACCAGCCACCTGCTGTCGGCGGGCCACCGCCGCATCGCCTTCCTCGGCGGCGCCGTCGGCAACACCACCTTCGACGGCCGCGACACCGGCTACCGCGCGGCGATGGCCGCGTTCGGGGCCGCGGTCGACCCGGCCCTGGTCAGCCACAGTCCCCGCCTCAGCCCCGACTACGGCGCCGACCGCGTCAACGAGCTGCTGGCCGCCGGGACGGACTTCACCGCGATCTTCGCCGCCAACGACCACGTGGCCGCCGGTGCGATGCGCGCCCTGCGCGCGGCGGGCAGGCGCGTCCCCGACGACGTCTCGATCATCGGGTACGACGACGCCCCGTTCGCCCAGGACCTGTCCACCCCGCTGACCAGCGTGCACCTGCCGCACGACGAGCTGGGGCGCACGGCGGTGCGGCTGGCGTTGCAGCGCACCGGTCCGGCCCGCCGGCACGTCATGCTCGGCACCCACATCACCATCCGCGACTCGGTCCGCCCGCTGGTCTGACCGGTCCGCCGCCGGTCCGCCGAGCGCGGACCGGCGGCGGGAGCGGCGGATCACATGACGAACTTGAAGGTGCCCCAGCCGTTGCCGATCTGCACCGGCGCGGACAGCCCGGCGCCGTTGTGCGGGTAGTACCAGAGGTCGCCGTCGGCGTCGACGCCGAGCACGTCGGCGGCCCCGTCGCCGCTGTAGTCCACCGCGTTGACCTGCTTGAAAGTGGCCCAGCCGGTGCCGATCTGAACGGGTGCGGACAGCGCCAGCCCGTTGTTGGGGTAGTAGAGCAGGTTGCCCGCGGCGTTCACGCCGAGCACGTCGGCATGCCCGTCACCGCTGTAGTCGGCGGCTGTGACCTGGAGGAAGCCACCCCAGCCGTTGCCGATCTGCACCGGTGCGGACAGCCCGGCGCCGTTGTGGGGGTAGTACCAGAGGTCGCCGTCGGCGTCGACACCCAGCACGTCGGCCGCCCCGTCGCCGCTGTAGTCGGCGGCCATGACGTGCTTGAAGGTGCCCCAGCCGTTGCCGATCTTCACGCGGGCGGACAGGGCCAGGCCGTTGTTGGGGTAGTACCAGAGGTCGCCGGCGGCGTCGACGCCGAGCACGTCGGCGGCGCCGTCGCCGCTGTAGTCGGCGGCCATGACGAACTTGAAGGTGCCCCAGCCGTTGCCGATCTGAACGGGCGCGGACAGCGCCAGCCCGTTGTTGGCGTAGTAGAGCAGGTTCCCGGCGGCGTTGACGCCGAGCACGTCGGCGTGGCCGTCGCCGCTGAAGTCGCCGACATGGTCGTGCGGGGCGGAGCGGCCGCAGTTGGCGCTGGTGGCGTTGCGGGCCGCCGACACCGGGCCGTTGACGTAGATCGGGCCGGTCGACGCGCTGCCGTCGGAGGTGATGCCCGACGGGGAGCCGTTGAAGTAGGCCTCGGTCTTGCCGCCGTCGCGGCCCACCTCGTAGTGCAGGTGCGGGCCGGTCGAGTTGCCGGTGCTGCCGACCCGGCCGAGCTGCTGGCCCTGGGCCACGGACTGCCCCGAGCGGACCATCGGAGTCTCGATCATGTGCATGTACGTGCTGCGCCAGCCGCCGCCGTGATCGACGATGACGTAGTTGCCGCCACCGCTGCCCCACCCCGCGAACGCGACCGTGCCCGCGGCCGAGGCCAGGATGGCACGCCCGCTGCTGGCGCCCCCGGTGTACGTCATGTCGATGTCGTAGTCGTCGTGACCGGCGTACGTCGCCATCCGCCAGGTCTCTCCGCAGGGGAAAGGCAGCTGGAAGTACGGCATCGGGCCGGCCGCACCGGCCGGGGCCGCCGCGACCGCCACGGCCCACAGCATGAGGCAGGCGCCCGCCAGGGCGCGCGAGATCTTTCCGGACAAGGGCGTTTCCCATCAGGAGAACGACATCGGCCGGGCGAGCATAGAAGTATCGACATATACGGCAGCGGATACGTTTCTGTTGCGGGCGGAGGTCAGGTGGTGCGGAGGTGGGTGAGGAGGAAGGCGGCGATCTCGGCTTCGTAGCGGGCGTGGGCGTAGCGGCCCGCGGGGCCCGTGTGGGCGCCTGCCCCCAGCTCCGTACGCAGGTAGACCGGCCCGTCGCCGGGGGCGGCGGTGGCGCGCAGCCGGGCCACCCACTTGGCCGGCTCGTGCACCATCACCCGGGGGTCGTGCAGCGCCGCCGTGGCCAGCAGCGGCGGCCGGGGCCCGGCGGGCGGGTTCTCATACGGCGAGTACGCCCACAGCCACGCGAACTCCTCGGCCCGCCGCGGGTCGCCCCACTCGTCCCACTCGTTGACGGTCAGCGGGATGTCGGGGTCGAGCATGGTGGTGACCACGTCCACGAACGCCACCTCGGCCACGACCGCGGCCCAGCGCTCGGGCCGCATCGAGTACACCGCGCCCTGGAGCAGCCCGCCCGCCGACAGCCCGCGCGTGCCCAGCCGGGTGCCGTCGGCGATGCCGTCGGCGAGCCAGTCGGCCACGGCGAGGTGGTCGGTGAACGTGCTGGCCTTGGCGGCCAGGCGGCCGCCGTGCCACCAGGCGCGGCCGTTCTCGCCGCCGCCGCGCGGGTGGGTCAGCGCGTAGACCACGCCCCGGTCGAGCAGGCTGGGCAGCACCGGGTCGAACTCGGGGTCCAGGCACGCCTCGTAGGCGCCGTACCCGTAGAGCAGGGCGGGGGCGGTGCCGTCGAGCGGGGTGCCGGCGCGCCAGGCCAGCGTGACGGGGACGGCGGTGCCGTCGGGAGCGGTGGCGTGGCGCCGCTGCGTGCGGTACGCGGCCGGGTCGTAGCCGGGCACCTCGTGGCGCTTGCGCAGCTCGCGGGCGCCGGTGCGCAGGTCTACGCAGTACCAGGCGGGCGGGTCGATCAGGGACTCGACGCGCACGGTGACGGCGGTGTCGTCGTACTCGATGGGGGTGGCCAGGACGACGCTGCCCGCCGCCAGGCCGGAGCCGATCTCCAGCTCGGCGCCGGTGGCCCGGTCGATCGTGCGCAGCAGCGGGAACCCGTCGCGGCGCAGCTCGCACAGCCAGTGGGTGCGCAGCGCGTGGCAGGCGACCAGGCGCTCGCCGGGCCGGGCGGCCAGCAGCGGCGTCCAGTGCCCGGGACCGGGGGTCCCGACCGGGGCGGTGACGACCCGGAACTCGGGGGCGCCGTCGTCGGTGGTGACGACCAGCTGCCCGTCGGCGTGGTCGATCCGGTATTCGACGCCGCGCCGCCGGGGGGCGACCAGGCTGGGGGCCGCGTGCGGCTCGTGCGCGGGGACCAGGTGCCATTCGCTGGTGTCGCGGCTGCGCGACTCGATCATGATCCAGTGCAGGTCCCGGCTGGCCCGTACGGTCAGCTCGTGGCGCGCGTCGTCCTCCTGGAGCACGAGCACGTCGGCGTCGGCGGGGGTGCCGATCGTGTGCCGCCACACCTGGTGCGGGCGGAACAGCTCGTCGTGCACGGTGTAGAAGAACGTGCCGGAGTCGGCGCTCCACGCCCCGGTGTAGTACGTGCGGGGCAGCTCCTCCGAAAGGTCCGTCAACGTCGCCAACTGGCGGAACCGCAGTCGATAGACCTCGTCGCCGGTGGTATCCACGGAGTACGCCAGGAGCGTGTTGTCGGGGCTCAGCTCCCGCAGCCCGATCTCGGCGAACCCGTCCGTACCCGCCAGAAGGGCGCCGTCCAGCAGCACCCGGTCGGCGTCGCCGTCATGACCGGCTTGTAAGAACTGCTCGTACTCACTTCCGGCGACGGTCCGGGTGTAGTAGAAACGTGAACCATGTCTCCAACTGACTGAGTCATCAGTCGGGAGGAGGCGTTGCTCCACCTCGTGGAACACCTCGGTCCGGGTGCGTTCACAGCGATCGGCGGCGGCATCGTGGTACTCGCGCTCGGCGCGCAGGTAGGCGAGAAGCCGCGGGTCGCCGTGGTCGCGCATCCATCCGTACTCGTCGGTCCACCGGCGTCCGTGCAGCTCACGCTCGTGCGGCTCGGTCGGGGCGACCGGCGGGACGGTGGCGTCGTGATCGTCTCGATCGTGCGGCATGACCGGGGACCTTACCCCCCACGCCCCCGGGCACCAAGGGAGAGAACCTGATGAGCAGCACCCCACCTGCTCCCAAATCCTGGCTGACCAATCAGTCAGTACGCGGAGTTCGCGCCCGGGTGGCCATGGTGGCCGCCGTCGCGCTGGCCGCGCTCGGGGCGCTGGCCGCCCCGGCCGCCGCGGACGAGTCGCCCTCGCCCGGTGCCGCCAACCCGCCGCGGAGCAAGACGAGCTTCGTCATCGGCGTCAAGCAGGACATCGACTCGCTGAACCCGTACGTCGGCGTGGTCGCGGCCGCGTTCGACATGTACCAGCTGATGTACGACTACCTCACCGTCTCCTCCGCCAAGGACTTCTCGCCCGAGCCCTCGCTCGCGCAGAGCTGGGAGACCTCGGCCGACGGCAAGACCTGGACCTACCACCTGCACCCGGGCGTGAAGTGGTCCGACGGCACCGACCTGACCGCCAAGGACGTCGTCTACACGTTCAAGCGGGCCAAGACCGACGAGACGGCCAACGGGCAGTACAGCAGCTACGTCGACAACATCACCGACATCACCGCGCCCGACGACGCGACCGTGGTCATGACCACGGAGAAACCCAGCCCGATCATGCTGCGCCTGGCCGTGCCGATCCTGCCCGAGCACGTCTGGTCGAAGGTCAGCGCCAAGGACGCGGGCACCTTCGCCAACGACAAGGATGTGGTGGGTTCGGGGCCGTTCCGGCTGGCCGAGGCGAAGAAGGGGCAGTTCTACCGGTTCACCGCCAACAAGTCGTACTTCGACGGGGCGCCGAAGATCGACGAGCTGGTGTTCACGGTCTTCGCCGACGACTCCGCGCTGGCCCAGGCGCTGCGCCAGGGCGAGATCGACATGGCGCAGGAACTGCCCGCCGCGATCGCGGACACCCTGGTCGGCAAGCCCGGCATCACCGTCAACGACGCCAAGTACTACGGCTTCAACGAGATCGGCTACAACCTCGGCGCCGCCACCGTCGACGGCAAGGCCATCGGCGACGGGCACCCGGCGCTGAAGGACAAGCAGGTCCGGCTGGCCATCGACACCGCCATCGACCGCAAGACCCTGGTCGACAAGGTGCTCAACGGCCACGGCAGCCCCGCCTCCGGCGTGATCCCGCCGATCTACGCCGACATGCACTGGAACCCCGGCGCCGACGCCCGCGCGTTCGACCCGGCCAAGGCGAACGCGATCCTCGACGCCGCGGGCTACGCCAAGGGCGCCGACGGCGTACGCGCCAAGGACGGCAGGAAGCTGGAGCTCCGCCTGTTCGGCCGCGACTCCTCGGAATACTCCAAGCAGTCCGCCGAGTACGTGCGCTCCTGGCTCAAGGACGTCGGCATCAAGGTCACCGTCTCGATCATGAGCGAGGACAACCTCACCAGCGTGCTGGGCAAGGGCGAGTTCGACCTGTTCGAGTGGGGCTGGGTCGTCGAGCCCGACCCCGACTTCCAGCTGTCGGTGATGACCTGCGACCAGCGCTCGTACGAGGAGGACGGCGAGATCGCGGCGGGCTGGTCGGACAGCTTCTACTGCAACCCCGAGTTCGACAAGCTGTACCGGCAGCAGCAGACCATGATCGACCCGAAGGCGCGGGCCGAGGTGGTCAAGGCGGCCCAGAAGCTGCTGTACGACGACGTCGCGTACTCGCTGACGTACTACTACAACCAGTCCGAGGCGTACCGGTCGGACCGGTTCACCGGGTTCGTCCCGCAGCCCAGCAACGGCGGCATCCTCGCCTTCCAGTACGGCACGCACAGCTACCGCCACATCCAGCCGGTCACCTCGGCGGCCCCCGCCGGCAACGACAGCCTGTCCACGGTGCTGGTCGTGCTGATCGTCGCCGGGGCGGTGGTGCTGCTCGCGCTGATCGTCATGGTGATCGTGCTGGTCAGCCGCCGTCGCAAGAACGCGGACGACCGGGAGTGAGCGGCGTCGGCGACGGGGCCGGTGCGGCGACGCACCGGCCCCGCCGGACCCTCTCCGCCGGGTACGTCCTGCGCAAGCTGCTCTCGGCGCTGGCCATGCTGCTGTTCGTCACGGTCGTCAACTTCTTCCTGTTCCGGGTGCTGCCCGGCGACCCGGCCAAGGCGTTCGCCCCGCGCGGGCGCAACGCCGACCCCGAGGCGCTGCGGGAACTGCGCGACCGGCTCGGGCTCACCGACCCGTGGTACACGGCGTTCGGCAAGTACCTGCGCGCGCTGCTCCAGGGCGATCTGGGCGTCTCGTTCAGCCAGCACGCCAAGGTCGTCGACGTGATCGGCGAGCGCATCCTGCCGACCGTCCTGCTGTCGGGCACCGCGCTGGTCCTGGCCGCCGGGATCGGCGTATGGCTGGGCGCGCGCAGCGGCTGGCGCCACGGCAGCCGGTTCGACCGGGTCGCCTCCAGCCTCGCCGTCACCTTCTACTCGGTGCCGGAGTGGCTGCTCGGCCTGGTGCTGCTGGTGCTGCTCAACAAGTACGGCGTCTTCCCGGCCCGGGGCATGAGCGACCCGCGCACCACCCTGCCCGCCGTCGTGGACACCCTGTGGCACATGGTGCTGCCGGTCACCGTCCTCACCGTCGTCTACGTCGCCGAGTACTCCCTGATCATGCGGTCGTCGATGCTGGACGAGCGGCGCGCCGACTACCTGGCCACGGCGCGGGCCAAGGGCCTGCGCGACGACCTGGTGATGCGGCGCCACGCGCTGCCCAACGCGCTGCTGCCGTCGATGACCCTGTTCTTCCTCAGCATGGGCTTCGTGGTGGCCGGGGCGATCACGGTGGAGACGGTGTTCTCCTGGCCGGGGCTGGGCCTGCTGACCTTCGACGCGCTGCGCGGACCGGACATCCCGCTGCTGCAGGGCCTGTTCCTGTTCTTCTCGGCCGGAGTGATCGTCATGAACCTCGTCGCCGACCTGCTCATGCCGGTGCTGGACCCCCGGGTGCGTGCGTCATGACGATCACTGCCCTGCGTGTCCCGACCTGGCGGCGCTTCCTGCGCGACCGCGAGGGCCGGTCCGGCCTGATCGTGCTGGTGCTGTTCGCGCTGGTCGCGATCTTCGCGGACCTGCTGGCCGACCCGGTCGGCCTGGAGATCACCAAGGCGCCCGGCCGCCCGCTCCAACCGCCGAGCTGGGCGTTCCCGCTCGGCACCGACAACGCGGGCCGCTCGGTGCTCACCATGGTCGTCCACGGCAGCCAGATCACGCTGCTGGTCGGGCTGGCCGCCACGGTGATCTCGATGGTGCTGGGCACCCTGGTCGGCATCACCTCCGGCCATTTCAGCGGCCTGCTCGGCGGCACGCTCAACCGGCTCACCGAGTGGTTCCTGGTCATCCCGTACCTGCCGCTGGCGATCGTGCTGGCCACGGTGTTCCCGCCGGCGGTGCCCAAGCTCGTCGCCGTGGTCATCGTGATCGGCGTGACGTCGTGGTCCGGCACCGCCCGGCTGGTGCGGGCGCAGACCATGGCCATCGAGGCGCGGCCGTACCTGGAACGGGCCCGCGCCCTGGGCGGCGGCCACTGGCACCAGATGACCCGGCACGTGCTGCCCAACGTGATGCCGCTGGTGCTGGCCAACACCACGCTGACCGTCTCCGTCGCGATCATCGCCGAGACCACGCTGTCGTTCCTCGGCCTCGGCGACCCGCTGCGGGTCTCCTGGGGCCGCATCCTGGAGCAGGCGTACGACCTCGGCGCGATCGACCTCGACGCCTGGTGGTGGGTGCTCGCCCCCGGCCTGTCGGTGGTGCTGGTGGTCCGCGCGTTCAACATGTGCGGCCGGGCGCTGGAGCGCATCCTCGACCCACGGCTGGAGATGTGATGGCACCCCTGCTGGAGATATCGGATCTGCGGGTGTCCTACCGCGACCGCGGCGTCGGAGTCCCCGCCGTGCGCGGCGTGGACCTGTCCCTGGACGCCGGGCAGACGCTCGGCCTGGCCGGGGAGTCCGGCTGCGGCAAGTCGACCCTGGCCGGGGCGATCCTGCGGCTGCTGCCGGGCACCGCCGAGGTGTCCGGGCGGATCGCACTCGACGGCGCCGACGTGCTCACCATGAGCTGGGGCCAGCTGCGCGCCGTACGCTGGAACGACGCCTCGATCGTGTTCCAGGGCGCGATGCACGCCCTCAACCCGGTGCGCACCGTCGGCCGCCAGATCGCCGAACCGATCCTGCTGCACGCGCCGAGGACCTCGGCCCGTACGGCGGCCGCCCGGGTCGCCGACCTGCTGGAACAGGTCGGGGTGCCCGCGTGGCGGGCCGACTCCTACCCGCACGAGCTGTCCGGCGGGCAGAAGCAGCGCGTCATGATCGCGATGGCGCTGGCCTGCGAGCCGCGGCTCATCATCGCCGACGAGCCGACCACCGCGCTGGACGTGATGGTGCAGGCCCAGGTGCTGACGCTGCTCACGGACCTGGTCCGGGAGCGGGGACTGGGCCTGATCCTGATCAGCCACGACCTGTCGGTGCTCGCCTCCACCTGCCACCGCGTCGCCGTCATGTACGCCGGCCGCGTGGTCGAGCACGGTCCCGGCCACGAGCTGTTCGCCGCCGCCGCGCACCCGTACGCGCGGGCGCTGGCGGCGGCGTTCCCGGTCATCGGCGACCCGGCCTCCCGCCGCGCCCCGCGCGGGCTGCCCGGCGACCCGCCCGACCCGCGCGACCTCGACGGCGGCTGCGCCTTCGCGCCGCGCTGCCCGGTGGCGCTGGGCGAATGCGCCGAGCACGACATCGCGCTGCGCCGCGTCGACGACGCCCGCAGCGCCGCCTGCGTCCACGTGGGAGGTCCGTCATGAGTGAGCAGGTCGCACGGCCCGGGGCGGCGGCCGGAGCCGCCGGCGCGGACCGGTTCTCGGTGCATCCGGTGATCGAGGCGCGAGGGCTGAAGGTCGGGTTCGGGGCGCCGGTCAAGGGGGTGCCGCCGATCCGGGCCGTCGACGGGGTCGAGCTGTCGGTCGACCGGGGCGAGATCGTGGCCCTGGCCGGGGAGTCCGGCAGCGGCAAGACCACGCTGGCCCGCGCGCTGCTGGGGCTCCAGCGGCCGTACGCGGGCCAGGTGCTGCACCACGGCCGGCCGCTGGACTACCGCTCGGCCGGGCTCAAGGCGCTGCGCCGCCGGGTGCAGCTGGTGCTCCAGGACCCGACCGGCGCCCTCAACCCGCGCCGCACCGTGTACGAGGCCGTCGCCGAGGGCCTGCGCATCCACAAGGTGCCCGGCGACGAGAAGGCACTGGTCGCCCGAGCGCTCTCGCAGGCGGGGCTGCGCCCGGCGGAGCGATTCTTCGGGCGGTACCCGCACGAGCTGTCCGGCGGGCAGCGTCAGCGGGTCGTGATCGCGGGTGCGCTGGTGCTCGAACCGGAGCTGATCATCGCGGACGAGCCGGTCGCGTCGCTGGACGCCTCGGTGCGCGGCGAGATCCTGGCCCTGCTGCTGTCCCTGCGCGACGAGCTGGGCCTGTCGGTGCTGGTCGTGACGCATGACCTCGGGCTGGCGTGGAACATCGCCGACCGGCTCGCGGTGATGTACCTCGGGCGCATCGTCGAGGTGGGGCGGACCGAGCAGGTGCTGGCGGTGCCGAAGCATCCGTACACGTCGGCGCTGATCTCGGTGCTGCCGGAGGCGGGGCGGGAGCCGATCGTGCTGGCGGGGGAGTCGCCGGACCCGTCGCGGATACCGGCCGGGTGCCGGTTCCATCCGCGCTGCCCCGCGGTGGCCGACGGCACTGCCCAGCGGGCCGGGATCGCGGCGCGCTGCGCGGGCGAGGCACTGCCGGTGCTGCCGCTGCACGGCGGCCACCAGGCGGCCTGCCTGCTGCCCCACGTGGGCGACGGCATCGCCGCCGCCGCGAACGGCACCCCGACCGGCCCCACCGCTTGACCTGCCCTGTCCCACCCCGCCCAGACCCCGCCTGATCCCGCCCCGACCCCGCCACCACGCCCGCCGCCCGCCCGTTTTTCATAAACGTTGGCCTATGTCGTCGAGTTCGATCTCGCTGGAGTCGATGAGATAGGCCAACGTTTATGAAAAACGGGAGCTGGGCGGAGGTGGGGGCGGTCGCCGTGAGTGATGGGGGTCGGGGGGCGGGGTCGGGTCGGGCCAGTCAGGAGGTGCTGCGCTCGAAGAAGCAGACGTCCTGGACGTCCGGGTCGCCCAGCAGCACCACGATCTCGTCGTCGCCCGCCTGCCAGCCCCAGCCCGCCCCGCTGTCGAACTCCAGCCACAGGTCCTGGTACGGGTCCAGCCGCTCCGGCGGCCCCAGCGTCCACCGCCCCGTGCCGCCGTCGGGCAGGTCGGCCATGTCGTGGCCGTGGTAGCGGCTGTTGTCGTTGTCGGCGCATCCGTGCAGGCGGTCGGCGTCGAAGGTGCCGTCCGAGTGCAGCACCAGCCGGGCCCCGCTCTCGCCGGTCCAGGTGTCCACCAGGTCCACGGGTTCGAGGTCGGGGGCGAAGCCGATCGGCCCGATCGAGCCGCAGCAGCACGCGCAGCCGCCGGTGAAGATCAGCAGTGCGGTCCAGGCGGCCGCCGCCCGCAGGCTCAGCCGTCGCGATACGCGGAAGAAGTCACGCACAGGTTCATGCAACCACCCGGATGCCGTGAAGGGCCGGTGCGTGCACCGGCCCTTCACACGATCCACACAGGCCGGATCAGCCCAGCTCGGCCAGCAGCAGCTCGGCGATCTGCACCGCGTTCAGGGCCGCGCCCTTGCGCAGGTTGTCGCTGGAGCAGAACAGCGACAGTCCGTTCGCGACGGTCTCGTCGGCGCGGATGCGCCCGACGTACGTCGGGTCCTGGCCGGCGGCCTGGAGCGGGGTCGGCACGTCGACCAGTCGCACGCCGGGCGCATCGGCCAGCAGCTCGCGGGCCCGGTCGGGGCTGATCGGGCGGGCGAAGCGGGCGTTGATCTGGAGCGAGTGGCCGGTGAAGACCGGCACCCGGACGCAGGTGCCGGAGACCGGCAGGTCCGGGATGCCGAGGATCTTGCGGCTCTCGTTGCGCAGCTTCTGCTCCTCGTCGGTCTCGCCGGAGCCGTCGGCGACCAGCGCGCCCGCCAGCGGCAGCACGTTGAACGCGATCGGGTGGGCGTACACCTTCGGGGCCGGGTAGTCGACGGCGCGGCCGTCGTGGGCGAGGCCGCGAGCTTCGCCGATCACGGCGCTGGCCTGCTCGTGCAGCTCGTCCACGCCGGTGAGGCCGGTGCCGGACACCGCCTGGTACGTGGTGGCGATCAGCCCGGTCAGCTGCGCCTCGTCGTGCAGCGGCCGCAGCACCGGCATCGCCGCCATGGTGGTGCAGTTCGGGTTGGCGATGATGCCCTTGGGGCGCTGCTTGGCCGCCAGCGGGTTGACCTCGGAAACGACCAGCGGCACGTCCGGGTCCAGGCGCCAGCCCGACGAGTTGTCGATCACGACGGCGCCGGCCTCGGCCACCTTCGGCGCCAGCGCCAGCGACGTGGTCTTGCCCGCCGAGAACAGCACGATGTCGAGTCCGCGGTAGTCGGCGGTGGCGGCGTCCTCCACCGTGATCTCGGTGTCGGCCCACGGCAGCGTCCTGCCGGCCGAGCGGGCCGAGGCGAACAGCCTCAGCTCGTCCACCGGGAACTTGCGCTCCGCCAGCACACGGCGCATGACGCCGCCGACCTGACCCGTTGCTCCGACGATGCCGATTCTCATGCGCCCAGGGTAACGACCGGCCTGGTCACGCGAGCTTCCCGTCTCGGAATTCGGGCTGGTGGGGCAGCTCAGCGGCCCTTCGCCGGGCGTGATCCCGGACACGGCCGCGCCGCGGGCGCCTGGTTCGGCCGTGTCCGAGCATCACTGCGGGGGGTCGTCCGCGGTGTCGGGCCGCTCAGACCAGCCGCAGCCAGACCGCGCTGTCCGGGGCGACCTTGAGCTCCTGTAGCGGGTCGCTGGCCAGCAGCAGGTAGCCGTGCGGCGGCAGCGGCACCGGCTCGGCGGACAGGTTGACCAGGCAGGCGAAGCCGTCGCCGCGCCGGAAGTACAGCACGCCGTGGGCGGCCGGGCCCGCGCCGTCGAGCCAGGTGAGGGTGCCGTCGCCGAGGTCGGGCTCGGTGCGCCGCAGGTGCAGGGCGCGCCGGTACAGCTCCAGCATGGACGGGCGGCTGCCCGCCTGGGCCTGCGCGCTCAGCGCCGCCCACGCCTCCGGCTGCGGCAGCCACGGGTCGGCGGTGGCCCAGTCGGGGCTGAAGCCGTACGGCTTGGCAGTGCCCGACCAGGGCAGCGGCACCCGGCAGCCGTCGCGGCCCCGGTCGGTGAAGCCCGACCGCAGCCAGCGCGGGTCCTGCAACAGCTCGGCCGCAATGTCCTGGACCTCGGGCAGACCCAGCTCCTCGCCCTGGTAGACGTACGCGCTGCCGGGCAGGGCGAGGCTGAGCAGCGCCGCCGCCCGCGCCCGCCGGGTGCCCAGGGCCAGGTCGGCGGTCTGCGTCATCGCGTCGGGGGCGAAGCTGTGCGAGGTGTCGGCGCGGCCGTAGCGCGTCACGTGGCGTACGACATCGTGGTTGGACAGCACCCACGTCGCCGGCGCACCGACCAGCGCGTGCGTGCCCAGCGTCTCGTCGATCACCGCCCGGAACGCCAGCGCGTCCCAGGGGCAGGCCAGGAACGCGAAGTTGAACCCGGTGTGCAGCTCGTCGGGGCGCAGGTAGCGGGTGAACCGGTCGGCGTTCGGTTCCCAGAGCTCACCGACGAACACCGCCTGCTGGGGGTACGTGTCGGCGATGGCGCGCCAGCTCCGGAAGATCTCGTGCACCCCGTCCTGGTCGCGCCACGGCCGGATCGCGGCGGGGTCGAGAGTGGACTGGTCGGGCAGCGCCGGGTCCTTGACCAGGTGGTCGGCGACGTCGATGCGGAAACCGTCCACGCCCCGGTCGAGCCAGAACCGCAGCGTGGTCTCGAAGTCGGCGCGCACCGCGGGGTGGTCCCAGTTCCAGTCGGGCTGCTCGGGGGCGAACATGTGCAGGTACCAGTCGCCGTCGTCGACCCGCGTCCAGGCCGGGCCGCCGAAGTGCGAGCGCCAGTCGTTGGGCGGCTGGTCGCCGTGCTCGCCCCGGCCGGGCCGGAACCAGAACAGGTCCCGCTCCGGGGCGCCGGGCGCGGCCGCCAGTGCCGCCGCGAACGCCGGGTGCCGGTCGGAGCAGTGGTTGGGCACGATGTCGACGATGACGCGCAGATCCAGGGCGTGCGCCTCGGCGAGGAACGCCTCGGCGTGGGCCAGGGAGCCGAACCGCGGGTCGATGTCGCGGTAGTCGGCGACGTCGTAGCCGGCGTCGGCCATGGGGGAGACGTACCAGGGGCTGAGCCAGATCGCGTCGATGCCGAGGTCACGCAGGTAGGGGAGGCGGTCGCGCAGGCCGTTGACGTCACCGATCCCGTCGCCGTCCCCGTCGGCGAAGCTGCGCGGGTAGACCTGGTAGATGACGGCGTCGCGCCACCACGGTCGGGAGTGCCTGCTCATGGGGTCTCCGGAGTTCGGCGTACGGAAACGGCATGGAAACCGCTTTCTGTATCGGATTCGAACCTTACTAGGCGGGTCTGGGCTGGGTCAATGGTTGCGGAAAGCGCTTTCCAGTCGTGATCGGAGACGCTACCCGGCTGCCGCTCGGGCGCGCTACCGCTTGGCGCTGCCGCGTGGGGCGCTGCCGCGGGTGGGTCGCGTGGAGATCGCCGTCTGCGGTCGAAACATGCGCTGCATCCGCACCATGCGACCGCAGACGGCGATCACCCACGGCGCCAATGTAGACGCTGGCCTATTACGTCGACTGAGGCAAGGTCAAAGTCCACGTAATAGGCCAGCGTCAATAAAAGACGGGGCGGGGCGGCGCAGGGGCAGGGCAGGGCAGGGCGGGGCGGGGCAGGGCGGGGGAGGGCGGGGTGGGACGCGGCGGAGCTGGGTGGGGCGGTGTGGTGTGGGGCGGTGTGGGGTCAGGGGTGGTGGAGGAGGGGGGTGAGCTGGTCGATCGGGAGGCCTTCGGAGGTGTTGCCGTTGCGGCCGGTGACCGTCGGGGCGTTGAGCAGGCTGTTCAGGACGCTCTCCTCCGTGGCCTCGACGACGGCCGCGAAGTACGGATCCAGTGCCCGGCCCTGCAGGGCCGTCCGCTCGCTCAGGCCGCCGCGCGGTGCCCGCAGCCCGGTGGCCAGGGCGAGGAAGATCTCGCCGCTGGCGTGGTGGGCGGTGGAGCCGGTACGGGCCAGGCCGAGCCCGGCGCGGGCCGCCAGCCGCCGGCAGCCGGCGGGGTCGATCGGCGCGTCGGTGACGATCACGACGACGCAGGACCCGGCCGGGGGCGCGGTCGGGGCGGCGGCCCCGGGCAGCAGCCGTCCGGCCGGTACGCCCGCCACCGTCAGCCGCTCGCGCTCGCCGAAGTTCGTCATCGCCAGCACGCCGACGGTGTGGCCGCTGGGCACGACCCGGGACGCGGTGCCGATGCCGCCCTTGAAGCCCAGGCAGCTCATGCCGGTGCCGGAGCCGACCGCGCCCTCGGCGGGCGGCTGCGGGACGCGCCCGGCGGCCCGGTCGGCGTCGGCGGCGGCCGCACCGGCGCGGGCGGCGGCCAGCGCGGCGGCGACGTCGTCGCGGGTGACCTGCATGCGGCGTGACTCGCTGAGGAAGCTGTCGTCGCACTCGGCGACCACGGGGATGATCACGTCGTCGTCGCCGATCGCGGGTTCCTCGGCCATCAGCAGTTCGCAGGCGGCGTCGTACACGCGGCCGAGTTGCATGGTGGAGGTGAGGAAGATCGGGCTCTCGACCAGCCCCCATTCCTGCGCGGACAGCAGGCCGGTACATTCGCCCGCGCCGTTGAGCACCGAGCCGCCCGCCGGGATCGGGGCGTGGAAGCCGCTGCCGCCGAGGTCGATGACGGTCACCCCGGTGCGCGCCGCGCCGCGCCCCAGCGGTGGCGGCTGCTCGTCGCGCCAGACGGTGGCGTGGCCGACGCCGACGCCGGGCACGTCGACGATGGAGCGGCTGGGGCCGCTGGGCAGGGAACCGATGGTGATACCGAGGTCAGTCACGCGGGGCATGGGCGGGAGCCTAGCTGAGTCTCGACTCAGTAACGACCCCTGTGAGGAGCCGATGAAGGCTGGCATCATGCCGGGATGGCGAAGCAGTTGGACCTGCCCGTGGTGTGGAGCGACGACGTGCTGCGGCACGTTCCCGACGCCGAGATCTGGATCGGCGTACGCACGCCCGGCACCGAACTCCCCGAACGCGCCACGGTGCTGCGCGCGGCGCTGACCGGCGCGGGCGCGCGGCTGGTCCAGGCCCGCCCGCTCGCCGACGACCTGCTCGTACAGGCACACGACCCGGCCCTGGTGGCGCACTTGGAGAACATCTATCGCGAGTGGTGCGAAGGCGGCTACCTGGACCACCAGAACCGCGTGGTGCCGTACGTCTTCCCGACTCCGGCGATGCTCGAAGGGCTGCCGGTGCGCCGCCCGACGGCCGTGCACGCGCGCGCCGGGCAGTTCTGCTACGACACGATGACGCTGGTCGGGCCGGGGACCTGGCCCGCCGCCCAGGCCGCCGCGCACGCCGCGGCGACCGCGGCCGACCTGGTCGCCGCGGGGGAGCGGGCCGCGTACGCCCTCTGCCGCCCGCCCGGCCACCACGCCACCCGCACCGGCTTCGGCGGCTCGTGCTACCTGAACAACGCCGCCGTCGCGGCGCTGGCGCTGCGCCGGGCCGGAGTCGCCCGGGTGGCCGTGATCGACGTCGACGCCCACCACGGCAACGGCACCCAGTCGATCTTCTACGACCGTGCCGACGTGCTCTACACCTCGGTGCACGTGGACCCGGGCGCGGGCTGGTTCCCGCACTACGCCGGGTTCGGCGACGAGGCCGGCACCGGCGCGGGCGAGGGGGCCAACCTCAACATCCCGATCGCGCCGGGCAGCGGCGACCAGACCTGGCTTGCGGGCGTACGCCGGATGGCCGAGTTCGTCGCGGGCCGCGCCGACGCCATCGTGCTCTCCCTCGGCGTGGACGCGGCCGCCGCCGACCCGGAGAGCCCGCTCCAGGTCACCGAACAGGGCTACCACGACACCGGCGCCATCCTCGCCGACCTGGGCCTACCGGCCGTAGCCGTCCACGAGGGCGGCTACCACCTCCCGACCCTCGGCGCCCTGACGGTCGCGACCCTCCAAGGCCTCACCACCCGCTGAACCCCACGCGGGTCTCGCACGCTCGCCGGCGGCGTCTGGACTGAGGAGCGTGACCGAGCCGAAGGCTCGGCAGCGACGAGGGAAGACGCCGCCTGAAAGGCGAGCGTGCCGCGCCCGCGGAGGCGGGCGCCAGCGGCAGAGCGAGCGTGCCGCGCCCGCGGAGGCGGGCGCCAGCGGCAGAGCGAGCGTGCCGCGCCCGCGGAGCGGGCGCCAGCAGTCAAGCGAGGTCGGCGGGATCTATGCCGACCTCGCGAGCAGTCACCATGCGCATCCATTCGAAGGCTTGTTTGCGGGAGATGGCCTTCTCGTGGACGGTGAGCTGGACGGCGAGACCGTCGATGATGGCGTTGATGCGCCAGGCGGCACCGGCCGGGTCGTCGCAGGTGAAGGAGCCGTCGGCGACCCCGGCCGCGATGACCTCGGTCAGCCCCTCCTTCCAGCGCAGATCCATCTTCCGGGACACCTTCTCCAGCTCCGGGGTGCGCAGCGCCTCGGACCAGCCGTCGATCCACATCAGCCACGACTTGGACCGCCCGGCCGGGGCGAGCAGCTTCACCAGCCGCTTCAGCTTCTCGGTGGATGTGGCGTTGGATTCGATGACCGCGTGCAGCCGGGCCACGTCCTGCTCGGCCGCATACGCGAAAGCCTGCGCCAGCAGGGCGTCCTTGCTGGTGAAGTGGTAGAACACCAGCGCCTGGCTGACTCCGGCGGCCTTGGCGACGTCGGCCGTGCGCGTGTTGGCGAACCCGCGCTCGACGATCACGTCGACGGCGGTGCGCAGCAGCGCATCGAGGCGCACTTCGGCAGTTCGTCGGGCCACGCGCCAAACCCTAACGCACAATCGACCATGGCGAGCATCGGCTGAGTCGCTGATCAGGCCCGTACCGGTGTGTCCGATGCGGCCGCGACCCCGCGGGCGGCGTCGGCGCCGATGCGCCCGCGCCCGGTCAGCGCCAGCAGCGCACCGAGCCCGACCATGGCGGTGGCGACGAGGATGACGCTGGTCAGCGCGGTGCCGCGGGAGATCAGCACGCCCGACAGCGACGACCCGGCGGCGAAACCGACATAGATCCCCGTCCCTACCAGCGTGAACGCCTCCGTGCTGCGCCCGGCCGGGGCGATGTCGGTGACGAGCGCGCACTCGACCGCTGTTGTCGGGGATATGACCATTCCGCCGAGGAAGAGGATCAGCGCCAGGCTCGGCAGGCCGTGGGCCAGCAGCATCGCGGCGAACCCGAGGGTGTTGAGGCACAGCAGCAGAGCGAACAGCCTGGCTTGACTAAGCCGCGGATTCATGCCTGAGAACCAGATGCCGCCGGTGATGGATCCGGCGCTCCACGCGGCGACCACCGCCCCGGCGAACTGGGGCGTGCCCAGGTCGGCGGCGTAGGCGGGGATGGCGACTTCCATCACGCCGTACGCGGCGGCTTCGAGGGCGCCGACGATGAGCACGATCACCATGCTGAGCAGGAGCAGCCGGGTGCGGTCGCGCCGGGCCGGGGCCGCGGTGCCCGCCCCGGTGTGGATCTCGCGGTAGCGGGCGGTGAGGCCCGGCGCGGCGGCCAGGCCCAGCGAGCCCGCGGTGGCCAGCAGCGCGGTCAGCACCACCGCCAGGTACGGGTTGGCCAGCGCGGTCACCAGCGCGATCAGCATCGGCCCGAGCACGTACGTCAGCTCGACCGTGATCGCGTCGAAGGCGTACGCGGTCTTGGCGTGGGCGGGCGCGAGCCCCGGCAGCACCACCCGGGTGACCGCGCCGACGGGCGGGTTGGCGGCCCCGGCGGCGGCCGCCAGCGCGACGACCAGCCACACCGGGTCGTGCCGCCACAGCACCACCACCATCGCGGTCAGCAGGGCGGCATAGAGCACGCCGGTGCTCCGCAGCACCGCGACGGCGTGGCCGCGGTCGCACAGGCGGCCCAGCCACGGGGCGGTGAACGCGGTGACGGCCGAGTGCGCGCCGGTGGCGATGCCGGCGACGGCGTACGAGCCGGTGCCGTGCTGCACGGCGAGCACGAAGACCAGGGTCGCCATGCCGTAGGGCAGGCGGCCGATCAGGGAGGGCACCGCGACCCTGGCGACACCCGGGCTGGCGATGAGGGCACGGTAACGGCGGGCAGCGGTGACGACCGCGAGGCCGGACATGGGAAGAGCTCCAAGCTGAGGAGAGAGGGAAGGGCGTTCGGTGTCGGAGTGCGTCCGGCACTCAACCGAACTGCCGCGCCGCCCGACGGCTCCAGCAGCGCTTGACGACGACCTGCTCCCGGACCTGCGTGCTCGTTCCCGTGGCCCGCGTGGCCATCAGACATCCCTCCCGGCTTCCCTGCCAGGCTATCCACTGACTGAGTCATCAGTCAATTAACGGCACCCGCCGAGCCCTTGATCAGGGAGGACGGAACCCCTCGCCGAGTTGCCGGGCAATCGGGCGAAAGAGCGGCCGCGATACGCCCGATTGCCCGGCAACTCGGCGAGGGGTTCCGGCGGCGGGTGGTGGGTCAGTGGTGGGTCAGCGGGTGGTGAGGAGGGTGTGCAGGCCCGCGATGTAGGTGTCGACGTCCGGTTCGCCGAGCAGCACGCGTTGCAGGGCGTAGCCGGGGATGAGGCTGAACAGCACGGTGCCGACGGCGTGGGGGTCGGCGCCGGGGGGCAGGTGGCCGGCGGCGATCTGGCGGCGGGCCAGGTCGTCGAAGTGGTGGCGGACGGTGCCGTACACCCGCCGCACGAACTCGGCCAGCTGCGGGTTGCGCAGCGACTCGGCCCAGACCTGGAGCGCCATCGGGAACACGCCGTCGGGGCCGAGCTGCGGTTCGACGGCACGCAGCACCCGGCTCATCGCCTCGGCCAGCGGCGGCACGGGCTCGTCCGTGCGGACCTGGTCCAGGATCTCGCCGATCATGCCGATGACGTCCTCGGCGATCGCCGAGATCAGCTCCTCCTTGCTGCGGAAGTAGCGGTAGAAGGCGCCGACGGACAGCCCGGCCTCGCTGATCACGTCCTGCATCGAGGTGGCGTGGAAGCCGTTGCGGGAGAAGCAGGCGCGGGCGGCGTCGATGATCTGGCGACGGCGGGCGGCGAGGTGGGCTTCCGAGACGCGGGGCATGTCCCAGATCATAAAACGAACGATCGTTCTTGACAGGCGGAAGCGGTACGGCACACTCTTCCGTAAGAGAATGAGCGTTCGTTTTAAGGAGTCGCTGATGCGCCGCACCCCACCCCCGGCGGCCCTGGCCCTGATCATCGCCGCGGCGGTGATGGCCCTGCAGTCGCTGCTGCTGCCGCTGTTCGCGGCCCCTGCGGCCAACCTCGGGCCGCGTGACCTGCCCGTCGTCGTGACCGGTCCGGCCCCGGCGGTCGCGGCGTTCACCGCCCGGATCACCGCGGCGGACCCCGACGCGTTCGAGGTCACCGAGGTCGCCGACGCGGCGGCGGCCGACGCGGCGGTACGCGGGCGGGAGGCGTACGCGGCCTTCGTCCTCGGGCCGCAGGGCGCGCAGCTGCACGTCGCCTCGGCCGCCGCACCCGCCGTGGCCAGCCTGCTGACCGTGGCCGCCCAGCAGCTCGGCGCGGGCGGGCCGCCGGTCGCCGTCACCGACCTGGCGCCGCTGCCCGCCGACGACCCGCACGGCGGCGGCTTCGCCTCCGGCTTCTTCCCGCTGGTCATCACCTCGATCCTGGCCGCCGTCGCGCTGTTCTTCGCGGTGCCGCGCTTCGGCGCCCGGATCGCCGGGCTGCTCGCCTTCGCCGCCCTGTCCGGCACCATCGGCGCCACCGTGCTGCAGGGCTGGCTCGGCGTGGTCGGCGGCGAGTGGCTGCCGGTCGCGGGCGTGATCGCGCTGATCACCCTGGCGATCAGCGCCACGGTCAACGGGCTGGCCAGCGTCGCCGGGCCGCGCGGCATCGGGCTGGGCGCGGCGCTGGTGCTGCTGGTCGGCAACGCGCTCGGCGCGGTGGGCGCCGCCCCCGAGCTGCTGCCGCAGCCGTGGGGGCAGTTCGGGCAGTGGCTGCCCATCGGCGCCGGGGCGACCCTGCTGCGCTCGGTCGCCTGGTTCGACGGCGCGGGCGGCACCCCTGCGGTATGGGTCCTGTCCGCCTGGGCCGCCGTCGGCCTGGCTCTGGTCGGCCTCGGCTGGCTGGGCCGCAAGGAGGACGCGCCGCAGGACGCGCCCGGGGCGGAGGCGCACGAGGCCGCCCGGCGCCTCGGCGCTACCGTGGCAGGCTGAGGCCCACGCCGGATCGCCGGACGCGCCCGCGTGTCCGGCAATCCGGCGGTAGCGCGCAGGAATGCCCACGGCGGCGGCGGTGTTGGCCTCGGTGGAAGTCCATCTGCAGGAGGCGAACGACGTGCTCGACCCACAGGAGCTGTACCAGCTGGCCGACGAACTGCCCGAGCTGGGCCGCCCGGTCCTGCTGCACGCGCTGTCGGGGTTCGTCGACGCCGGTTCGGCCGGGCGGCTGGCCCGGGAGCACCTGCTGGACACCCTCGACTCGCAGCTGGTCGCCACGTTCGATCTGGACCAGCTGCTCGACTACCGGTCCCGGCGGCCGCTGATGCACTTCGCGGCCGACCATTGGGAGTCCTACGACGAGCCCGCGCTGGAGCTGCACGCGCTGCGCGACCACGACGACACCCCGTTCCTGCTGCTCACCGGCCCGGAGCCGGACCTGCAGTGGGAGCGGTTCGTGGCCGCGTTCAAGCTGCTGGTCGACCGGCTCCAGGTGCGGCTGACCATCGGCGTCCACGCGATCCCGATGTCGGTGCCGCACACCCGGCCCGCCGGGGTCACCGCCCACGGCACCCGGCCCGAGCTGACGGTGGGCCACGAGCCGTGGATCGCCAACGTGCAGGTGCCCGCGAGCATGACCAACCTGCTGGAGTTCCGCCTCGGCCAGGCCGGGCACGACGCGATGGGCTTCGCCGCCCACGTGCCGCACTACCTGGCCGACAGCGAGTACCCGCCCGCCGCCGAACTGCTGCTGACCTCGGTGTCGCGCGCCACCGGCCTGCTGCTGCCGACCGAGGACCTGCGCGAGGCGGGCGAGCGGGTGCGGGCCGAGATCGAGCGCCAGCTCGTCGACAACCAGCAGGCCGCCGCGGTGGTCCGCGCGCTGGAGGAGCAGTACGACGCGTTCACCCGCGGCCGCGCCAGCAACCTGCTCACCGAGCCGACCCCGCTGCCGACGGCCGACGAACTCGGCGCGGAGCTGGAGCGCTTCCTCGCCGAGCACCACAACAAGGACAACCCCAAGGACTGACGGGCGCCGAGAAGGGCACCGTCCCACCGCTGTGCGGGTGGACGGTGCCCTTCTCGGCGCCCGGCGCGAGGTTGTGCGCGGCTGCGATCCTGGGGCGCATGTCGGACGGGGTGGGTATCGATGAGGGTCGGCGCGACGGGCTGGGGCGGGCGCTGGCCTGGCTGGCCCATCCGGTCAGCGTGGGCGGCCTGGTCCTGCTGCTGCTCAACGACCATCTGCTGAAGGCCTGGTATCCCGGCCAGGTCACCGGCAAGCTCAGCGACCTGGCCGGGATGCTGATGTTCCCGCCGCTGCTGGCGTGCCTCGCGGCGCTGGCGCCCCGGCTGCCCGAGCGCGTGGCCGGCCCGCTGGCCCTCGCCCTCACCGCGGCGGGCTTCACCGCGGTCAAGGCAGTCGAACCCGGCGCCCGGCTGGCGTCGCAGGCGTGGTCGGTGCTGCACGGGCCGTCGGTGGTCCGCGCCGACGCGACCGACCTGCTGGTCCTGCCCGCCCTGGCCCTGTCCTGGTGGGCCTGGCGCCGGGCCGGGCACGCGCGACGGCCTGCCGGGCGCACGCTGCGGACGGTCCGGGCTCTGGTCCTGGTCCCTGCCGCGCTGCTGGCGACCGTGGCCACCAGCGCACCGATGTGGCCCGAGACGAACTGGGTGGGCACGGACGAGGCGGGCGCGATCCTCGTCGAGACCGTCAACGGCTACCACGACAGTCCCTTCGGATACGTACGCAGCACCGACGGCGGCGCCACCTTCACCCCGGTGCCGCTGCAGGAGCAACCGGACGAGCGTCCGCAGGACGGACGGCGTGAGGACTGCCTCGGCCAGGTCTGCTACCGCGCGGTCGAGGGCGAGCTGCACGTGCAGTCCAGCCAGGACGGCGGCCGGACCTGGACCACCGCGTGGCAGGTGCGGGGCCGCCAGCTCGCGGCACTCGTCGACTGGTACGAGCCGAAGGGCTTTTTCAGCGACTCCGGCGAGACGGACCACCTCAGCTCGCAATCGCTGCGGGTGTTCCCGTCCGGCAGCGGGCACGTCGTGATCGTCGCCAACGGGCCCGACGGCATCTTGCGGCGTGACGTCGACGGCACCTGGACTCGGCTCGGCATCTGGACCTTCGACCGGTGGGACCCGGTACCGCCGCTGGCCGACGTCTGGGAGCCGACCATCGGCGCCCGGGTCACGGCGGCGCTGTTCACCGCTGGGGCGATCGGCCTGCTCGTGCTGCTCGTCGCGGCCGCGGCGGCCCGGACGTACGGACCCGGCGGCGGCGACCGCCGGTTCGTGCTGCTCGGTGCGCCGATCCTCGGCGGCACCGTGTTCCTCGTCGACACCCTGTACGCCTCGACGCCCGGCCCGGAGGGCGCCGGCGTCGTAGCCGGCCTGCTGCTCGCGGTGCTGAACCTGGCCGCGCTCGCGCTGGCCGGGTGGGCGCTGGCGCGGGCCCTGCGCCGGGGGCTGCTGCCGCCGGGACGGCTGGTGCCGGTGCTGCTCGCGGCGGTCGCCGCGATCGGGCTCACGGCGTGGTGGCATGACGGGGCCGTGGTGACCGAGCTCGACAGCCGGGCGCCGTCGGTGGCGCTGCACGTCCTCGCGGGGCTGGCCGCCACCGGTGTGGCGCTGGCGGCGGTGCGGCTGCGGCGGCCCGTACCGCCCGTACCGCCCGAACCGCCCGAACCGCGCGAGGAGGAGGGCTGAGCAGTTTGGAGGGATGTGAGCGCCGCCGGGTATTGCCCAGCGCGGCGACAGCTTGCATGCTGACCTGACTCTGTACGCGTACGAGAGTGAGGCGACGATGCCCTTCCGCAGTCCCATGGCCGACGTCGAGATCCCGCAGGTCTCCGTCACCGAGCTCGTCCTGGGCGGCGCCACGGCGCGCGGGGACCATCCCGCGCTGATCGACGGCCGCACCGGACAGACGATGACGTACGCGCAGCTCGCGCACAGCGTCGACCGGCTCGCGGCCGGGCTGGCCGCCGCGGGGCTGCGCCCAGGGCACGTGCTCGCCGTGTTCAGCCCGAACTCGCTGCTCTACCCGGTGGTCTTCCACGCCGCGATCGCCGCCGGGGCCACCGTGACCACGGTCAACGCGCTGGCCACGGTGAAGGACCTGCGGGCCCAGCTCGCCGACTCGGGCTCCGTCATCCTGGTGACGATCTCGGCGTTCCTGGACCGGGCCGCGGCGGCGGCCGACCAGGTGCAGGAGATCCTGGTCTGCGACGGGGCGGACGGATACCGCTCGGTCACCGAGCTGATGGCCACGGCCGACCCGGCGCCGCAGGTGGCGGTGGACCCGGCCGCGACGCTGGCGGTGCTGCCGTACTCCAGCGGCACCACCGGGGTGGCCAAGGGCGTCATGCTCACCCACGACAACCTGGTCGCCAACGTGGTCCAGTCGCAGCAGGTGGTCAAGTACGAACCCGCCGACCGGGTCATGGCCGTGCTGCCGTTCTTCCACATCTACGGCCTGACCGTGCTGATGAACATGGCGCTGTCGGCCGGGGCGACGCTGGTGGTGCTGCCCCGCTTCGACCTGGCCGAGTTCCTGGGCGCGCTCCAGGACCAGAAGGTGACCCGGGCGTTCGTCGCCCCGCCGATCGTGCTGGCGCTGGCCAAGCACCCGATGGTCGCCGAATACGACCTGTCCGCGCTGGAGGTCGTGTTCTCCGGCGCCGCCCCGCTGGACGGGGAGCTGGCGCAGGCGTGCGCGGACCGGCTGGGCTGCGTGGTCAAGCAGGGCTACGGCATGACCGAGCTGTCGCCGGTGTCGCACGCCCAGGTGCAGGGCGACCCCCGGGTCAAGCCGGGCACGGTCGGCCCGCTGATCCCGAACACGCTGGCCCGGGTGGTGGACGTGGCCACCGGCGACGACCTGGGGACGGGCCAGGCGGGCGAGATCTGGATCAAGGGCCCGCAGGTGATGCGCGGCTACCTGGGCCGCCAGTCGGACACCGACGCGACCGTCGACGCCGACGGCTGGCTGCACACCGGCGACGTGGGCCTGGTCGACGCCGAGGGCGACTGGTTCATCGTCGACCGGGTCAAGGAGCTGATCAAGTACAAGGGGTACCAGGTGCCGCCCGCCGAGCTGGAGGCGGTGCTGCTCGGGCACCCGGGCATCGCCGACGCGGCCGTGGTGGCCGGGCGCGACGCCGACGGCGAGGAGATCCCGCACGCGTTCGTGGCCGTGGCCCCCGGCGTGGAGCTGTCGGCGCAGGACGTGCAGGACTTCGTCGCCGAGCGGGTCGCGCCGTACAAGCGGGTGCGGGCGGTGACGTTCGTGCCGGCCATCCCCAAGAGCGCCGCCGGGAAGATCCTGCGCAAGGACCTGCGGGCGCAGCTTTAGAGCGTTACCCGATCGTGCGCGTCCCTCCTCCGCGCGCGAGTTGCCGGGCAATCGGGCGTTTCCGGACCTCCGGTCACCCCGATTGCCCGGCAATACCACGTCGGGGACTAGCGTGAGCTGGTGCTGGCCGCCTTCGCTCCGATCTGGATGATCACCGCGCTGGGGTGGGGGACGATCCGCTTCGGCGTGCTGACCCGGGCCACCCAGCAGGCGCTGGCGGCGTTCACGTTCCTGGTGGCGATCCCGGCGGTGCTGTTCACCACGCTGGCCAAGACGCCGCTGGGCGGGCTGCCGCTACGGCCGCTGGCCGCGTTCGCCCTCAGCACGCTGGCGATCGGGCTGCTGGCGTACATGCTGGCCCGGCGGCTGCTGCCCGGCCGCAACGGCGACCGGGTGATCGCGGCCATGTCGGCGGCGTACGTCAACTCCGGCAACCTGGGCATCCCCGTCGCCGTGTACGTGCTGCGCGACGTCTCCCTGATCACCGCCGTGCTGGTCTTCCAGACCATGCTGGTCACCCCGCTGATCGTGGGCCTGCTCGACGCCGACGCCAACGGCGGCCAGGGGCGGTGGCGGCGGATCGCGCTGCTGCCGCTGCGTACGCCGGTGATCCTGGGCTCGCTGTTCGGCGTGCTGGCCAGCGCGAGCGGCTGGCACCCGCCGGACTGGCTGCTGCACCCGCTGGAGCTGCTGGGCGGCGCGGCGGTCCCGGCGGCGCTGTTCGCCCTGGGCATGTCGCTGCACCGCGACCCGGCGGCGCCGGACGCGGAACCCGTGGCGGGCGCCGGGCGCGGCGCCGGGGTGGGCGTCGCCGTGGTGCTGAAGGTGCTGGCGCAGCCGCTGGCGGCGTACCTGGCGGGCCGGTTCCTGTTCCACCTCGGCCCGGCCGAGCTGGTCGCGGTCACGGTCGTGGCGGGCCTGCCCACCGCGCAGAACACCTTCGTCTACGCCACCGAGTACCGGGCGGGCGCCGACTTCAGCCGGGACGCGATCCTCGTCTCCAGCCTGCTGTCCATGGCCACACTGACCGCGATCCTGTACCTGACCAGCGGCTGAGCCCGGTGAGGGGTTGTTAGCTGTTGCTGACGGAGTGCGCATGACGGTTTATGCATGTATACGAGTGGATGTTATGGTCCGCTCGTGGTGGTCGGGACGTCGGTGTCGTTGGGTGCCTGCTGGTGCGGTCGCGGCTCGACAGGCAGCGGTGGCGGGCAAGCTGTAGCGGCTGGGCATGGCTGATCTGCGTTCGATCGCCGCACCGTTTGTGGCGTCCGGTCCGTCCGGCGTGGCGGTACGGGATCGGCTCAAAGGCCTGACCGGCGAGGACGAGCGGGTGCTGCGGCTGGTGGGCGTACATCTGGGTTCCCTCGCAGGTGGTGACCTTAGGCGGCGGTGTGCTGACGGCCTGTCCCATGACAGCACCCGGTGGGCAGAGCGTAAGCGGGGTCTTACAGCGGTGTCGTCGTCGCGGTGGGCTGGGTCGATCACGAAAGCGACCCACGATCAGTGGGCGCTAGCGCGGCGTGGTCTGGCCGCGCACATTCAGGGTCTGCGGGCGGGTATCGACATGCTCCGCCACCGGCTGGCCCAACCAGTGGGAGCGAAGGGAACCAAACGGACGCCGGGTGGCTACCGTTCGAAGAAGGAGTGGCACGCCAAGTCCCGCCGTTTGGCATGTCTGGTCGACCGGCACGCCGCGGCAGGCGCGGATTGGGACAGCGGCCGGGTCCGGGTGGTCCGCGGTGGCGGCCGGCTGCTCAACACCCGCCAGCACCTGGAGCGGGCGCAGCTGACGCAGGATCAGTGGCGGCAGCGCTGGACGGCCGCGCGTTGGTTCCTGTCCGCCGACGGCGAGTCCGGTAAACGGTTCAGCAACGAAACGATCCGCGTCACCCCCGACGGCCAGCTGTCCATCAAACTGCCGACGCCGCTTGCCCACTTGGCCAACGCGCCGCACGGCCGGTACCAGTTGGCCTGCCGGGTCGCGTTCGCCCACCGCGGCCCCGAGTGGGCCGACCGTGTCGCCGCCGACCGGGCCGTGGCGTACCGCATCAGCTACGACCCGCAGCGCGACCGCTGGTATGTGACCGCGTCCTGGCAGCACCCACCCGCACCCACGATCCCCCTTGCTGCGGCCCTGGTATCGGGGTGTATCGGGGTGGACATGAACGCCGACCACCTGGCCGCCTGGCGCCTCGATGCCCATGGCAACCCCGTCGGCGCACCGCACCGGTTCGGCTACGACCTTTCCGGCAACGCGGAGCACCGCGACGCGCAGGTCCGCCACGCCCTCACCCGACTGCTGCACTGGGCCACCACCTGCGGCGTCACCGCGATCGCCGTTGAGGACCTCGACTTCACCGCCGACACCACCCGGGAGAAGCACGGCCGGCGCAGTCGCTTCCGCAAGCTGATCTCCGGCATGCCTACCGCACGGCTGCGCGCCCGGCTGACCTCCATGGCCGACCAGACCGGCATCACGATCATCGCGGTCGACCCGGCCTACACGTCCAAGTGGGGTGCGCAGCACTGGCAGCAGCCGCTGCACACCCCCGCCTGCAAAACCACCCGTCACGACGCGGCTGCCGTCGTGATCGGTAGACGCGCCCAGGGCCACAAAGCCCGGCGACGGACGCCACCGCCCCGACACGACCGGAGTGATCGTGTTGGGCATCGGAGCGCCCAGGCCGGACCAAGTGCCGCTGGGTGTGAGGGACCCCGCCGCCGCGTTCCCGGACCGCGCACACGATGCCCGTCACCGGACTGCGGACTGAAAGCGGGCGACCAGTGTGCCCAACACCGTTCGGGGCACGCGGCTGAGCATGCACAACTCATGCACAGTCCATAGGAACGGTGACCGTTCAACCATCCGGTTGGTAGGCTTCGGCCGGGAGGTTCGATCATGGCCAAGAACACCGGACCGCAGGCGGGCGACATCGCGCCCGATTTCACGCTCACCTCGAACTCGGGCGAGTCGGTGACGCTCAGCGACTTCCGCGGCAAGCAGACCGTGGTGCTCTACTTCTACCCCAAGGACAACACGCCCGGCTGCACCGCCGAGGCGTGCTCGTTCCGCGACAGCTACGAGGTCTTCAGCGAGGCCGGTGCGCGGGTCATCGGGATAAGCTCCGACTCGGTCGACTCGCACGAGGGCTTCGCCAGCAAGTACAAGCTGCCGTTCCTGCTGCTCTCGGACGCCGGCGGCGAGGTGCGCAAGGCGTACGACGTCCAGGCGTCCCTGTTCGGGCTGCTGCCCGGCCGGGTCACCTACGTGATCGACCGGGAGGGTGTCGTTCGCCACGTCTTCCAGTCGATGAGCAACATCGGCAAGCACGTCAACGGTGCTCTCGAAGTGGTACAGCAGCTCAACGCCGCCTGACCGACCCGTGGTCGACCGGCCGGGTGGTACCGCACACCTCCGGCCGGTCGTTAGGCTCGCGGCGGACTTCGACGGCGAAGGGCTGCGCCCGTGTGTGCCGGCCCTGGGCAGAGCACACGGCAAGGAGCGCGAGATGGCGCTGGCGCAGCATCCCCTCGACCACCGATACCAGGGCGAGCATCCCGTCCGGACCGTCGCCTATCTGCTGCGCGAGGACCGGTGGCGGCTCGGGCTCGGCGTCTTCGCGTTCGCGGTCAAGCACAGCCCGACCTGGCTGCTGCCGCTGGTGACCGCCAACGTCATCGACGTGGTGGTGCAGCACGGCCCGGTGGCGCGGCTGTGGGTCAACGCGCTGCTGCTGCTGGCGATGCTCAGCCTCAACTACCCGTTCCACGTGCTGTTCGTGCGCTGCCACAGCGGGGCGGTGCGCCGGATGGGCACCCGGCTGCGCACCTCGCTGGTGCGCCGCATGCAGGAGCTGTCGATCGGCTACCACTCCCGGGCCAGCGCCGCGGTGCTCCAGTCGAAGGTGATCCGCGACGTCGAGGCCATCGAGCAGATGGTGCAGCAGGCCGGCGACGTCGGCACCGGCGCGACGATGATGCTGCTCGGCGGCCTGATCGTCATCGCGGTGCGGGCTCCCGCGTTCCTGCCGGTCTTCGCGGTGCTGGTGCCGGTCGCGTCGCTGCTGGTGATGAAGCTGCGCTCGCGGATGCGCACCGACAACGAGACGTTCCGGCACGAGGTGGAGCGGCTGTCGTCGCGGGTGGCCGAGATGACCGCGCTGATCCCGATCACCCGGGCGCACGGGCTGGAGCGGGTCGCGGTGCGCCGCGTCGACGGCTCGCTGGACCGGGTGCTGCGCGCCGGGCTGCGGCTGGACCTGCTCAACGGCCGTTTCGGCGCGCTGGCCTGGACCTCGCTCCAGGTGCTGGGCGTGAGCTGCCTGGCCGGGTCGGCGCTGGCGGCGTACTACGGCTGGGTGCCGATCACCGCCGGTGACGTGGTCATGCTGAGCGCCTTCTTCACCACCCTGACCGCGTCGGTGACCACCCTGCTCGCCCTCGGGCCGATCATCATCAAGGGGCTGGAGTCGGTGCGCTCGGTCGGCGAGGTGCTCCAGGCCCCCGACCTGGAGGACAACGCGGGCAAGGCGCAGGTCGGGCAGGTGCGCGGCGCGGTCGAGTTCCAGGACGTGACCTTCCGGTACGACGAGGGGGCCGACGCCGTCACCGACTTCAACCTGAAGGTGGCCCCCGGCGAGAAGATCGCGCTGGTCGGCGCCTCGGGCGCGGGCAAGTCCACGGTGCTCAACCTGGTCATCGGCTTCCTGCGCCCCACCCACGGGCGCATCCTGCTCGACGGGCAGGACATGCAGGACCTCGACCTGCGCAGCTACCGGCAGTTCGTGTCGGTGGTGCCGCAGGAGCCGATCCTGTTCGAGGGCAGCATCCACGAGAACGTCACGTACGGCATGACCGACGTGCCGCTGGAGCAGGTGCGCCGGGCGCTGGCCGACGCGAACGCGCTGGAGTTCGTCGACCAGCTCTCCGACGGGATGAACACCGTCGTCGGCGAGCGCGGCGCCCGGCTGTCGGGCGGCCAGCGGCAGCGGCTGGCGATCGCGCGGGCGCTGATCCGCGACCCGCGCGTGCTCATCCTCGACGAGGCGACCTCGGCGCTGGACACCCGCTCGGAGGCGCTGATCCAGCAGGCGCTGGCCCGGCTGGTCGCGGGGCGGACCGTGTTCACGGTGGCGCACCGGCTGTCGACCATCCGCAACGCCGACCGGATCGTGGTCATGCACGCCGGCCGGATCGAGGAGGTCGGCTCGCACGACGAGCTGCTGGACCGGCGCGGGACGTACGCCCACCTCCAGGCGGGCCAGCTCGCCTAACGGCCGTCCTGCTTCGCGAAGACGGCGGTGAACGTGCGCCCGCCCGCGGGCGCCTTCACCACGTGGGTGGCCCGGCCCTTGTCCGACCAGGAGCGCCAGGCGTACGTGTCGCCGCCGTCGCCCTGCGGGCTGCCCGCCGAGACCGTGGTGCTCGCTCCCTGGATCATCTCCCGGGTGAACGGCGTGCGGCCCGTGTACGACCCGACCGTCAGCTCCAGCCCCGCCGGCTCGGTCCGGAAGTCGAGCTCGACGGCCTTCGGGTCCAGGCGCCGCACCACGGTGCTGCTCAGCCCGTCGGCGTCGGTGGCGGTGAGGGCCAGCTCCAGGTATGACGGGTACTCGTGGTCCGGCCCCTCGATCGTGCCCTCGGCTACCCCGGTGACATCGCTGACGACGTGGGTGTGGCAGCCGCCGCCGTCGGCGCAGTGCTGCAACCGCAGCTGCCAGGTCAGCGCCGAGGCGGGCAGCCTGCCCTGGTCGGGGTCGGTGGCGTGGCCGCCGAAGGTCAGCTTCTCGCCGACGCCCCAGGTCCGCCCGGCCTTCGGCGAGTCGATGACCGCGACCGGGGCCGAACCTCCGGCCCGGATCGACACGGTGTGCTCGTCGTAGGCGCCCAGGGCGTCGGTGACCCGCAGCTTCGCCGCGAACCGGCCCGCCTGCGGGTACGTGTGGCGCACCGACCTGCCGTCGGCGTCCCAGCTCCCGTCGCTGGTGAAGTCCCACCGGTAGGTCAGCCCGGCGGCGTCGAAGGCGTCGGTGTCGCTGGAGGTGCCCGCGTCGAACTCGACGGTCAGCGGCACCGGGCCCGAGGTCGGGCGCGCGGTGAAGTACGCGGTCGGCGCCTCGTTGCCGTCGCGGTGCCGGATGCGGTGCACGCTGCCGGTGCGCGAGGTGAAGTAGACGTCGCCGTCCGGGCCCAGCGCCAGGTCGGTCACCGAGGTGGTGCCGCGCAGCAGCACCTGGATGCCGTCGGTCGAGGGGGTGTCGCCGGGGTCGTCGGCGAGCATCGCCCACACGCAGTCGCGCGGGTAGTCGGCGAACAGCAGCGCACCGCGGTACTCGTCGGGCCAGCTGCCGCCCTTGGCCGGGTAGAACAGCTCGGCCCCGGCCGCGCCCCCGGCGCTGGTGCCGCAGCCGTCGCCCGGGGTGACCGGCGCGGTGTGCGAGTACGCGAAGAACGGCGCCCTGGCGTCGCCGGAGGCGTACAGGGACTCGCAGATCGGCAGGTCGGCGTTGTCGTAGCTGCGCATCCGGTCCGGGCCCTCGTAGCAGGGCCAGCCGAAGTTCGCGAGCTTGTCGGTGGGCTTCTTCAGCCGGTTGATCTCCTCGTAGCCGTTCCAGCCGACATCGGAGATCCACAGCTCGTCGGTGCCGGGCCGGGCGGTGAACCGGAACGGGTTGCGCAGGCCGTACGCGACGATGCGCCGCGCGATCTCGTCGTCGGCGTCGTCGTCGGGGTTGCCCTTGGCACCCTTGCCGGTCTGCGGGTCCAGCCTCAGCACGGTGCCGTGCAGGCCGACCGGGTCGCCGCCGGTGCGCAGGTCCTGGGCGCGCAGCGCGCCGCCCTCGCGGTCGGGGTCGCCGCACGGGTCGGCGGGCTTGCCGAGCTGCCCGTAGTCGACCGCGGTGAAGCTCGCGCCGTCGCCGCCGGAGACGTACAGCTTGCCGTCGCGGCCGAACTTCAGGTCGCCGACGGAGTGGCTGGGGAACTGCTGGCACCAGCCGCTCAGCAGCACCTCCTCCTGGCCCGTCATCACGTCGCCGGAGGCTCTGAGCCGGGACAGGCGCGAGGTCACCAGGCAGGTGCCGTCGTTGGCCTGGCGGCACACGTCATGCCAGTACGGCGCGGTCCTGCCGGGCGGGGCGTCGTAGGTGTAGAGCACGTAGACCCAGGGGTCGTCCGGGAAGTCGGGGGACAGGGCCAGGCCGAGCAGGCCCCGGTCCCACTGGTGGTGCACCTGGGCGCTCAGGTCGGCGAAGACGGTGGGGGTGGGGTCGCTGAGGCTGTCGTACACCTTGACGACGCCGCGCTTCTCGGCCACGAACACGCGGCCGTCCCGGGCGAACTCCAGGTTGGTCGGCTGCGACAGCCCGCTGAGCACGACCTGGTCGACGAACCCGGTCGACTGCGCGGCCAGCGCGGCCGGGGCCGGTGGCTGTGCGGCCGCGGGTGACGTCAGTGCCGCTCCGAACGCGAGGAGCCCGGTGACGGCAGCGGCAAGACGGCGGTGGACCCGCATGGGCGCGCTCTCCTCAGCTGGTGACCGAGGGGCGGTGTGCTCCAGCTTAAGATCAGCGGCCGCGCGGCGGCCGGACCCGGGCCGCGTGTCCGCGTCCCGAGGTCATTGCCGGTCCGGCGGCAGCAGCGCCAGCCCGGCCAGCGGCAGCAGCACCCCGCCCGCCAGGATCGCGAGGCTGGCCAGCAGCGGGCCGTCGCCGAGCGTGCCGTGCCGGGCGGTGTGGAACACCAGGTGCAGCGTGTCGAAGACGAGCACGCCCAGCAGCGCCAGCCGCGCCACGGACCGCCGGTAGCGCACCGCGGGCGCGGCCAGCAGCACCGCCAGGGTCAGGAACGTGGCCCCCAGATCACTGGTCAGGTGCTCGTTGAACGGCGGGTACGCCGCCGTCCAGTGCTGCCCGAACCCGGGGAACACCGCGAAGAAGTGCGCCGGTGAGGCGTACGCCCAGAGGCCCCACCACGCCAGCACCGCCGCACCCGCCGCAAGCCCCGCCCGTGCCCAGCCCACCGGTATCCGCATGCCCCGCAGTCTGCCCGACTCAGTCCAGCCGGTGCACCGCGTCCTCGATGGCCCGGTGGAACGTCGGGTACGCGTAGATCATGTGCCGCAGCATCTCCAGCGGCACCTGGGCGTGCACGGCGACCGTCAGCGCGCCCAGCACCTCGCCGCCGGTCGGCCCGGCCGAGGTCGCGCCGACCAGGATGTCGCGGTCGGCGTCGGCGACCAGCTTGATGAAGCCGTCGTTGCCCGCCTTGTGGATGAAGCCGCGGCTCGACTCCGGCAGCGGGCTCACCGCCGTCTTCACATGGATGCCCTGGTGGCGGGCTTGAGCCTCGGTCAGGCCGACCGCGCCGATCTCCGGGTCGGTGAAGGTGACCCGGGGCAGCGCCTTGTAGTCGGCGGGCGGGCCGGGCTGGCCGAGGATGTCGCGGATGGCGATCGCGGCCTGGTACATCGACATGTGCGTGAACGCCCCGTGCCCGGTCACGTCGCCGACGGCCCAGATCCCGTCGGCGGCCCGCATGTGCCCGTCGACCGGGATGGACCGGCCGGCCGGGTCCAGCCCGACCGTCTCCAGCCCGAGCTGCCCCAGCTGCGAGGTGCGCCCGGTGGCGACCAGCAGCTTCTCCGAGGTGATCGCGGTGCCGTCGGCCAGGTGCACGGTCATGCCGTCGACCCGCACCGCCCGCGCGCCCTTGTGGATGTCGCCGCCGTCGCGCAGCAGCACCTGCTCGACCAGCTTCGACGCCTCCGGTTCCTCCATCGACAGCAGCCGTTCGCCCGACTCGATCACGCAGACGCGTACGCCGAACCGGGCGAACATCTGCGCCAGCTCGACCCCGATCGCGCCGCCGCCGAGCACGGTCAGCGACTTCGGCAGCGTGTCGGCCTCGATCGCCTCCCGGTTGGTCCAGAACGGCGTGTCGCCCAGCCCCGGGATCGGCGGGATCACCGGCGCGGTGCCGGTGGCCACGACCACGCCCCGGCTCGCCCGGTACGCCTTCCCGTCGACCTCGACCTGCCCCGGCCCGGTCAGCCGCCCCGTGCCGCGCAGGAACGTGCCGCCGCGCTTGGTGAACCGGTCGACGGCGACCTGATCGTTCCAGGAGTCGGTGGCCTCGTCGCGGATGCGCAGCGCGACGGGGGCCCAGTCGGGCGCGATCTCGGCGTGCCCGGCCATGCCGTCGATGCGCCGCCCCTCGGCGAGCAGCCCCGACGCGCGGATCATCATCTTGCTGGGGATGCACCCCCAGTACGGGCACTCGCCGCCGACCAGCCGGTTCTCGATGCCGAGCACGCGCAGCCCGGCGTCGGCCAGCCTGCCGCCGACCTCCTCGCCGCCGACGCCCAGCCCGAGCACGATTATGTCGAATTCCTCAGCCATGGTCCACGTATACCCGACTTCGGTTAAGCGGAAGCGCGTACCACGAGTTCGGTGGGCAGGATGGTGGCTGGGGCGGCCTCCTGGCCGGCGATCGCGCGCAGCAGCTGGCGGGCCAGCTCGCGGCCCAGGTCCAGGATCGGCTGCCGTACGGTCGTCAGCGGCGGGTCGCTGTAGCGCGAGAGCTCGAAGTCGTCGAAGCCGACCACGGCCACGTCCTGCGGCACCCGGCGGCCCATCGCCCGCAGCGTGGCCAGGGCGCCGTGCGCCATCAGGTCCGAGGCGGCGAACACCGCGTCCAGCAGCGGGTCGTCCTCCAGCAGCTGGCGCATGGCCAGCTGCCCGGACTCGCGGGTGAAGTCGCCGACGGCGACGATCGAGCGCCGGTCCGACCCGGCCAGCTCGGCCCGGTATCCGGCGAGCCGGTCGATCCCGGCGATCATGTCCTGCGGCCCGGCGATGGTGGCGATGCGGGTGCGCCCGGAGTCGAGCAGGTGCCGCACCGCGGCCCGTACGCCGCCGACGTGGTCGACGTCCACATAGGGCACCGGGGAGCGCCCCAAGGGCCGGCCGGTGACCACGACCGGGATGCCCAGGCGGGCGAGCTGCCCCGGCAGCGGGTCGGCGCCGTGTGTGGAGGCGAACAGCACCCCGTCGACGTGGCGGGCGGTGGTGTAGCGCTCGACCCGCTCGTACCCGGCGACGGTGTTGGTCATCATCAGCACGAGCTGCTTGTCGGCGGCGTCGAGCTCCTGGCTGACCCCGTGGATGATGCTCGGGAAGAACGGGTCGTCGGAGAAGACCCGGCCCGCGCTCTCCGGCAGCACCAGCGCCACCGAGTCGGTGCGCTGGGTGACCAGGCTGCGGGCGGCGGGGTTCGGGATGTAGCCGAGCTCGTCGACGGCCCGCTGCACGGCGGCGCGGATCGGTTCGGCGACCTTGGGGGAGCCGTTGACCACGCGCGACACCGTCGCCCGCGACACGCCGGCCACCCGGGCCACGGCTTCCAGGGTGGGGCGCTCGCGTGTGGGTTGCATGCCGCTTCCTTCGCCTGTCGGGTGCCCGCCGCCGTCGACCATACCGGGCACAGGGGCCCGACCGACGCTAGCGGTGAGAGCGCTTTCAATCCGAGAGCGCCCGGCACGGCCGGATAACACGACGATAATCGGCAGTTAACATCGTGCACAAGCGATAGAGGCGGTCATGCGAGAGCGCTCTCTGCCATGATCGCGCGATCAGGCCCCCGCCGGCAGATCGAAGATCAGGCACGTCGAGGTGGCGTGCGCGAGCAGGCGGCCCCGCTCGTCGGTCAGCTGGGCCTGCGCCAGCGCGGTCCGTCGCCCGCGCGAGATCACCGTGCCCTCGCAGCGCAGCATCCCGGACTCGACCGTGGCGGGCCGCAGGAACTTGCTGTTGAGGTCCAGCGAGGTGTAGCCGGTGCGCGCGGGCAGCGTGGTGTGCACCGCGCAGGCCGCCGCCGTGTCCAGCAGCGTGGACAGGATGCCGCCGTGCACGCTGCCCAGCGGGTTGTAGTGGAACTCCTGCGCCCGCATGGTCACCACGATCCGCCCCTCCTCGGCCTCGATCCCTTCCATGCCGAGCAGGTGCATCACCGGCGGGGCGGGCACCTCGCCGCGGCCCATCGCCTGCAGCAGCTCCAGGCCGCTGCGCCCGTCCAGCGCGGGCAGGCCGACCGCCGGGTCCTCCCAGGTGAAGGTGCGGCTGCGGGTGGTGCCGGCGGCGGACGGGTACTGGGTCTGCGTCATGGTCTGAGCCTCGCCCGGACTGGCTGAGTCTGTCAACAAGACTTAGCCTGGTGGGGTGAGACCTTCCGCACTCGACTGGTCGACGGAGAACTGCACCGTCGGCCGGGCCCTGGCCGTGCTCGGCGAACGCTGGACCCTGGTGGTGCTCCGCGAGGTCTTCAACGGGGTGCGGCGGTTCGACGACATGCGCGCGCACACCGACATCCCGCGCCAGGTGCTGGCCGACCGGCTGGCCCGGCTCGTCGGCGAGGGCATCCTGCGGCGGGTGCCCTACCGCGAGCCCGGCGAGCGCGAACGCCACGAGTACCGGCTCACCGAGAAGGGGTTCGACCTCTACCCGGTGCTGGTCGCGGTGCGCGAGTGGGGCGACCGGTACCTCGCCGACCCCGCCGGCCCGCCGGTCGAGATGGTCCACCGCGACTGCGGCGCGCTGGTCCACACGTCCCTGACCTGCGCCGACGGCCACCCGCTGGACTCACCCCGCCGGATCGCCACCCGCCCCGGCCCCGGCGCCATCCCCCGCGCCTGACGCGCTGTGCGCGGCGTCGCTCGTGCAGCGGCGTCGTTGGGTGCAGTTTCGGGGAAAGTGCTGGAATCTTGGCCGCCGTTCGCGCACTTTCCCCGAAACTGCACCGATGACGCCGCCCGATGGAAAGCGGGCGGCGCGGGGTGGGGGCGGCGTGGCAGCATGCTGGGCGTGACGGGGGTACTGGTGCTGGCGCCTCGGGTGACCGAGAGCGGCCTGGCGTACGCGGATGCCGCACGGCGGCGGGGGATGAGAGTCGAGACACTGCGCGAGTGGCGTGTCCCGGCGGAACTGGCGCAGGCGGAGGGGACGCACCTCTACGCGGGGCCGCTGTTCGCCGACGCGGTCGGCGCCGAACTCGGGCTCGGGCTGCTCGAACCCGACCAGGACTGGCTGGCCCGGCTGCCGCGCGAGGTGACCCGCCGCGGCATCGTCTTCACCACGCTCGCCCACGCCCGCGGGCTGCGGCGCGCGGCGTTCGTGAAGCCGCCGGACGACAAGAGCTTCCCCGCCAAGGTGTATCGCGACGGCACCGCCCTGCCCGGCCCCGACGTCGCCGACGGCGACAGCCCGGTGCTGGTCAGCGACGTCGTGCTGTTCCTGGCCGAGTTCCGCCTGTTCGTGCTCGACGGCACCGTGGTGGCGGCCACCCGGTACGCGGTCGCGGGCGAGGTGGACGCCGCGGCCGACGACCCGCGCTGCGCCGAGGCGATCGAGTTCGCGGCGGCGCTGTTCACGCCCGGGATGCCCGCGCTGCCCAGCGCGGTGGTGGTCGACGTCGGGCTGCTCGCCGACCCGGAGACCGGCCGTCCGGAGTGGGCGGTGATCGAGGCCAACGCGGCCTGGGCGAGCGGTCACTACGCCGCCGACCCCGACCGCGCGCTGGAGACGGTGCTGCGCTCGGGCGGCCCCCGGGCGCTGGTCCGGGCCGAGGACGAGCGCTACCTGCGCGGCCTGCCCGAAGTGGTCCGCTGACAGGGTCTGTGGCGGGGTGGACGGCCGACGGCCGACCACCCCTTCCCCATGCTCCCTCCGAACCGGCCTGGATCATGTGCCGGTCCACCCCGAGGGACGCTGCGCCGTACGTGGAGCGGCACGCGGTGCGGCACGGCAGAGGGGTCGCCGCCGCACCCGCGTCCCGCTACCGGACGGGTCACCACGGATGGCAGAGGTGACATCGGGAACGCTAACCGGGCCGCATTCGCCTCCGGCAGCTGTCGACGGGGTCCTACCGTCGCGATAGGACCCGGTGCGCGGGTCAGCGGTCGGGGGTGGGCTGGCTGGTGAGCCAGGCCTGGTAGCGGGGGCTGAGCAGGATCGCGTCGTCGTACGCCTCGGTGGCGTACCGGATGAGCTTGGCCGCGACCTGGGCGGCCGGGGCATCGGGATGCCAGCCGATCAGGTGCCGCCAGCGCAGCGGCGTGCCCGCCAGCGGCACCGCGCGCACCCCGGCGACCTCGCGGAACGTGGGCTGGCACAGGGCGACCACGTCACCGCCGCGGACCAGGTCGGTGACGCCGCCGACGTCGTTCTCGTGGATCGGGCTGGGCGTGAACCCGGCCCGGGTGCAGGCGGCGGCGAAGCAGTCGGCCAGGCAGCCGTCGCCGGGCGTGGCCGCCCACCGTGCCCCGGCCAGGTCGGCCAGCGCGACCTCGGTGGCGCCGGCGTACGGGTGGTCGCCGGGCAGCAGCACGAACACGGGCGCGACGGCGACGGTGTGCCAGGCCAGGCGGTTGTCGGGCGGCTGGGCCTCGCCGCAGGTGCCGATGAGCGCGAAGTCGAGCCGGCCGTCCCCGAGCATGCCCGCGAGCTCCGCCGCCGACCAGGACGGGTGCGTGTTGAGCTGCGCCTGCGGCTGGGCCGCGACCAGGCGCCGGACGACGCCGCCGATCAGCGGCCCGTTGACGGCGCCGATGCGGTAGCTGCCGAGCCCGTCGGCGGCCGGGACGCCCACCGCCCCGGCGAACTGCGCGGCCTCGTCCTGCAGCCCCTGCATCGCGGGCAGCAGCACCCGGGCGCGGGCCAGCACCAGTTCGCCCAGCGGGGTCGGGTGGGCGCCCCGGCGGTCGCGGACGAACAGCTGGCCGCCGAGCGCGCGCTCGATGCGCTGCAACTGGGTGGTCAGCGCGGGCGCGGCCAGGCCCAGCGACGCGGCAGCCTTGGTGACGCTGCCCGCGTCGGCTATCGCGCACACGACCCGCAGGTGCCGCAGCTCCAACCTCACCCGGTGATGCTAAGGCGACGAGCGTTGTCGCAAAAGCGTCGGCGATCGGCCGGAACGCACGATGGATCGTGATCGAACCGGTCGGTAGGGTGGCGCTGCGACCGGGCGACGAGGCGGAGGTGGCCATGGGGCGTAAAGCCGCACTCTTCGGCCTGCTGGGCGCCGAGCTGGTCTCCTCGATCGGCTCCCGGATGTCCTTCCTGGCCATTCCGTGGCTCGTGCTGGTGACCACGAACGATCCGACCCTCGTCGGCGTCGTCGCGTTCGCCGAGGCGGTGCCGTACATCCTGGCCGGGATCTTCGGCACCCCGCTGGCGGACCGCTACGGCGTGCGCCAGGTGTCGATCCTGGTGGATCTGGGCAGCGCGCTGACCGTGGGCGGTATCGCGGCGTTCGGCGGCAGCAACTTCGCGGTGCTGGTCACGCTGATCGCGGTCACCGGGGCGCTGCGCGGGGTGGGCGACAAGTCCAAGCGGGTGCTGCTGCCGCCGGTGGTGGAGGCGTCGGGCACGCCGATGGCGCGGGTCACCGCGGTGTTCGCCGCGCTGAGCCGGGTCGCGATGCTGATCGGCGCGGCCGTGGCGGGCGTGCTCATCGCCTGGCTGGGCCCGGTCGGGGCGATCTGGGCCGACGCGGCCACGTTCGCCGCCTGCGCCGGGGTGGTCACGGTGCTGGTGCGGCTGACCGCCGAGCAGAACAAGCCCGCGGCGGAGAAGGAGTCGTACTTCGCGAGCCTGCGCGCCGGGTGGGAGTTCGTCCGGCAGGAGCGCCTGGTGCGCAGCCTGGTCGGGATGATGTTCGTGACCAACCTGTTCAACCAGGCCAGCTCGGTGGTGTTCGTGCCGATGTGGGTGCGCGAGCACCTGGACTCGCCGGTGGCGCTGGGCTGGATCGGCGGGGCGTTCGCGCTGGGCGCGATCGCGGGCGGGGCGATGTTCGCGGCGCTGGTGACCCGGCTGCCCCGGTACGCGACGCTGGTGCTCGGCTACTTCATCGGCGGCTCGCCGCGGTTCCTGGTGCTGGCGCTCAGCGACGACCTGCGCGTGGCGCTGGTGGTGACGTTCGTGGCGGGCGTGGCCATGAGCTCGATCAACCCGACGTACGGCCTGCTGATGTTCGAGCGGGTGCCGCGCGGGATGCAGGCGCGCGTGTTCGGGCTGACCGGCGCGATCACGTTCGGCGGCATCCCGCTGGGCGGGGCGGTGGGCGCCTGGGCGGTGGAGACGTTCGGGCTGCGCGGCGGCCTGCTGCTGGGCACGGCGGCGTACTTCACCGCGACGCTGACCCCGATCGTCGGCTGGCGGCTGTGGCGCGGGCTGAACGACCTGCCCGCCACCCGCCCCGGCACCGAGCTGCCGCCGCCCCCGCTGTGGCAGGAGTACGCGGTGGAGATCGGCCGCCGGATCGGGCTGACCGACACCGGCCCGGCGGTGCCGGTGTCGGTGACGCTGGCCTACGCCGGGGGCGGCTGGACGGTGACGGCCCGGCGCGGCATGCGCAAGCTGGCCCCGCCGTATCCGATCACCCCGGCGGAGGCGCTCAAGCACGTGTCGGCACTGGACGTGCCCGCGGTGAGCGAGGCGGTGGAGCAGGTGCACCAGGCCGAGCGCGACGCCGTGGCGCGGCGCGCGGCCCTGGTGCGGGCCAACCTCACCGCGCTCGAACACACGATGGCGGATCTGGACGAGGCGACCGGGCCGGTGCCCGGCCCGCGTCAGCTGCCGCCGGGCCAGTCGGGGCGCCTGCCCAGGTAGGCGACGAGCTGGTCGCCGACGGGGGCGTCGGCGTCGGGCTCGACCATCAGCCCGAACGCCTTGCTGGGCCGGGTGGTGGGCCAGCGCCGGGCGACCGTCATGGCGGACGCGGCCAGCTCGGGGTCGAGGGTGCCGGGGGCGCCGACGGCGCGGGCGACGTCCCAGCCGTGCACGAGGAAGTCGACGAAGTGCATGCCGAGCACGGTGGCGGCGGTGAAGGTGCCGTAGCCGTACACCTCGATCTTGCGTTCGAGCAGGGTGCGCGAGCCGAACGCCTTGGTGACCTGGGCCACCGACTCCGTGTAGGCCCGGCGGGGGTCGGCGGGCGGGGTCAGGTCGTCCCAGACCTCGGCGCCGACCGGCCTGCCCGCGGCCGCCGCGGCGAAGCCGCGGTTGTGGCCGATCATGTGTCCGAGCAGCTCTCCCAGGGTCCAGTCCCCGCACGGGGTGGGCCGGCTGAGGTCAGCCCGCTTCACCCGGGCGATGGCGGCACCGGCTGCGGCCAGGGCGCGCCGATCCAGGTCACGAAGGTCCATGTATCGCACCTTATTCCGGCGTTCCGCTCCCGCACACCCCTGGCAGCCATTTCTTTCATGTATGTGTGAGCACATAGGACGGTCCAATAAGCTGACTGATCAGATGTTGACTGATGCAAACGCCTCTACGTACGTTGATTCGCCATGCTCTCTGGGCCAATCACGACGGGCGCGCCGGTGCGACGGGGCGCCCAAGGAGGTAACAAGTGAGACACCCCTCCCCGCGGCGGGCGCTGGTCGCCGCCGCCTCGCTGGCCGCCACCCTGTTCCTGCTGGCCGGCCCGGGTGGCGAAGCGACCGCCAAGCCGAAGGGCGAATGGGTCGGGACCTGGGCGGCGGCACCGACCGCGGCCGGCGGCGGCCAGTCCGGTGCGGGCTTCACCGACCAGACCATCCGCATGATCGTGCACACCTCGGTCGGCGGCGACGCGATCCGGATCCGCCTGTCGAACACCTTCGGCACCGCGCCCCTGACCGTCGGCCACGCCACCCTGGCCCGTCCCGACGCGAGCACCGCCACCCTCACCGACATCCTGCCCGCCTCGCTGAACGAGCTGACGTTCAACGGCGACGCCGCGGTGACCGTCCCCAAGGGCGGCCAGGTGCTCAGCGACCCGCTGACGCTGCCGGTCGCCGAGCTGTCGGACCTGGTGGTCAGCATCTACCTGCCGGTCGCCACCGGCCCGGCCACGTTCCACCTGACCGCGCGCCAGTCCACCTGGTTCGGCAGCGGTGACACCGCCGCCGAGGCGACCGGGGCGACGCTGACCCTCACCCGCAACTCGTGGTTCTACCTCAGCGGCGTGGACGTGCTCAGCCGCAAGGCCTCGGGTTCGGTGGTGGTCATCGGCGACTCGATCACCGACGGCACCCAGTCGACGCTGAACGGCAACGCCCGCTGGACCGACCGGCTGGCCGCCCGCACCCTCGCGCAGCACTCGTCGCACAGCGAGTGGGGCGTGCTCAACGAGGGTCTGGCCGGCAACACCCTGGTCCACGACGGCGCCGAGATCGGCTTCCCGGAGCTCGGCCTCAACGCGCTGGCCCGGGTGCAGCGCGACGTGCTGAGCCAGACCGGCGCGCAGACCGCGGTGGTGCTGCTGGGCGTCAACGACCTGCAGATCCACAACGAGTCGTCCGACCGCATCCTGGACGGCCTGCGCCAGCTCACCACGCAGATCGGCGAGACCGGCATCGACGTGGTCGTCTGCACGATCATGCCGTTCGAGGGCTACCCGTCGTGGACGCCGGAGAAGGAGGCCAACCGGCAGGCGGTCAACGCGTGGCTGCGGGCGCACGCGAACGACTACGCCGGTCTGATCGACTTCGACGCGCTGCTGCGCGACCCGGCCGCTCCGTCGAAGCTGCGGGCCGAGTGGGACAGCGGTGACCACATCCACCCCAACGACACCGGTTACCAGGCAATGGCCGACTTCGTACCGCTGTGGATGCTTTCCTGAGCAAGGAATGATATCGAAACATGCAATCGCTTGACACTCCGAGAGTGCGCACGTGAGGCTATGTCTACGGTCCCACCTGATGGAAGGAGTTCGTCATGGAGGTTGCGCAGCGTGAGGTCGCCCGTGAGGTGGCCCGAGAGGTCGCCCGCGAGGTCGCTCGTGAGGTCGCGCGTGAGGTTGCTCGCTGAGCTGGGCGTGCGCCCTTAGAGCTTGACCGGGTGAGCCCCGCCGTGGATTCCACGGCGGGGCTCACCGCTATCCGGACATCAATCGAATAAGAGGAGTGCATCGATGCAGACCGACGACCGGCCCCTTCTGCTCGTGGTACGCAGCGGCAACAAGGAGCTCCGGGAGTACCTGCTGCGCTCCTTGACGCGGGAATACCGCGTGCACATGTTCGTCACCGGCCAGGCCACCTGGGAGCACGAGTACGTCCAGGGCGTGACCGAGTTCGGCCCCATGTTCGACGTGGCGCCCCTGGTCGAGGCCGCCCGCGAGATCATCGCGCGCGAGCCCGTGGCGGGCGTGATGACCTGGGACGAGGCGCGCACCCCGCAGGCTGCCGAGCTGGCCCGCGAGCTCGGGCTGATCGGCGACCCGGCCGCGATCGCCCGCTGCCGGGACAAGCACCAGACGCGGCTCGCGCTCGCGGCCGCCGGCGTGGCCCAGCCCCAGTCGCAGCCGGTGGCCAGCCTGGCCGAGGCGGCGGAGGTCGCGGCACGGTTCGGGTATCCGGTGATCCTCAAGCCGAGCGAGCTGGCGCTCAGCGCCGGCGTGATCAAGGTGGAGCGCCCCGAGGACCTGCCCGCCGCGTACGAGTTCACCAACGGCCAGCGCCACGGCGCCCTGCCCGACTGGCGCCCGGTGGTGCTGCTGGAGGAGTACGTCGACGGCGAGGAGATCAGCGTCGACGCGGTGTCACACCGGGGCGAGCTGACGCCGCTGTGCCTGGCCCGCAAGGAGATCGGCTACCCGCCGTACTGCATCGAGGTGGGGCACTACGTGCACGGCGACGACCCGCTGCTGCACGACCCGGAGATCCTCGACCTGCTGCGCGGGGCGCACGCGGCGCTGGGCTTCACCGACGGGGTGACCCATACCGAGATCAAGCTTTCCTCGCGCGGGCCGCGCATCATCGAGGTCAACGGGCGGCTGGGCGGGGACATGATCCCGTACCTGGGCCTGCGGGCCACCGGAGTCGACGTGGGGCTGGCGGCCGCCGCGGCGGCGACCGGCCGTGCGCCGGAGACCGCCCCCGACCGCAAGCTGGTCGCGGCGGTGCGCTTCTTCTACCCCGAGCAGGACGGCACCCGGATCGAGTCGATCGGGTTCGACCGGGCCGGGCTGCCGGCCGCCGTCGACCTGACCGGGCTGCTCGCCGCGCCCGGCGACGTGCGCTCGGCGCCCCCGGCCGGCACGGTCAACGGCCGGGTCGCGTTCGCCACGGCGGTGGGGCAGACCGCGCAGGAGTGCCGCGACGCCCTCGACGCCGCGGCGGCCGCCCTGCGTGTCAACGGGGCAGCCGCCCAGCATGTCAACGGGGCAGCCGCCCAGCGGGTCGACCGCTGAGGTTCACCACTCGTAGCCGAGGCGCTCGACCAGGTCGCCGTAGCGCTTGCGGAACGCGGCGAGGTGGTCGTCGTTGAGGTGGTTGCGCCAGTCGCCGGCCACCCCGCGGCGGTAGTGGCTGTGCACGTCCTCCTGGCCGCGCTCGCGCCCCTTGGCCAGCTTGGCGAAGGAGAAGCGCGCGTTGGTGTCGGCCACATACGCTCCGGGCAGGCGCTGGAGCGGGATGCGGGGCAGGACCGTCCGGGGGTACGACATCAGCTTCGGCGCGCCGCGCCGGGCGGCGAGATTCCACCGCACCGCCGCCATCCGGGCCTTCTCCTCGCCGGAGCCGTCCGGGGTGAGCAGTTCCAGGTGGCCGAGGATGTTGGACCACATCTTCACCGGGTCGGAGGTGATGTCCTCCATCCGGGTCTCCAGCACGCCGGGGCGCTGGTAGTTCCAGCCCGCCATCGGGTCCAGGAACATCGAGCTGAACTCGATCTCGGCGAGCATGCCGCCGGCCTGGTCGAGCGTGCGCAGGTTGCGCCGGTGCTCGACCAGCTCCGGCCACGGGATGCCGCCGACCACCTCGGGGTGGCTGTTGAGGTGGCTGAAGTAGCCGGACACGACGATGTCGCGCGGGTCGCGGATCAGGTGGAACGCCCGCATCTCGGGCAGCGTGTCCACCCACTCCGGCATCGCGTTCGTCATGATCAGGATGTCGGGCTTCGTGGCGCGGACGTAGTCGCCGACGCTGGGGTACGGCGCCCACTGCTCCGGCACGTGGATCGTCACGATGTCGAGGTTCAGCGCGAACGCCGCCTCGTGCAGGATGGTCCGCGCCCAGGTGGACGCGGACTTGTGGCGGGCGAAATACGCACGCAGCAAGGCAGGCTCCGCTTCGGTTCCGAATGATGTGAATCGTCTGCCGCAGGGCCCCCTGAACCTGCGTTAACAAGAAATACATCTATTCAGGTTGGCGGAAAACTGTCAAGGATAGATCATCGACAGGTGGTCAGGAATGGGGCAGACCGGCCGCGGCCAGCATCTTCTCGCGTTCTTTAGTGGGCAATCTGTCCACATAGACTGTTCCGTCGAGATGGTCGCATTCGTGTTGAAGGCAGCGGGCGATCAATCCGGCCCCCTCGATGCGCACCGGCTCGCCGTGCATGTCGAATCCGGTGACCACCGCAGTGCCGGCCCGGGACAGTTCGGCGCGCTGGCCGGGCACCGACAGGCAGCCCTCGGCCCGGAGCAGCAGCGCGTGCGGCGGCTCGGGCAGCTCCAGCACCGGGTTGACCACGTGCGCCACCAGGTTGGCGCCGCCCTCGCTGTCGGGGCAGTCCATCACGAACACGCGCGCGTCGACGCCGATCTGGTTGGCGGCCAGGCCCACGCCGTTGGCGGCGTACATGCTGGCGAACATGTCGGCGATCAGCGCGTGCAGTTCGGGGCCGAACCCGGTCACCAGGGCGGTGGGCCGGTGGAGCACGGGGGTGCCGTACAGGGTGATGTCGCGGGCCGCGCCGCTCACTTGAGCGGTCCCGTCTCGGTGGTGCCGCCCGCGCACGGGGCGCCCGGCTCGGGACCGGCGTTGATGCGCGCCGCGGTGACGAACGCGTCGATGCGCGGGTCGTCGACCGAGTCGACCTTGAGCTGGTAGCCCCAGGCCTGCACCGACACCGCCGCGTCCAGGCCCGGGTATGGGCTCATCAGCATGTAGTCGTGCCCGGCGACCCGGTCCGACAGCTTCTTCACCTGCGCCGCGTCCAGGTCCGGCCGGTAGGCGATCCACACCGCGCCGTGCTCCAGGCTGTGCACCGCCCGCGCGTTCGGCAGCGGCGCCGAGTAGACCGTGCCCTGGCAGTTCTGCCACACGTCGGCGTGGTCACCGCCCACCGGCGGCGACTGCGGGTAGGTGGCGGCGTCCTCGGCCACGTGCTTGCGCGACAGCGCGCCCGGCGTGTACGCCTGCACCCCGCTGATCCCGGCGAGCTGCTCCTGCCACGGCACCGCCGGGTCACCGCCGCCCGGGGTGCCGGTGGCGGAGGCGCCGTGCTCGGCCTTGTCCCGCAGGGCCACGAAGCCGATCACGCCGGCGACCCCGCACAGGCACAGCAGCAGCACCAGCGCGCCGACCACGTAGGCCCACACCGGCACCGGCGACTTGCGGGGCGCGTTCTCCACCATGATCAGCCCACCCTGAACTCGGCTCACATCGACACGCCGATCCTATCCAGCCCCGCGCCGCCGATGCCCCGCCCCGGCCACCCGCTTTCCACAGACGTTGGCCTATCTCATCGAGTTCGATCTCGAATCAGTCGACGTAATAGGCCAGCGTCTATGAAAATCGGGGCGGCCGGGGCGGCCGGGGTGGGCGATGTTGGGGTGCCGGGGGGTGGATCAGGCTAGTTTGCGGCGTTTGTCGGCGATGAACTTGCGCAGGCGGGTCAGGGGCCAGGTGTTGATGACGTCGGCGGGGGTGAGCCAGCCGCGCTGGGCGATGCCGATGCCGAAGCGCAGGTTGGCCAGGTGCACGGTGGAGTGGGCGTCGGAGTCGACGGCGAACTTCACGCCCTTGGCGCGGGCCCGCCAGATCAGCTCGTCGTCCAGGTCCAGCCGGTCCGGGAACGAGTTGACCTCCATTGCGGTGCCGGTGTCGGCCGCGGCGTCGAAGACGGCGTCCCAGTCCGGCTCGATCGCGGGGCGGCGGCCGATCTGGCGGGTGGTCGGGTGGCCGATGATGTTGACGTACGGGTTCCGGCACGCCGCCACGAACCGCGCCGTCAGCTCCGCCGGGGTCTGCGTGAAGTGCGAGTGCACCGAGGCGACGCAGACGTCGAACCCGGCCAGGAAGTCGGCGTCCCAGTCCACCGCCCCGTCCGGGTCGATGTTCAGCTCCGTGCCGTGCAGCAGCGCCATCCGGCCCTGGTCGCCGAGTTCGCGCAGCTTGCGGCGCTGGGCCAGCATCTTGGCGTCGGTCATCCGCTGCATCGGCATGTTCTTGGCGTGGTCGGTGACCGCGTAGTAGCGGTAGCCGCGCTCGCGGGCCGTCGCCAGCATCTGCGCCAGCGTCGACACGCCGTCGGTGAGGTCGGTGTGGGTGTGCAGGTCGCCCTTGATGTCGGCCTCGGTGACCAGCTCCGGCAGCGTGCCCGCGCGGGCGGCGGCCACCTCGCCCCGGTCCTCGCGCAGCGTCGGCGGGATCCAGGGCAGGCCGAGCTGCTGGTAGACCTCCTCCTCGGTCCGCGACACGATCAGCGTGTCGTCCTCGGCGCGGAACAGGCCGTACTCGGAGAGTTTGAAGCCCTTGCGGACGGCCAGCTCGCGGACCCGGATGTTGTGCGCCTTGGAACCGGTGAAGTACTGGAGCGCCGCGCCCCACGAGTCCGGCGGCACCACCCGCAGATCCACCTGGAGGCCGCCCGCGGTGCGGATCGAGGTCTTCGTCGGGCCGCTCGCGATCACCTCGCCGACCAGCGGCAGCTGCGCGAACGCCGCCATCAGCGGGGCGCTGCCGACCGCCGCGGCCAGGATGTCGACGTCGCCGATGCTGTCGCGGTGCCGCCGCAGCGAACCCGCGTACGTGCAGTCCACGCAGCCGGGCACCTCGCGCAGGGCCGCCACCACCTGCTCGGCGGTCTCCAGCGCGGTCGAGATCAGCACCCGCCCCGCGCCCCGGCGCAGCACGTCGACGCCGTGGCGGATGTTCTCGGCCGTCTTGGCGCCGAAGCCGCGCAGGCCGGACAGCCGCCCGGCGTCGATGGCGTGCAGCAGCTCGTCCACCGAGTCCACGCCCAGCTCCCGGTGCAGCGCCATCGCCTTGGCGGGGCCGAGGCCCGGGATGTCCATCAGCTCGCGTACGCCCGCGGGGACCTTCGCGCGCAGCTCCTCCAGGGCGGTGATGCGGCCGTCGGCGCGATACTCGATGATCTTGTCGGCGATGGACTTCCCCACGCCGGGGATCTGCGCCAGCCCCTTGGCGTCGAGGGTGGACAGGTCGGCGCCGTGCCCGGCGACGCCGCGCGCCGCCTTCTCGTACGTCCGGGCCCGGAACGCGTCCCCGCCGGTGATCGAGATCAGGTCCGCGTACTCCTGTAGCAGCGACGCGACCACCTCGTTGGACCGGGCCATGCCGCCCAGTCTACGGTCTGCACATGATCCGTAAACGCGTTGTGATCACCGGTGAGGTGCAGGGCGTCTACTACCGTGACACCTGCCGGCGCGTGGCGCGGGCCGCCGGGGTGGCGGGCTGGGTGCGCAACCGGCCGGATCGCAGCGTCGAGGCGGTGTTCGAGGGCCCGGCCGAGGCGGTCGCCGACCTGGTGGGCTGGACCCGGGTCGGCCCTGAACTGGCCATCGTCGACCGCGTCGACGTCCACGACGAGCCCGTCGAGGGCCTGACCGGCTTCGACATCCGCCCCACCGGCTGAGTCAGCCGCCCAGGTGCTCGGTGAACCAGCCGATGAGCTGCGTGTACGCCTGCGCCGCGGCCGCCGGGTCGTAGCGCGGCCCGGTGTCGTTGAAGAACGCGTGGTCGGCGCCCGGGTAGGTGACCACCCGGTGGGTCAGTCCCGCCGCGCGCAGCGCCTGCTCGGCCTGGTCGCGGGTGGCGTTGACGCGGGCGTCGCGCTCGCCGTACACCGCGAGCACCGCCGCGTGCGGCGACCCGGCCAGGTCCGCGCCCTCCGGGAACGGGCCGTAGAACGGCGCCGCCGCGTACAGCCTGGGCTCGCCGGAGGCCAGCAGCGACCACACCATCCCGCCGCCGAAGCAGAACCCGACCGCGCCGGGCTTGCGCCCCGGCTCGCGCCGCAGCAGCTCGGTGACGCCCGCTTTGAGGTCGCCGAGCTTGCGCTCCATCGGTGCGGCGTTGAGCGCCGCCGTCGCCTGGGCCGGGTCGGTGAACGACGCGGTGCCGCCCTCCTCGGACAGCAGGTCGATCGCCAGCGCGGAGAACCCGCTGGCCGCCAGTCGCCCGGCCACCGAGGCGATGTGCGGGGTCAGGCCCTTGTTCTCGTGGATCACCAGGACCGTCCCCTGCGGCCGCGCGGCGGCGGCCCAGGCGCCCTTGAGCTGCCGGCCGTCCGGTCCGGCGAACGTGACCTCCTGCGTGGGCAGCGGCGACGGCCCGGCTGGCGACGCGGTCGGCGCGGCCACGGGGGTCGCGCTCACCGCGGCGGGGCCGGGATCGCCCGCCGCGCCCCGCTGGGCGTCGCACGCGGCCAGCAGGGGCGCCGCCACCGCGACGCCGACCCCGAGCAGGCCCAGCCGCCGCAGCGCCTCCCGCCGGTCGATCAGCCCGTCGGCGTAGTCCGCCACGACCTCGCCCCGCAGATACCCCTCAAACCCGGTCATCGCCACCTCCACCCCGAGTGTCTCGCGAACCAACACCATCCACACGGCACCACCCCGCCGCTCCACCCCACCCCCACCTCAACCCCGCCCCCGCCCCACCCCGCCCCACCCCGCCCCACCCCGTTTGAATAGACGTTGGCCTATGACGTCGAAGATGATCTACGTGAGACCATCGTCATGGGCCAACGTCTATCAAGGGGCGGAGTGGGGACGGCGCCGCACCGCGGCCGAGCGACCTGAGCCGGCGATCTGGGGCGGGAGTCAGTGGGAGTCGGTGTCCGGGACGATCGTCTGGGTCCAGGTGGCGTGGTAGTTGACCAGGGGGTCGAAGGCCGGGCCGGAGTCCGGCGCGGTCAGGGCCACGGTGCCGGGGCCCACGACCGTGCGGCGGCCCACCGCCCACGCGGTGACCGGGTCGAATAGGATCTCGTACCCCGTGTCCTGGTCGGTCTGGCGGATGGCGATCAGGCGGGTGCCGTCGAGGTAGACCTCCCCGGCGGTCAGCCCGTCCATCCCGGTGAACGCCCGCAGCAGCGCCGCCCGCAGCTGCGGGCTGAGCAGGATGTCGCACTCGGAGTAGAACTGCGACAGGTTGTCCCAGAGCTGGTGGTCGACGGTCCACGCCTTGCCGACCTCCGTCTCGGCGCGCAGGCGGGCCAGCAGCTGGGCCGGGTCGGTGGGCAGCGACGCCAGCCACTGCGGGGTCGGCTGGGCCAGGCTCGGCCCGTGCTCGGCCAGGAGCTGCCGCTCCTGCGCGCGCTCGGCCTCGGCGTTGCTGCGCGATCCGGCGTCGAGATCCCGGTCGCCCGCCAGCAGCTTGAGCGTGATCATGCCTGCCGGGTCGAGCCATACGCTGCGCGGCTGGTAGGTGACGCTGCCCGAGCCGCCGCTGAGCCGGGCGGCCCAGCCCGCGGTGTCGACGTGGATGAGCTGGCCGGGGCTGAGCGTGACCACGGCGGTGCTCTGCTCGGCGGTGTGGGCCAGCGCCTCCAGGGCCGCGACCGCCTCCGGGGTGGTCCGGGTCAGGCTGGGCTCATGCGTGGCGTGCTCGGTGGGTAGCGGCTGGTGGGAGGCGCTGATCAGGTCGATCTGCGGCGCGGCGAAGTCGGCGCCGCCGCCGCTGGTCCAGTTGATCGCGCTGATGGTCACCACGCCGACGAGCGCGGCGGCGGCGATCGGCACCAGCAGCCGCAGCAGCGGGCGGCGGCTGCCGCCCTGCGCGGCGGTCTGCCGGGCCGACAGCAGGTACCAGGTGCGGGTGACCGAGGCGTCGGTGGGCTCGGCAAGGCCGGGCGGCAGGTCGCGCACGGCGGTCAGGTCGGGGTCGGTGCGGTTCATCGGGTGCCTCCGGCGGCGAGAGCCTTCTTGATGCGGGTACGGGCCCGGTGCAGCGCGGACTGCACCGATCCCAGCGGGATGCCGAGCGCGGCGGCGATCTCGGCGTACTCCAGTTCGGCGACGGCGAACAGCAGCAGCACGTCGCGCTGGCGCCGGGGCAGGGCCGCCAGCGCGTGGGCCACCCGGGCCACCGAGCGCTGCGCGTCGACCCGTTCGGAGCCGCGGGCGTCGGGACCGTCCACGTGCTCGGGGTGCGCGCCCGCGGCGGCGGCCAGGGCGCGCAGGTGGCGCAGCTCGGTGCGGCGCTGGCGGCGCAGCAGGTTGGTGCAGATGCCGTACAGCCAGGGCAGCAGCTCACCCCGGTCGGGGTCGAAGCGGTGCCGCTGCTCGTACGCGGTGAGGAACGTCTGGGCGACCACGTCCTCAGCCGCCTGCTCGCCGACCCGTCGGGTGGCGTAGCGCAGCAGGTCCCGGGCATACCGGTCGAACACCGCCCCGATGTCGTCGGGGTCGGGCGGTGCCTGCGCCACCTCGGGCGGCCCGGCATCGGTCAGCACATTCATACCCCTTCTTGCCCGCCGGTGCCCGCCGTGTTCCCGTCGCGGCGCCGGCCGGAGAGCACGTGTTCGGGTGGCCCGTCGGGCTCCGGTGCGTCAGGCTGGAGAGCATGACAGCGGACGAGCGGGTATTCGTCATCGTCGGCGCCTCGCTGGCCGGGGCCAAGGCGGCCGAGGCGCTGCGGACCGAGGGTTTCACGGGCCGGGTGCTGCTGATCGGGCAGGAGCACGAGCCGCCGTACGAGCGGCCGCCGCTGTCCAAGGGCTACCTGCTCGGCGACGCCCCGCGCGAGCAGGCGTACGTCCACGAACCCGCCTGGTACGACGAGCAGCGCATCGAGCTGATGACCGGCCGCCGGGTGGCGGCCCTGCACCCGCAGGCGCACACGGTGACCCTCGACGGCGGCGAGCAGCTCCGCTACGACCGGCTGCTGCTGGCCACCGGTTCGGTCGTGCGCACCCTGGACACCCCGGGCGGCGACGAGGACGGCGTGCTGTACCTGCGCAGCATGGGCGAGTCCGACACGCTGCGTGCCGCGTTCACCGCCGACCCGCCGCCGCAGGTGCTGGTGGTCGGGGCGGGCTGGATCGGGCTGGAGGTGGCCGCCGCCGCGCGCCGGCACGGCTGCCCGGTCGCCGTGGTGGAGAACGACAGCGCGCCGCTGCGCCGGGTGCTCGGCGACGAGCTGGCCGCCCTGTTCCGCGACCTGCACGCCGCCAACGGCGTCGAGTTCCACTTCGGCACCGGGGTGCGCGAGTTCGGCACCCTGGACGGCCGGGTCCGCAGCGCGGTCCTGGACGACGGCACCGAGCTGGGCACCGACCTGGTCGCGGTCGGGGTCGGCATCCGCCCGCGCACCGAGCTGGCCGAGCACGCGGGCCTGGCCGTCGACAACGGCGTGGTCGTGGACGCCTCGCTGCGCACCAGCGATCCGGACGTGTTCGCCTGCGGCGACGTGGCCAGCTCGTACCACCCGATGCTGGACCGCCGGCTGCGCGTGGAGCACTGGTCCAACGCGATCGACGGCGGGCAGGCCGCGGCGAAGGCGATGCTCGGCCAGGAGGTCTCCTACGACCCCGTCCCGTACTTCTTCACCGACCAGTACGACCTGGGCATGGAGTACTGCGGCTGGGCCGGGCCCGGCGGCTACGACCGGGTGGTGTTCCGCGGCGACCCGGCGGTCGTGGACGGCAAGGCCCCGGAGACCATCGCGTTCTGGCTGCGCGGCGGCTGCGTGGTGGCCGCGATGAACATCAACGTGTGGGACGTCCAGGACGACCTGAAGGCCCTGGTCCGGGCGGGGTGGAGCGGGCACGCCGTCGATCCCGCGCGGCTCACCGACCCCGAGGTCCCCCTCGGCACCCTGCTCGCCTGAGCCCACAGCGGAGAAGGCCGGCCTCTGTCCTGGATGGCCGGTCGGGCTGATGCGTGCCCCTTGCCCGCACCGCGCCGACCGGCCGCGCGACGGGAGCCGTATCCCGGCGCTACCCCGCGTCGCCAACGGCTTCGTCGCCAGCAGTCGCCGCAGGGGTTCGTCCTGGCCGCCCCGAACCGCGGAACGGCTCGAACATCCACATTGTTGATTGGCGTCGTGCGGTTTGGCAACATTCCAATTCGAAGTTGGCCGATCATTTGACTTGGGTTTGGACTGTCGCGGCACGAGACTGGAGTGCGGAGGGATGCCCATGGTCAGCGCCAAGAGCCCCACCGTCCGCCGCCGGCGGCTGTGCGGCGAGCTGCGCCGCCTGCGCGAGGCGGCCCGGATGACCTGCGACGAGGTCGGGCGGGAGCTGGGCTGCACCGGCAGCCGGATCAGCCGGATCGAGAGCGGGCGGCTGGGCATCCGCCCCGGCGACGTGCGCGAGCTGCTGGACGTGTACAGGGTGACCGGCCCCGAGGCCGACCGGCTGGTGCAGCTGGCCCGCGACGCCCGCCAGCGCGGCTGGTGGTACGCCTACAACGACGTGGTCTCCGAGACGATGAAGACCTTCGTCGGGCTGGAGGCGGAGGCGAGCTCGATCCAGAACTACGAGGCGCACTTCGTGCCCGGCCTGCTACAGGCGGAGCCGTACGCGCGGGAGCTCTTCGAAGGGGTCCGCCCGACGCTGGATGCCGAGACGGTGCAGCGCAGGCTCGCCCTCAGGATGGCGCGCCAGCAGGTGCTGCACCGCGCCGACCCGCCCGACGCGTGGTTCATCCTCGACGAGGCGGCGCTGCGGCACCGGGTCGGCGGGGCGGGCGTGATGCGGGCCCAGCTGGACCACCTGCTGGAGATCGGCGAGCTGCCCAACGTCACGGTGCAGGTGATCCCGTTCGCGGCCGGGGTGCACTTCGGCATGGGTTCCGGCTTCGTGGTCTTCGACTTCCCGGATCCGCTGGACACCTCGGTGGCGCACACGGAGAACCTGGTCGGCGCGGTCTTCTGGGAGGAGCAGTCCGAGGTGGACCGGTGCCGGGTGGCCTTCAACCATCTGCGCTCGGCCGCGTTGAGCGACGTCGGTTCCCGGGTATTCATCGGCGACATGGCCAAGGAAATCTGAACAGGGTTGGAGGCGGGACGTGTCTGAGCTGTCCCATGCTGTCTGGCGCAAGAGCAGCCGCAGCGATCATCAGAACAACTGCGTGGAGGTCGCGCTCACCGCGGCGGCGGTGGGCGTGCGCGACTCCAAGGACACCACCGGGCCGGTGCTGGTGTTCGAGGCCGAGACCTGGACCGCCTTCCTGGCGCACCTGAAGTCCGGCCGCCTCGACCGGCCGTAGAAGCGACCGGCCTCCCGGCCGATGATCGCTGTCCGAGGTCAGAACCTTTGCAATGACGCAGGATTCCGACCGCAGATGGCGATCATCGGCCGGGAGGCCGGGAGGCCGAGAGGCCGAGAGGCCGGGGGCCGGGGACGGGGTCAGCAGCGGGAGCGGAAGTTTCCGCCGGTCAGGCCCGCGCAGAAGGTGGTGCGGGCGTTGGTGTACTGGGTGAGGCGGCCGTCGGCGAACCAGGTCGAGTTGACCGGGAAGTCGAAGGTGCCGTCGTTGACGCCGTCCCAGCCGTACCGGAAGTCCAGGTTGATGTAGGTGACCGCCTGGATGACGTTGGACAGGTCGTAGGTGCCGGACAGGTTGGGGATCGGGCCGTTGTAGGACAGCAGGCTGAACAGGCGCTGCATCCACAGGCTGCCCGCGACCGGCTCCAGGCCGGAGGTGTCCGAGCCGTCGGCGGTGAAGTTCATCATCCCGCTCTCCGACACGATCATCGGCTTGGCGTGGTCCTTGGCGAACTTCATCATCTTGAGCACGTTGCCGTCGTGGTTGAAGCTGGTCCAGACCGCGGTGTCGTTGCCGTTGGCGTCCTTGGCGATGTACGCGTTGCGGCACTGCGACGTGCTGGTGTCGTAGTTCTGCGGCGGGGTGCCGTTGTACAGGTAGCCGTTGTCGTAGATCGGCATGCACAGCTCGTGCGCGAAGATCGAGACCCCGACCCAGTCGACGGCCGCGTCACCGGGGTAGAGCGCCTCGAACTCGCCGCGCACCGGGTGGTAGACGAAGCGGACGTTGCCCGCGGGGACCTGGCTCGCGATGGTGCTGCGGATCTTGCTGAAGGCGTTCTTGTACGAGGCGCAGCTGCTGTCGGTGCAGTGGTAGAAGCTGCTGACCTCGTAGTCGACGCGCAGGTAGAACGTCGCCGCCGGATACTGCCTGATGAAGTCGACCAGGGTGGTGAACTGCGAGGCGTACTGCCCGTTCGCCAGCTCCTGGGTCACCGCCCGCGAGCGGGCCGCCTTGGCGTTCTCGTCGCCGCCGGTGAAGCCGGGCGGGTTGTCCTTCCAGCTCACGCCGACCTGGATGGCCTGGCCGCGCTGGGCCAGCTGGGTGGCGTAGTCGCGGTGGTTGGTGTTGACCCAGGTGCCGGACTTGACCTCGTAGTAGACCGAGCCGCCGCCGGGGGTGTCCACGACGCTGTCCATGTCGGCGTACGACCCGGAGGTCGACTGCCCGGCCAGCAGCAGCCGCTGGCCCGTGCCGCCGGTGCCGGTGGGGCTCGGCGACGGGTTCGCGGTGGAGGCGGACGGCGACGGGACCGGCGATGGGCTGGTGGTGGCCGAGCCGCCCGTGCCGACGAAGGTCACGTAGTCCAGGTCGGCGACGGGGTTGCCGTCACCGGCCTTGAACACCACCGAGATGCTGTTCACGCCGGTCGGGGCGTTGCTGAGGTTGTAGGTGAGGTCGGCGTACGTGGTCCACGAGCCGGTGCCGAGCACGCCGGGGGAGGCGATGACCGGGCCGGTCGGGGAGCCCGAGTGCACCTCGATGGTGAACGCCGAGTTGGTGGCCCGGTTCGACGAGTAGTGGAACTTGAGCTGCGTCGGGGCGGGCGCGCCGAGGTTGAGGTTGGTCCAGGTCAGCGAGGCGTTGTTGGTGTTGCCGCGGGCCTTGGCCCCGCCGCTGGCGCTCGCGTCGGTCACGACGGTCGCGCTGGACAGGGTGTTCGCCGACTCGGCCTGGAGCAGGCCGTACGGGTTGCCGCCGGTGCCGCCGCCGGTGGGGCTGGGGGACGGACTGGGCGACGGGCTGGGCGACGGTGACGTGGACGGCTGCGCCGACGGGCTCGGCGAGGCCGACGGGCTCGGGCTCGGTGGGTTCGGGGAGCTGGACGGGGCCGGGGACGTGGTGCCGCCGCCGGTGCCGTTGACCCAGCGGGCGTTGCGCAGCTCGGCCAGGAACCGGGACTTGACGGTCGCGTCGGCCTGGATGCGCGAGTCGCCCCAGTAGCCGTTGGCGCAGCCCGCGGTGCCCGCGCTGCCGGTGCACTGCCACATCGTCTGGCTGTCCCAGTTGGTGTTGATGTAGGCGACGGCCCGGATCACGTCGGCGTTGGCGGCGATGTAGCCGAAGTAGTCGGCGTACCAGGTGTTCCAGATGGTGTCGGCGCTGACCGCGGCCGGGGCCTTGTTCAGGATGCAGCTGGCCGTCTTGGCACCGGTGGTGAAGCCCTGCGGCGACGACTCGGCGATCATGACGGGCTTGCTGTGGGCGCGGGCGAAGGCCAGCACCCGGTCCTGCACCGCGCGCGGCGAGGTGTCCACGCCCCGGCAGGACCACTGGTAGGCGGCGTAGGTGCTGCCGTAGAAGGCCGACATGCCGACCCAGTCGACCACGTCGTCACCCGGATACCACACGTCGTAGTGGTTGGCCGCAGTGATGACGTAGTTCCACTCTGGATGATCAACATGTTCGTTCAAAGGCCAAGCTGCCGACTGCCACACCGTGGCGACCTTGGTGGCGCCGAGGGCGTCGATGCGGCCCTTGATGTAGCGGAAGGCCTGCTTGTAGAAGTCGGCGCTGTAGCAGTTCCACGGGCCGTCGAACTCGTAGCCGATGCGCAGGAAGACCTCGCGCCCGGTGTTCTTGAACCAGGTGACCAGCTCGTCGACCTTGGCCCGGTACTGCGGGGTCAGCGAGACGACGTCGGTGTCGCCGGTGCCCGCGATGGCGCGCAGCGGCTGGTTGTAGCAGCCGGTCTTGGTGTCGGACAGGTACAGGCCGACCGCGAGCGCGGCGCCCGGGTACTGCCCCAGCGTGGCGTTGAAGTCGACCAGGCCCGAGCCGTAGTCGACGCCGGTGTAGACGCCGGCCAGGGCGTCCGGGAAGACGATGTTGGTGTACAGGGTCACGCCGCCGGGACGCGGCGCCGTCGTGTCGGTGTCGAGCACCTGCGACTTGTACTCGGCCAGCGTGGTGCTGTCCTGGCCCATGAAGAAGCGGATCTGCCCGTTGGCCGGGAGGTTGCGGCCGGAGACCGCGGCGTTGGCCGCGGTCGGCGCGACCAGCAACCCGGCGGTCAGCGCCAGTGCCGCGGCCGCACCGGATGCGATCGCGGCCAGGCCCCGGCGGGGGAGCGGGATGCCCATGTGTGCCATGCCTTTCGAAGGGGGCGAAAGGATCGGTCGGCAGCCGGAGGCTGTCGGCCGAGGTGTCGATGGCTGGGCACGCTAGCTCTGTTACGAAGTCGTGTCGCCGACTTTCGAAACATTCGCCGGGGGTTGCGCGGTGCTGTTTCGGATCACCAGCTCGGTGGCCAGCTCGATCCGGGGCGCCTCCAGGTGCTCGCCGTTGACCAGGCGCAGCAGCAGGCGGGCGGCGGAGACGCCCATCTCGTGCAGCGGCTGGCGCACCGTGGTCAGCGGCGGCGCGGTCCACTGCGCGTAGTGCAGGTCGTCGAAGCCGACCACGCTCAGGTCGTCGGGGATCTGGCGGCCGGTCAGCCGGGCCGCCTCGTAGACGCCGGTCGCCTGCTGGTCGCTGCCCGCGAAGATCGCCGTCGGCGGCTCGGCCAGGGCAAGCAGTTGCTGGGCCGCGCGCAGGCCGCCGACGTGCTGGAAGTTGCCGTATCGGACCAGCTCGCGGTCGGCGGACAGCCCGGCCGACTCCAGCGCGGCCCGGTAGCCCGCGATCCGGGCCCGGCTGCACAGCATCTGCTCCGGCCCGCCGATGGCGCCGATGCGGCGGTGCCCCAGCCTGATCAGGTGATCGGCGGCGGCGTACCCGCCGGTGAAGTTGGTCGCCCCGACGCTGGGCACGTCCGGCGGCGGCTGGCTGACCCCGTCCACCACGACGAACGGCAGCGTACGGCGGTGCAGCTCGGCGCGCTGCTCGTCGGACAGGTCCGACAGCACCAGGATCGCGCCCTGCGAGCCGCGCGAGATCAGCCCCTCCAGCCAGCGCCGGGTCAGGCTGGCGCGGTTGTGCACCGCCGACACGACCAGGCCCAGCCCGGCGGCCTCGGCGACCTGCTCGACCCCGGTCAGGATCTCCAGACCCCAGGCGCTGTCGAGTTCGTTGATGACCAGGTCGATCAGATCGCCCCGCTGGCTCTTGCGGCGCGGCGCGCGGGGGCGCTGGTAGCCGTACCGGGTGAGCAGGGCCTCGATGCGGCGTCGGGTCTGGGCGGAGATGTCGCTGTGGCCGTTGAGGACCTTCGACACCGTCGGCACCGAGACGTTGGCCTCACGCGCGATGGTGCTCAGGGTCGGGCGCGGTTTCGCCTGGCCGGGCTGGGTCACTGGCACCCCGACAGTTTCGCAAGAACCTCGGCCGTTCGCCCCATCAGTTTCGAAACTTGTTTCTTCCAGGTTTCGGTCGCCCCTAGTTTGCTGTCACCGCGCCGCCACCGAAGCCCCCGGGCTGACCGCAGCGCGGCGCTCTTCCCACGTGACATCCACTCCCGGGCCCCCGCGGGCCCGTTCATCGAGGAGGAACGCATGTCCAGCGCCTTCGCCCGCAAGGGCGCGTGCCTGGCGGCCGGGCTCGTGGTCGCCGCGCTCGCGGTGACCGGCTGCAGCAGCACCGACGACGGCAAGAGCGGTGACAAGATCACCCTCACCGTGGCCACCTTCAGCGACTTCGGCTACGAGCCGCTGATCAAGGAGTACCTGGCCAGCCACCCGAACATCGAGGTCAAGACCCGGGTCACCGAGTTCGACCAGCACCACAAGCAGCTCGCCACGCGCCTGGGTGCGGGCGCGGGCACCGCCGACATCGAGGCGGTCGAGGAGGGCTACCTGCCCCAGTTCCGCCAGTCTAAGGACAAGTTCTACAACCTGGCCGACTACGGCGCCAAGGACCTCTCGGCGCAGTGGCTGCCCTGGAAGTGGCAGCAGAGCCTGGCCGACAACGGCAACTTCGTGATGGGCCTGGGCACCGACATGGGCGGCCTGGCCCTGTGCTACCGCTCCGACCTGTTCAAGGCGGCCGGCCTGCCGACCACCCGCGACGAGGTCTCGGCGCTGTGGACCAGCTGGGACGACTACTTCTCGGTCGGCAACCGGTTCACCGCCGCCGGCACCAAGGCCAAGTGGTTCGACGGCGTCGGCAACATCTACACCGCGATGCTGAACCAGGTGCCGTTCGCGTACTTCGACACCGCCGACGCGTACGTCGGCGACACCAACGCGAACGTGAAGAACGCGTTCGACAAGGTGGCGGCCGCGGCCGCGAACCCGGGCATGTCGGCCAAGCTCGACCCGTTCAGCCAGCAGTGGACCGTCGGCTTCAAGCAGGGCACCTTCGCCACGCTGCCGTGCCCGAGCTGGATGCTCGGCCTGATCAAGGACGGCTCCGGCCCGGAGAACGCCGGCAAGTGGGACATCGCCAAGATCCCCGGTGGCGGCGGCAACTGGGGCGGGTCGTTCCTGACCGTCCCCAAGCAGGGCAAGCACCCCAAGGAGGCGTACGAGCTGGCGAAGTTCCTCACCTCGCCGGACTCCGAGGCCAAGATCTTCCAGAACGTGGGCAGCCTGCCCTCGCAGCCGGAGACCCTGAAGAACCCGGCCGTGCTCGGTTTCAAGAACGAGTACTTCACCAACGCGCCGGTGGGTGAGATCTACGCCAAGTCGGGTGAGTCGCTCCAGCCGAACTACCGCGGCACCCGCGACGCCGACGTGCGGCCGGTCTTCGGCCGGGCGCTGGCCCGCGTCGAGCAGGGCAAGCAGAACCCCGCCGACGCCTGGGCGCAGGCCGTGTCCGAGGCCGCCAAGGCCCTCGCCAAGTGATCCCCGGGCGGCACGGCGTGGCCCCGCCACGCCGTGCCGCCCTCGTCCACCTCCCGAAATCCCTCACAGGAGCCGACATGCGCGGGCGTCTCGACCGGCATCTCACGCCATACCTGTTCGTCGCACCCTTCTTCGCCGTGTTCGCCGTGTTCGGCGCGTACCCGCTGCTCATGACGCTGTGGATGTCGCTGCACAACTGGCACCTGATCAACGGGGCCGGCGACTGGACCGGCCTGGACAACTACCGCGAGCTGTTCACCGACCCCGACTTCTGGAACGCGCTGGGCAACACGCTCAGCCTGTTCGTCATCTCGACCGTGCCGCAGCTGATCCTGGCCCTGTTCCTGGCCGCGCTGCTCAACACCAAGCTGCGCGGGCGCACCTTCTGGCGCGCGGGCGTGCTGGTGCCGAACGTGGTGTCGGTGGTCGCCGTGGCGCTGGTGTTCGCGCAGGTGTTCGGCCGCGACTTCGGCATCGTCAACTGGCTGCTCGGACTGGTCGGCGTCGACCCGATCGACTGGCCCGCCAGCGTGTGGTCCTCGCACCTGGCCATCGCGCTCATCGTGACCTGGCGCTGGACCGGCTACAACGCGCTGATCTACCTGGCCGCGATGCAGGCCGTCCCCAACGACCTGTACGAGTCGGCCCGCCTGGACGGCGCCAGCAACTGGCGCGCCTTCTGGACCGTCACCGTGCCGATGATCCGCCCGACGATCCTGTTCACCACGGTCGTGTCCACCATCGGCGGCCTCCAGCTGTTCGCCGAGCCGCTGCTGTTCGAGTCCAAGGGCGCCTCGACCGGCACCGGCGGCTCCGACCGGCAGTACCAGACGATCACCATGTACCTCTACGAGAAGGGCTTCACCCTGTTCGACGCCGGCTACGCCGCGACGATCGCGTGGGTGCTGTTCCTGGTGGTCGCCATCATCGCCCTGGTCAACTTCGCGCTGGTACGGCGCGCCGTCGCGAGCCGCTGAGGAGGCCGCCATGACGACCACCGCCATCCCCCAGACGCACCGCCGGCGCACCGGGGCGCCGTCGACCGGTCTGCGCACCGGCCGCCTTCGGCCCTTCGTCTACCTGCTGCTGACGGCGATCATCGCCGCGTCGGCGTTCCCGCTCTACTGGACCTTCGTCGTCGCCAGCTCCGACAACAGCGCCATCGGCGAGGCCACGCCGCCGCTGGTGCCCGGCGGCAACCTGTTCGACAACATCAGCCGGGTCTTCGACAGCTCCGAGTTCGGGCTGGCCCTGACCAACTCCGCGATCGTCGCCACCACCGTCGCCGTCGGCAACGTGCTGTTCGCGTCGATGGCCGGGTTCGCCTTCGCCCGGCTGAAGTTCCGCGGCCGCAACGCGCTGCTGGTGACCGTCATCGGCACCATGATGGTGCCGACCCAGCTCGGCATCATCCCGCTCTACCTGCTCACCACCGACCTCGGCTGGACCGGCCACCTCCAGGCGCTGATCGTGCCCGCGCTGGTGTCGGCGTTCGGCGTGTTCTGGATGCGCCAGGCCGTCGAGGAGGCGGTGCCCAAGGAGCTGGTCGAGGCGGCGTTCGTCGACGGCTGCTCGCTGGTGCGGGTGTACTGGCACGTCGCGTTGCCCGCGATCCGCCCGGCCGCGGCCGTGCTGGGCCTGTTCATGTTCATGGGCGCCTGGAACGACTTCTTCTGGCCCCTGGTCGTGCTCAACCCGGAGAACCCCACCGTGCAGGTGGCGCTGTCGGTGCTGGCCAGCGGCTACTACACCGACTACGCGCTGATGCTGACCGGCGCGCTGCTCGGCGTGCTGCCGGTGCTCGGCGTGTTCCTGCTGCTGGCCCGCCAGATCGTCGGCGGCATCATGGCCGGTGCGGTGAAGGGATGATCCGCAATCCGGTGCTGCCCGGCTTCCACCCCGACCCGTCGCTGCTGCGCGTGGGCGAGGACTACTACCTGGCCACGTCGACGTTCGAGTGGATGCCCGGGGTGCGCCTGCACCACTCACGCGACCTGGTCCACTGGCGGCCGCTGGGCGGCGTGCTCGACTCCGGCCGGCTGCTCGACCTGACCGGCACCCCCGACTCCGGCGGCGTGTGGGCGCCCTGCCTGTCGTACGCCGACGGGGTGTTCTACCTGGTCTACACCAACGTCGCCAGCTACGCGGGCGGCTTCTGGGACGTGCCGAACTACGTGGTGACCGCGACCTCGATCGAGGGGCCGTGGTCGGACCCGGTGCCGCTGCACGCGCGGGGGTTCGACCCGTCGCTGTTCCACGACGCCGACGGGCGCAGCTGGCTGCTCAGCAACGACCTCGACTGGCGGCCGGGGCACCACTGGTCGGCCGGGATCATCGCGCAGGAGTTCGACCGGGGCACCGGCAAGCTGCTCGGCGAGCCGGTGAACATCTTCGGCGGGACGGGCGCCAACTTCACCGAGGGGCCGCACCTCTACCGCCGCGACGGCTGGTACGTGCTGGTCACCGCCGAGGGCGGCACGTCCTGGGGGCACCAGGTGACCGTCGCCCGGTCCCGCACGCTGCTCGGGCCGTACGAGGTGGACCCGGTCACGCCGCTGCTGACCGCCGACGACCCGGCACTGCCGTTGCAGAAGGCGGGCCACGGCAGCCTCGTCGACACCCCGGCCGGGCAGTGGTACCTGGCCTTCCTGGTCGGGCGGCCGCTGGGCGAGCGCGACGAGTGCATCCTGGGCCGGGAGACCGCGTTCGCGCCGGTGACCTGGACCGCGGACGGCTGGCCGCGCGTCGAGGGGGCACGGCCCCGGTTGGAGATCCCGGCGCCGGACCTGCCCGCCCACCCGTGGCCGGCGCAGGCCGAGACCGACGACTTCGACGACGCCGCACTCGGCCCGCACTGGGCCACGCTGCGGCGGCCGTTCGGGCCGGACTGGGGGTCGCTGCACGAGCGGCCGGGGCACCTGCGGCTGCGCGGCGGCCGGTCGCCGTCGTCGAAGGTCGACCAGAGCCTGGTCGCGCGGCGGGTCACCGCCGGGCGGTGCGAGTTCACCGCCTCCGTGCAGGCCGACCCGCGCAACGTGCAGCAGCTGGCCGGGATCACCGCGTTCTACAACACCCGCAACTGGTACTACGCGTACCTGACCTGGCGGGAGGGGGTCGGGCGGAGCCTGGAGCTGCTGGCCTGCGACCGGGGGCGGCTGCACCGGCCGGCGCACGAGCCGGTGCCGGTGCCCGGGGACGGGCCGGTGCTGCTGCGGGTCGAGTTCGACGGCGGGCAGCAGCTGCGGTTCGCGTACGCCCAGGAGCCGTCGGCGTGGCGGCCGCTGGGCGCGACCCTGGACGCGCGGATGCTGTCCGACGAGCACGCGGCCGAGGTGGACGCCGAGGGCGTCTACCACGTCTGGGGCTTCACCGGGGCGTTCGTCGGCCTGTGGGCGCACGACCTGACCGGTGGCACCATGGCAGCAGACTTCGACTTCGCCCGCTACTCCGAGCCGGGGGACGGGGCATAGAGACGGCCGTGGGGGCTGGTGGGAAGGGCGCTTACGTGACGCGGTGCGTCAGGTGGGCGCCCTTCCTGCGTTCACCGGCGGACGGCGCGCGACTCCAGGTAGCGCTGCTCGGGCACGCTGGTGGTGGCGCGGGCGGCGCGGCGGTACTGCTCGCGGGCCGCGTCCCGGTCCCCGGCCAGCTCCAGCAGGTGGGCGCGGACGGCGTACAGCCGGTGGTGGCGGGCCAGGCGCTCGTCGGCGTCCAGCGTGCCCAGCAGCGCCAGCCCCGCCCGCGGGCCGTGCACCATCGCCTCGGCGACCGCCTGGTTCAGCGTCACCATCGGGTTGGGGAACAGGCGCGACAGCACCCGGTACAGCGACAGGATCTGGCGCCAGTCGGTGTCGGCGGTCGTGGCGGCCTCGGCGTGCACCGCCGCTATCGCGGCCTGCAACTGGTACGGCCCCAGCTCCGCCCGCCGCAGCGTGTCCGTGATCAGCTCGACGCCCTCGGCGATCGCCATCGTCTGCCAGCGGCTGCGGTCCTGGTCGGCCAGCGGGACCAGCTCGCCGTCCGGTCCGGTGCGGGCGGCCCGGCGCGCGTCGGTGAGCAGCATCAGCGCCAGCAGCCCGGCCACCTCGCCGTCGCCGGGGCGCAGCCGCCGCAGCTCGCGGGCCAGCCGGATCGCCTCGGCGGTGAGCTCGGTGCGCTGAAGGCACGGGCCGGAGCTGGCCGTGTAGCCCTCGTTGAAGATCAGGTACAGCACGTGCAGCACGGCGCTCATGCGCTCGGGCAGCTCGCCGGGCGGCGGCGCCGCGAACACGGCGCCGGTGGCCCTGATCCGCTGCTTGGCCCGGCTGATCCGCTGCGCCATCGACGCCTGCGGCACCAGGAACGCGTGCGCGATCTCGGCGGTGGACAGGCCGCCGACCGCGCGCAGCGTGAGCGCCACCTGGGACGGGGCCGTCAGGGCCGGATGGCAGCACAGCAGCAGCAGGATCAGCGTGTCATCGGCGGCGGGTCCGGTCCGCTCGCCGGGTGCCGGGGCGAACAGCTCGTCGGCGGGCGTCGCCGCGTACGCCGACTCCTCGCGGCGGCGGCGGGCCGTGTCGCTGCGCAACTGGTCGGTCAGCCGCCGGGTGGCGACCGTGACCAGCCACGCCCGGGGGTGGTCGGGCAGGCCCTGCCCGGGCCACTGGGTCGCGGCGGCCAGCAGCGCCTCCTGCACCGCGTCCTCGCACTCGGCGAAGCCGCCGTGGCGGCGCACCAGCACCCCGAGGACCTGCGGCGCGAGGTCGCGCAGCAGGTCCTCGATGCGGGCACCGGTCACATCTCCATCCCGGAGTAGTTCATCACCGGGCGCACCTCGATCGCGAAGTACCGCGCGTCCGGGATCTGCCCGGCCAGCTCGTACGCCCGCTCCGGGGTCTCGGTCTCGATCGCGTAGTAGCCCGCCAGCCACTCCTTGGCCTCCAGGTACGGCCCGTCGGTGACGGCCGGCTCGCCCTCGCGCACCCGCACGGTCCGGGTCTGCGACGGGTCGGCCAGCGCGGCGAATCCCAGCAGCTCGCCGCTGGCGGTCAGCTCCTTGATGAACTCGCCGTGGCCCGCCATGACCTCCTCGCGGACGTCGGCGGGCAGGGCCTCCCAGTTGGCCGGGTTCATGTGGATGATCAGCAGGTACTTCATCGCCGGACTCCTTCACCGAGCGCGGCCCGGTCGGCCGCCTTCGAGAGTGGGTCGGAGCCGCCCGCACCGTCTCGACATACCCCCGCGAGATTCTCCCCGGGCGGTCAGGCGAGGTCGTCGGGGGTGAAGTCGCGGGGTTCGACCAGGACGAGCCAGTTGCCGGAGTTGTCGCGCATGACCGCCTCGACGCCGTACGGGCGGTCGGCGGGCTCCTGGAGGAACGTCACGCCCTTGGCGGCCAGCTCGGTGTACGTGCGGCGGCAGTCGTCGACGCGCAGGCCGAGCCCGCCCATCTTGCCCTGCTCCAGCTGGCGGCGGACGAAGCCGGCCGCCTCGGCGTCCAGCGGCGGGCCGGGCAGCATCAGGGTGACCTCCAGCTCCGGCTGGCTCGGGTGGCTCAGGGTCACCCAGCGGAAGTCCTCGCCCATGGTGACGTCGGTGCGCGCGACGAACCCCAGCACATCCACGTAGAAGTCGCGCGCCTTGTCCTGGTCGAGGCAGTACACCGTGACCAGTGAAATGTTAGTGATCATGTGGATGACCCTAAGCTCCAGCTCAGCAGCCTTGCTTCTCCGAGATTGCGCCGGGCGCGTTGGGCCGGCCCGTGGTGCCCGCCAGATCCACCACCCCGCGCATGAACAGGTAGCAGCCCGGCACGTGCGGGCCGCCCCGCGCCGCCCACCGGTCCCGGTAGGCCGTCGGCGTCTCGCCGGTGAGCTGCGCGAACCGCGACGAGAACGAGCCCAGGCTGGCGAAGCCGACCATCATGCAGATCTCGGTCACGGTCAGGTTCGCGCTGCGCAGCAGGTCCTGAGCCCGCTCGATCCGGCGCCGGGTCAGGTAGCGGATCGGGGTCTCGCCGTAGGTCGCCTCGAAGCTGCGCACGAAGTGGAACTTCGACACCCCGGCCACCCGGGCCAGCGCGTCCAGCGCCAGCGGCTCGGCGTAGTGCCGGTCGATGTGGTCGCGCGAGCGGCGCAGGTGCGCCAGCAGCTCGACCGGCACCCTCCGGCTGTTCCTGGCCCCGGCATCGCGCGACATGCCGCCAGCGTATGACCGCCCCCCGACCGTTCGGGCCGATCAGCCCAGCGCGGCGGTGAGCAGGTCGTAGGTCTCGCGGTCGAACGCGACCAGGCGGATCTCGGCCACCTCGGTCGGGGTGGCGCGCAGGGTGGCCACGGCGATGCGGGCGGCGCGCTCGGGCGGGAAGCCGTACAGCCCCGTGGCGATGGCGGGGAAGGCGACGCTGCGGGCGCCGAGCTCGTCGGCGACGGCCAGGCTGCGGCGGTAGCAGGAGGCGAGGGTCTCGTCCTCGCCGTACTCGCCGCCCTCCCAGACCGGGCCGACGGTGTGGATCACGTGGCGGACCGGCGGGTCCAGGTCGAACGCCGGGGTGGCCATGGCGTCGCCCGGCTCGCACGGGCCGATGCGGCCGCCCGCCCGCGCCAGGCCCGGCCCCGCGGCGCGGTGGATCGCGCCGTCGACGCCGCCCCCGCCGAGCAGCGACTCGTTGGCGGCGGTCACGATCGCATCCACCTGGGCCTCGGTGATGTCACCGTGAACGACTTCGATGCTCGGCATGCCCCGCATTCTGCCAGCGCGGCCCGCGCCCGCGCCGCCCCGTCAGTCCACGTACGGGCAGTGGCGGCAGCCCCGGTCGCAGCAGAAGCCGCGTTTGGCCAGGAAGGCGGCGCTCAGCACGAACAGCCCGTTGGCCGGGTCGAGATACCCCGGGTGCCCGGTCGACAGCGCCTCGCCGTGGCGGCGCAGGACCTCCTCGCGCTGCGGGTGGTCCTCGCTCAGCCTGGTCGGATGCGGCTCGTCGAGCCCGCGCGGGGCCAACGTACGTCGATGCCGGGGTGCGCGCACGCGGTGACGATACCGCGTGCCGGGCGGCCTGCTCGCCGGGGCGGCAGGCGGGCGGCGGCTCGGGTAGCGTCCGCGTACGTGATCGGGGTGAGGCGGGCGGTGGCCGCCGACGCGGCCGAGCTGGTGCGGCTGCGGACGGTGATGCTCGGTGCCATGGCGGGCGAGCCGGTGCCGGACGGCCCGTGGCAGGAGCAGGTGGCCGCCCACGCGCGGCGGCTGCTCGCCGACCCCGACGGCGACTTCGCGGCGTACGTGGCGGACCGGCCGGACGGCCCGGGGCTGGCCGCGTGCGCGGTCGGCGCGATCGACGTGCGGCTGGGCGGCCCGTGGGATCCGAGCGGGCGCAGCGGGTACGTCTTCAACGTGGTGACCGACGAGGCATACCGCCGCCGCGGCCTGTCCCGGGCCTGCCTGGCCGCGCTGCTGGAGTGGTTCGCCGCGCACGGGGTGGCCAGTGTCGACCTGCGGGCGACCGACGACGGCGCGCCGCTCTACCGCGAGCTGGGCTTTCATCCCAGCAGCCACCTGGGGATGCGGCTGGCGGCCGAGCGCCGCTGAGCGATGCGGCCGCCCGCACGGCCAGACATGCACGGTCGGCTATGGCGGCAGGGCGGACCGGCTGTGATGATGTCGCCATCGGACGTCACTGGCGTTGTCCGAGGGTTGTCCGCGTCGAGGCTCACGAAGTGCTCGCACGGCGCACCCGAACGGGGCACGACCTTGTGGGTGACAGACGGGACCTGCTTCTGCATGGTGAGGCAGGTCCCTCGCTGTCTGTCAGCCGTCGGGACGCCGCGGCTGGCGCAGCGTGATCCGGTGGCGGATCCGGCGCAGCAGCGCGCGGGCCGGTCCCGGCCGGCGGGGCAGGTCGCCGGGGTGCAGGTTGAGCCGCCCGGTGAGCACGCCGAGGCCGTTGACGACGCTGCCCGGGACGGGCGGGCCGGCCAGTCCGGCGCTGCCCGCGGCGAGGTCGAGCTCGATGCCGGGCCGGGCGCGGACCCGCAGCCAGTGGAACGGCAGGCCGGTCAGCGAGTTGGTGCGCACCTCGGCCCGGGTGACGGTGGCGGTGAAGCCGACCCGCGCGGTGGGCGCCCAGCCGGCCGGGGCCGCGGGCGGCGGGCGCAGGTCGTGGCTGAGCAGGTGGCCGCGGTCCAGGTCCGCGCCGGTCTTCGCCTGGTATGACGGCAGGTCCGCGTGCGCCTCGATCCGGTCGGCCAGCACGGACAGGACCACCTGTCCGCGCGCCAGGCGCCCGCCGGCCAGCCGGAGCAGCGAGTGGTCCTCCAGCTCCGCCGCCACGGCGCAGATCAGGCCGCCGTCGGTCTCGTCGAGCAGGTCCAGAGTGGCCGTGCGGTCGTCGATCAGCCGGATTCCGGCGCAGGCCACGGCGGGTGCGGTGCCCGCCAGGCCGGTGAACACGTTCTCGATGACGCCGCCGCGTGCCTGCACCACGACCCGGGCGGCGGACGGATCGGTCCACACGTGATCGCACCGTTCCCGGTCGACCTGCACCGGATCGGCGGCGGAGACGATGGCGGCGATGAGGTCTCGCAGCTGGTCCTGGCTTCGCACGTCGACACCGATAGACGAAAATCGACTCGTCACCACGCCCTCCCCGGTGAGGCCGGCCGGCCTCAACCGTACCCCTCCAACCGAGGGCTGCCGGTGTAACGGCGTCAGGGTACGGTGGGCAACTGGCGTACGCGGGAGACGGAGGAGACATGTTCTGGAGGAGGCGAAAGCCGGCGGGCCAGTGGGTTGTCGTGGTCAGCCGCATTCGTCCGTTGGATCCCAATGGCGGCGGGCGGGACGAGCTGCGTTGGCCGGAGCAGCGGGACGCCGTGCACAGCCTGGATTCCCGTTCGGCCGCAGACGACATGGCGGGTCGCCTGCGGTCCGACAATTCAGTCCAAAACGGGCGGCAGCGGATCAAGGTGCTCTTCACCGGCCACTGAGTCCGGCGGGCTCAGCGCGCGAGCGACCCCGCCGGTTGCGCGGCGGGGGCGCCTGCCTCCAGGCCTACCCACAGCTGCTCGTGGCCGCGCAGCATGAGCTGGTGCGGCACCGGCGGCTCGACGGCCAGCCGGATGCCGGGGAACCGGTCGAGCAGGGCGGTGAAGCCGCGCTCACCCTCCATCTTGGCCAGCGCGGCGCCCAGGCAGTAGTGCGCGCCGCTGCTGAAGGCCAGGTGGGGCCGCTGCGGCCGGTCCGGGTCGAACCGGTCGGGGTCGACGAAGCGGGACGGGTCGCGGTTGGCGGCCGACAGCAGCACCAGCACCTCGCTCTCCGCCGGGATCGGCGTGCCGCAGACCTCCACGTCGGTGACCGCCTTGCGCACCACGAAGTGGGTCGGCCCCTGGCACCGCAGGATCTCGTCGATGTACGACGGCAGCACCGACCGGTCGGCCAGCACCCGCTCGAACAGCTCCGGCCGTTCCAGCAGCAGCGTCAGCCCGTTGCCGAGCAGGTGCACCGTGGTGACGAAGCCCGCGTTGAACACCACGACCAGGTTCGACAGCAGCTCCCGGTCGGTGAGCTGGTCCTGCTCGGCCGCCTGGGCCTGGACCAGCGCCGTGATCAGGTCGTCGGTCGGCCGGGCCCGGCGCCGCGCCACCATCTCGGCGAAGTAGTCGGTCAGCTCCTCCGACGCCCGGTCGGCCCGGCGCATGTTCTCCTCGGTGCCGCCGCCGAGCTCGATCACCTTGGCCAGCTCGGCCGCGCGCGGCCGGTACCAGGGCAGATCCTCGTCGGGCACGCCCAGCAGGCGGCCCAGCACCGCGGCCGGCATCGGGAACGCGTAGTCGCGCATGAAGTCGACCGGCTCGCCCGCCGCGGCCCGCCGGGCCATCGCGTCGAGCAGGCCCGTGGAGATCTCGTCGATCTGCGGCTCCAGGTCCATGATCCGGCGCGGGGTGAAGGTGTGCGCGAACAGCCGCCGCATCAGGGTCTGCCGGGGCGGGTTGGTGAACATCATGGAGTGGCAGAAGACGGCATGGGTGCGGCGCTGCTCCCAGGACGGGGGCACCGTCATCATCGTGCCGTCCAGCACCTGGAAGGCGGGGTCGCGCAGCGCCTGGCTGGCGGCGTCGAAGCCGCACAGGAGGTACTGGTAGCGCGCGGGCTGCTCGATCTCCAGGACCGGGGCGCCCAGCTCGTGCAGCGAGCGGTAGTACGCGAACGGGTCGTGGCGTACCTGTGCGGAGAAGAGGGGGTCCAGGGAAACGGTAGGCATGTCAGTCGGAAATCAATCGAAGATCATGAATGTAATAGCGGACATGGCTGCGACTCCACAAAGCGTGACAAATCGACATCGAGAAATCCGCATACCGAAATCACGGAATGGCCCCTGGCCTGGGGACCACCGGCTCGAAGCGGGGGTCGGACGACCAAAGGCTAGGACCGGTCGCGTCGGGCTCGGAAGTGGCGGAACGGAAGTTGGCGCCAAAACGCCAACACACCTGGTGATCCCACTCATCCCCGTACGGCGGCGGCGCTGGGCCGCGTACGTAACAACACGGTCAAGGTGGCATCGACGATGTTCACCCGAACGGGTTGAGGTCGGTATCGTTGTCCACATGGTTGGTCCTAGTTGGCCGGACGGGCCAGCCGGATTGCCTGAACCGGCGATCGGCAGGCAGCGGACGGCGAGCGCCCCCGCTGGTGCCGCCCGTCGCCGAAAGCGCGCGAGAGCGTCGGCGATCGATCTATCGACGGCTGTCGTGAGGGCGTCAGATACCGGTGCCGGGCAGTCGGCCTCACCTGATAGCGTGCACGTACTCGCAGCTCAGCCCCCCGGCCATAATCCTGGCAATCGGCTGGGAATCGTCGGCGCGGCAAGGGCGCCACTTGACGTCGGAAGTAGACGGTCGGAAGATTCAAGCCGACTTGTGTCGCCTAGCGGGAGGGCGACGAACCTGGGGTGGACTGGGAGGGGCGCGGTGGACGCATCGGCCATCTCGACAGAAGAGCGGCTGATGGTCGAAATGATCATCACTGACCACGGCGACGAGCAGATCGCCTCCCAGCTCAACGTGGCGGTGCGCACGATGCAGCGGCACCTGCGGGCGCTGATGGACCGGGTGGGCGCGCCCAACCGCGGCGCCCTGTGCGCGATCGCGACCTTCTACGGGTGGATCGACATGGCCGCGATCCTCATGAACGAACTGAAATAGGGCCGGACGGCCGCAGCCGCCTCGGGTCGGGATCGCGGCCCGGGAATCGGCGCAGGTATTCGCCCTCCAGTTCCCGGCTGCGCTCGTCATGGTTGGCCAGCGCGCTGTCCGACCCGTGCACGAAGGTGTCGTGCCGGGTGCGGTGCAGCGAGGCCAGCTCGCGGGACAGTTCGTGGTCGCTGAGCTCGCCGGCGGGGATGCCGCTGGGATTCTCGGTGTGCATCGTCGTCATGTCATACCTCGGGTAATTTGATCCGTCATAGCTGGTTATGCCGGACTCGGTACGATCACAGGTGTCATGTACCCACCGGCGCGGCGGACCATGCCTGGCCGTCACGCGACAGCCCCGAGGGGAGGGGTGCGCCGGATGGCCACCCGAACCGTGGCGGACGTGATGACGGCGCCCGTGATCAGCGTCGCGCCGCAGACGTCGTACCGGGAGATCATCGATCTGCTGGCCGAGCACGGCATCAGCGCGATGCCGGTGGTCGACGCCGACGGGACGGTCCTCGGCGTGGTCTCCGAGGCCGACCTGCTGCACAAGCTGGCGCTGACCGGCGAGGAGCCGCAGCGGCGGCTGTTCGAGCGCCGCCGCCGCGCCGTCGTGCGGGCCAAGGCCGCCGGGGACACCGCCGCCGACCTGATGACCACCCCGGCCGTGGTGGTGCGGCCGGGCGCCACCGTCGTCGAAGCGGCTCGGATCATGGAGAACGAGCAGGTCAAGCGGATGCCGGTGGTGGCCGGCGGGCGGCTGGTCGGGGTGGTGTCGCGGCGTGACCTGCTGCGCACGTACCGGCGCACGGACGAGGCGATCCGGCACGACGTCGTGCACGACGTCATCGAGGGGATGCTGTTCGTACGGCCGCCCCAGGTCGACGCGCAGGTGGCCGACGGCATCGTCACGCTGACCGGCAGCACCGGCCGCCGCAGCACCGCGCAGATCGCCGAGCACCTGGTGCGTACGGTGCCCGGCGTCGTCGACGTCGTCAACGAGCTGACCTCCGAGCGGGACGACACCGGCCGAGAGCGGCGGCACGACTTCGACGCCGAGGTCGACGGCCCCGAACGCCCCCGCGACGGCACCCTCGACATCGTCTGACCCTTCACCGACCGGGAGTGACCATGCCCATCCAGCGTGAGATGCGCAGCAAGCTGCGATACACCTCGACCGAGACCAAGGAGCAGCTGCTGGACGCCGCCAAGCGGCTCAACATCAGCGGCCGCTGGCAGATGACCAAGGCCGAGCTGGCCCGCGCCATCGAGAACGCCGGTGCCGGGCCGGTGCGGCGCAACCGGCGAGAGACCCGGTGAGGGGCGACCGGACCTGGCCGCTGCGCCAGACGGCGCCGTCACCGCCGCCCCGGCGGCCGCGTATCTTCGCCCTGGTGCTCACCGCCCTCGCCCCGACCGACCTGGTGCCCGGCTCGCCCCTGGCCGCCGAGCTGCACTCGCTGTACGCCGGAAACGCCGCCTACCACCGCCTCAGCGGCGAGTTCGGCCCCGACCCGACCGAGCGGGAGGTGCTGGACTCGATCACCGAGGACCTGGCCACGCCGGGCGTGGAGGTGTTCGCGGTCCGCGACGACCGCGGGAACCTGGTCGGGGTGACGGACACCCTGGCCGAGCACCCGAAGGACGGCCTGCCCTGGATCGGCCTGCTCATGATCGACGGCAGCCGCCAGGGGACGGGCCTGGGCACCGCGACCGTGCACGAGGTGCACGAGCTGCTGCGCTCGCGCGGCCATGCGGCGGTGCGGCTGGCGGTGCTGGAGAACAACCCGGCCGGGTACGCGTTCTGGAGCTCGGTCGGCTACACCGAGGTGGACCGGCGCCCTGACCTGCGGTACGGCCGCCCCTGCATCGTGATGCACCGGCCGCTGTAAGTTTCACGGGCGCGTCCGGCTCCCGTGCCGCGCCGACCGGCGCCACCACTAGGCTTGCCGATGTGGAGCAGCGGATTCTGGGCCGTACCGGCCGCAGCGTGGGCGTGATCGGACTCGGCGCGTGGCAGCTCGGCGCCGACTGGGGCACCGTCAGCGACGACGACGCGTTCGAGGTGCTGGACGAGGCGGTCGACCGCGGCGTCGACTTCATCGACACCGCCGACGTGTACGGCGACGGCCGCAGCGAGCAGCTCATCGCGCGCTGGCGGCGGCAGCTCGCGACCGATCCGGGCGTCACCGTCGCCACGAAGATGGGGCGCCGGGTGCCGCAGGAGCCCTCGGCGTACACGCTGGACAACTTCCGGGCCTGGAACGACCGGTCGCGCCGCAACCTGGGCGTGGACCGCCTCGACCTGGTGCAGCTGCACTGCCCGCCCACCGCCGTCTACGGCGACGACGCCGTCTTCGACGCGCTGGACACCCTGGTCGCCGAGGAGCGCATCGCCGCGTACGGCGTCAGCGTCGAGACCTGTGACGAGGCGCTGGCCGCGATCGCCCGCCCGCACGTGGCCACGGTCCAGATCATCCTCAACGCGCTGCGGCTGAAGCCGCTGGAGCGGGTGCTGCCCGCCGCGGCGGCAGCCGGGGTCGGCATCATCGCCCGGGTGCCGCTGGCCAGCGGCCTGCTGTCGGGGCGCTACGACGAGAACACGGTGTTCCCGGCCGACGACCACCGCAACTACAACCGGCACGGCGAGGCGTTCGACGTCGGCGAGACGTTCTCGGGCGTCGACTTCGCGACCGGGCTGGCCGCTGTACGGCGGCTGGCGCCGCTGGTGCCCGACGGCGCGACGATGGCCCAGTTCGCGCTGCGCTGGATCGTGGACCAGCCCGGCGTCAGCGTCGTGATCCCCGGCGCGCGCAACGCCGCGCAGGCGGGCGCGAACGTCGCCGCCGCCGAGTTGGCACCCCTGCCGGAGTCGGCCCTGCGCACCGTCGCCGACGTCTACGACGACCTCATCCGCCCCCAGATCCACCACCGCTGGTAGCGGCCGCGCACCCTGGCGTGTGTTCGTGCAGTTTCGGGGAAAGTGCTGGAATCGCGCTCAAGATTCGTGCACTTTCCCCGAAACTGCACGCAGTCCCCGCCCGGTGAGGGTGGGGACTGCGGGAGCGTGCGGCGGGTCAGCGGCGACGGCGGCGCAGGCCCGTCAGGACGGGGCCCTCGTTGCGGCGGGTGAGCAGGGCGGCCAGCCAGAGCGCGCCCGCCCCGCCGAGCACCACCGTCGAACCCAGCGCGACCAGCGTGCCGGTCGAGGGGCCGGTGCCGCCGGTACGGGGCAGCTCGTCGTGGTCGTGGTGATCGCTGTCGTGGTGGTCGCTGTCGTGGCCGTTGTCGTCATCGTCGTCATCGCCGCCGCCGTTGCTGCGCGGCGTCTCCGAGGGTGAGCCCCACGGGCTGGGCGACAGGCTGGGGGACGGGCTTTCGGGGCCCTGCGGCGAGAGTGACGGCGACGGGGAGTGGCCGGCGGGCGACGGGGACGGCGAGTGCGGCCGCCGCGAGGGGGTGGGCGAGGGCGAGTGGGAGGAGCCGTAGCCGTGGTGCCTGCCGCGCTCGGCGGCGTGGCCGCTGCCGGGGGAGAGCAGGCCGAGCACGGCCGTGGCCAGCAGCACGGCGGCAGGGGTGGCCACCGCGGCGAGGGCGGCGCGGCGGACCGGCGTAGTGATACCCATCAGTCGTCCTTCGTCTCGTTCCCGTGGCCGGATGGCGGCACCACTCTCGTCAACGCGACGACGCTGGTCCGGATACGGGACCAGTGATGGTATAGCGGCATCAAACGGACAAAACGTCCGGATTCCTCCTGGCCAACGCATGGGGCCTGACTTCAGTGACGGCTATCTGACTCTCGTCCGGTTTTGTCCCCCGTCCGCGTGCACCGTCGCGCGCCGCCGCCGTTGCCGCCCGGCCTCCGGCGGGGACGGTCGCAAAGGGATGCAACGGGTCTGAGCAGCGTGAATCCAGATTGTGTGGTCGGCATGAAACTGGTATGGACATTAACAGTTAAGTCTATTAATAATTAGGCCCACCATCGACGCCCGTGACCGAGGTCACCGGGCCGGGAGGAGGGCCCGTGCACATCAGATCCCGTCTGCTCGCCGTCGCCGCCGCGCTGCTCGTCACGACCGGAGTGCTCGCGGTCGCCAGCCCGGCGTCCGCGGCGAACCTGCTCGGCAACCCCGGATTCGAGTCCGGCACCCTGTCGCCGTGGTCGTGCAGCCTCGGCAGCGTCGTCTCGACCCCCGTCCGCAGCGGCACCAAGGCGCTGCAGGGCGCGGCGTCCAGCTCGGACAACGCCCAGTGCACCCAGACCGTCGCGGTGCAGCCCAACACGGCGTACGTGCTGACCGCCTGGGTGCGCGGCGCCTACGTCTACCTCGGCGTCACCGGCGGCGCGTCCACGTGGACCCCGTCGGCCACGGCCTTCACGCAGCTGACCGTCAACTTCACCACCGGCGCCTCGCAGACCAGCGCGCAGGTCTACCTGCACGGCTGGTACGGCCAGGGCACCTACTACGCCGACGACGTCAGCCTCGACGGCCCCGGCGGCACCGGCGTGCCCGGCGTCCCCGGCAACCCCGTCGTCGGCACGGTCACCAACAACTCGATCGCCCTGAGCTGGGCCGCCTCGACGGGCACCGTCACCGGCTACCGCGTCTACGAGGGCAGCACGGTCGTCGCGACGGTCACCGGCACCTCGGCGACGGTCTCCGGCCTGGCGACGTGCTCGGCGCACTCGTACAGCGTGGCGGCGTACAACGCCACCGGCGAGTCGGCCAAGAGCGGCGCGGTCAGCGCGACGACGACGGGCTGCACCAGCGTCCCGCCGACGCCGTCCGGTCTGGCCGTCACCGGCACCACCGGCAGCTCCGTCTCGCTGTCGTGGAACGCCTCCTCCGGCGCCACCGGTTACCGGGTGTACGAGGGCAGCACCGTCGTGGCCACCGTCGCCGGCACCACCGCGACCGTCTCCAGCCTGGCGACCTGCTCGGCGCACTCGTACACCGTGGCGGCGTACAACAGCAGCGGTGAGTCGGCCAAGAGCGGCGCGGTCAGCGCGACCACGACGGGCTGCACCACCGTCCCGCCGACCCCGTCGGGCCTGACCGTCACCGGCACCGCCAACACGACGGTGTCGCTGTCCTGGAACGCCTCCTCGGGCGCCACCGGCTACCGCGTGTACGAGGGCACCACGGTCAAGGCCACCGTCACCGGCACCACGGCGACGATCAGCGGGCTCACCTCGTGCACGGCCTACTCGTACACGGTCGCGGCGTACAACAGCAGCGGTGAGTCGGCCAAGAGCGGCGCGGTCAGCGCGACCACGACCGGCTGCGTCAACACGGGCCTGCCCAAGCACGCGCTCATCGGCTACCTGCACGCCAGCTTCGCCAACGGCTCGGGCTACCTGCGCATGTCCGACGTCCCGGCCGCCTGGGACATCATCAACCTGTCCTTCGCCGAGCCGACCTCGGTCACCTCGGGTGACGTGCGGTTCAAGCAGTGCCCGGTGGCCGAGTGCCCCAACGTGGAGTCCGAAGCGGACTTCATCGCCGCCATCCGCGCCAAGCAGGCCCAGGGCAAGAAGGTGCTCATCTCCATCGGCGGCGCCAACGGGCAGGTGCAGCTCACCAGCACCGCCGCCCGGGACACGTTCGTCAGCTCGGTCAGCGCCATCATCGACAAGTACGGCCTGAACGGCCTCGACATCGACTTCGAGGGACACTCGCTGTACTTCAACGCCGGTGACAGCGACTTCAAGAACCCGACCACCCCGGTCATCGTCAACCTGATCTCGGCGCTGAAGACCCTCAAGGCGCGCTACGGGGCCGGGTTCGTGCTGACCATGGCACCGGAGACGTTCTTCGTCCAGCTCGGCTACCAGTTCTACGGCGGCACCTGCTCCGGCTGCGACACCCGGGCCGGGTCGTACCTGCCGGTGATCTACGCGATGCGCAACGACATCACCGTGCTGCACGTGCAGGACTACAACTCGGGTCCGATCATGGGCCTGGACAACCAGTACCACAACATGGGCGCCGCGGACTTCCACATCGCGATGACCGACATGCTGTCGGCCGGGTTCCCGGTGGCGGGCAACACCGCCAACATGTTCCCGGCGCTGCGCGACGACCAGATCGGTTTCGGCACCCCGGCCGCCGTCAGCGCAGGCAACGGGTACGTCGGCCCGGCGGTGGTCCAGCAGGCGGTCAACTGCCTGGTGAAGAACCAGAACTGCGGCGGGTACACCCTGCGCGGCGGCACCATGCCGGACTTCCGCGGCCTGATGACCTGGTCCATCAACTGGGACAAGTACTACGGCTGGGAGTTCCAGAACAACCACGAGCCGTTCCTCAACGCCCTCCCGTAACCCCCTCCGTCCCCACCCGCGGCCGCGCCACCCCTCCCGGGGCGGCGCGGCCGCTCCTATGTGCGCGGGAGGGTGCAGTTTCGGGGAAAGTGCTGGAATCTTGGGCCGGATACGTGCAGTTTCCCCGAAACTGCACGTTCGACGGCGCGGCGGGACGGCGCGGTCAGTCGAGCAGGCGGGTGCGTTTCATGTCCATGCCGCCCAGGCCGAGTGGGATGTCGGGATCGGAGTGGGCGTCGGCGCCGGCGCACACCGCGTCCGAGGTGCTGGTACGCGAGTGCTCGCTCGCGAAGTCGGGCTCGTCGTCGGTCCCGGCCACGATGGGCTCTAGTCGCGATTGCGGCTGCATACGGCAATTGTCCGCGTCGGCGCGGCGCCGCAGGCCGCTTCGGCGACCCGTCACCCGACCGCCCTGATTCCCCCATTCACCTCACGTGACTCATCCATGCCCGCCTGTCCGCCTCGCCCCGAACCTCGTCGATCAGGAAGTCGTGCCGCCGACACGCCGTCGAACCGTGTCATAAGTTCATGATCGACGCGGATGAGGGTAAGGGGGGTGTGCGTGAGTGAGGAGGAGAAGGGGTGAAAAGGGGGTGAAGGGGTAGGGGGGAGGGTAGTTTTGCGGGTCCGTGGGGTATCCATATACGTCGAGGGGGGTGGATGGGTGTGAAGCAGGATGTGCTGGCTGCGGGGGCTGGGGCTCCGGCGGTCGTTGACAGGGCGCAGGCGGAAGGTTACGTCGCCAAGGTCTGCTTCAAGACCGGGCCGCCGCAGGGCACCGGGGTGGAACTGGAGTGGACGGTGCACCACCGGGGCGAACCGGCTCGGGCGGTGCAGGCAGTGACCCTGGCGCAGGCGCTGGGGGAGCACGCGCCGCGGGCGCTGGTGGCCGACAGCCCGCAGGCGCCACTGGGCCGGGGCGGAGCGGTGACGCTGGAGCCCGGCGGGCAGGTGGAGATCTCGTCGCCGCCGTCGGACTCGCTGGCGGCGCTGCTGGACGACACGGCCGCCGACCAGCGGCAGCTGGCGGGGTTGCTGGACCGGGCCGGGCTGGTCCTGGCCGGGCGCGGGTGCGACGAGCACCGGGCCGGGCAGCGGGTCCTTGACACGCCCCGGTATTCGGCGATGGAAACGGTATTCGACCGTTTCGGCCCGTACGGGCGGATGTGGATGTGCGGCACCGCGAGCGTGCAGGTCTGCCTGGACGCCGGACTGCCCGGCCGGGCGGGTCCCCGCTGGCACGCGCTGCACGCGATCGGACCGGCCCTGGTGGCCGCGTTCGCGAACTCGTCCCGGCAGGCGGGGGTGGACACCGGCTGGGCCTCGGCCCGGTTGCGGGCCTGCCTGGCCGCCGACCCGGTGCGCAACGGCCCGCCGACCGAACCGGACGGATCCGCCGCGACCGAGGACGAGCTGATCGCCGCCTGGACCAGGCGGGTGCTGGACACGCCGGTGCTGTGCGTACGCCGCCCGGCCGGCTCGTGGGAGGTCCCGCCCGGGATCACCTTCGCCGACTGGATCTCCGGCGCGCTCACCCCCGCCCCGACCCTCGACGACCTGGACTACCACCTCAGCACGATGTTCCCGCCGGTGCGGGCGCGCGGCTACTACGAGGTGCGCTACCTGGACATGCAGTCCGACCACGACGGCGGCGACCCCGGCACGGGCTGGACGGTGCCGGTGGCCGTGGTGGCGGCGCTGTTCGCCCGCGAGGACACCGTCGACACCGCGGCCGCGCTGGCCGCGCCCGCGGCGGGGCGCTGGACGCAGGCGGCCCGGCACGGGCTGGCCGACCCGGCGATCGCGGCAGTGGCGCCGCGGCTGCTGGACCTGGCCTGCGCGGCCCTCGACGACACCGATCTGCCGCCCGGCACCGTACGGGCGGTGCGCGACGCGGTCCACCACCGGTTGCAGCAGGGAGGCATCCGATGACGCAGGCACAGGTACGCCCCGACCGGCTGCGCGAGCACGCCGCGGCCGGGCTGGAACGCGCGCGGGCCCGCAGCACCGCGCTCACCGACGCGGTCGACGACGACGACCTGGTGCGCCAGCACTCGCCGCTGATGTCGCCGCTGGTGTGGGATCTGGCGCACGTGGGCAACCAGGAGGAGCTCTGGCTGGTGCGCGACGTGGGCGGCCGCGAGCCGATCCGCGCCGACATCGACAACCTGTACGACGCCTTCAAGCACCCCCGCGGCGACCGCCCCGCGCTGCCGCTGCTCGGCCCGGCCGAGGCCCGCGCCTACGTGCGCTCGGTGCGCGGCGCGGTGCTGGACCTGCTGGACCGGGTGGACCTGGAGGGCCGCCCGCTGGTGGAGCAGGGCTTCGCCTTCGGGATGATCATCCAGCACGAGCAGCAGCACGACGAGACCATGCTGGCCACGCACCAGTTGCGCGCGGGTGACCCGGTGCTGGTGGCGGTGCCCCCGCCGCCGTCGGCCGGGCCGGTCGCGGGCGAGGTGGCGGTGCCCGGCGGCCCGTTCACCATGGGCACGTCGCTGGAGGCGTGGGCGCTGGACAACGAGCGCCCCGCGCACACCGTCGACGTGGCCGCGTTCTTCATCGACCGGGCGCCGGTGACCAACGCGCAGTACCAGGCGTTCATCGACGCGGGCGGGTACGACAACCCGCGCTGGTGGAGCCCGGCGGGCTGGGAGCACCGGCGCGAGGCGGGGCTGGCCCGGCCGATGCACTGGCACGTGGACGGCACGTACACCCGGTTCGGGCACCGCGAGCCGATCGTGCCCGACGAGCCGGTGGTGCACGTGTGCTGGTACGAGGCGCAGGCGTACGCGGCCTGGGCCGGGCGGCGGCTGCCGACCGAGGCGGAGTGGGAGAAGGCGGCCCGGTTCGACCCGGCCACCGGGCGCTCGCGCCGCTACCCGTGGGGCGACGAGGACCCCGACGAGCAGCACGCCAACCTGGGGCAGCGGCACCTCGCCCCCGCGCCGGCCGGCGCCTACCCGGCCGGGGCGTCCCCGCTCGGGGTGCACCAGCTCATCGGCGACGTGTGGGAGTGGACGTCCTCGGTGTTCCGCGGCTACCCGGGCTTCACGCCGTTCCCGTACCGGGAGTACTCCGAGGTGTTCTTCGGGGACGCGTACCGGGTGCTGCGGGGCGGGTCGTTCGGGACCGACGCGGCCGCGTGCCGGGGGACGTTCCGCAACTGGGACTACCCGATCCGGCGGCAGATCTTCAGCGGCTTCCGCACCGCCCGCGACGCCCGGCCGGAGGAGATCGCCTGATGTGCCGCCACCTGGTCTACCTCGGCCCGCCGGTGCCGCTGGCGGCGCTGCTGGTCGAGCCCCCGTACGGCCTGGTGCACCAGTCCTGGGCGCCGCGCGACATGCGCGGCGGCGGGACCATCAACGTGGACGGCTTCGGGGTCGGCTGGTACGCCCCGAGCGGGCCGGTCCGCTACCGCCGGGCGGTGCCGATCTGGGGTGACCAGAACTTCGGCGCCGTCGCCCGGCAGACCACGGTGACCGCGGCGCTGGCCGCCGTGCGCTCGGCCACCCCCGGCATGGTCGTCAACGACCAGGCCTGCGCGCCGTTCGGCGGCGAGGGCTGGTGGTTCAGCCTCAACGGCTACGTGGCGGGCTGGCCCGACAGCGTGACCAAGCTGGCCGAGCGCCTGCCGGTCACCGACCTGATGACCATGGACGCCCCGACCGACGCGGCCTTCGTGTGGGTGCTGCTGCGCCAGCGCCTGCGCCTGGGCTACACGCCCGCCGAGGCGGTGACGGCGACCGTGGCGGACCTGGCCGCCAGCGCCGCCGGATCACGGCTGAACCTGCTGCTCACCGACGGCGAATGGGCGTACGCGACCACGTACGGCCACGCGCTGTCGGTGCGCCACGACCCCGGACGGGTGATCGTGGCCTCGGAACCGTTCGACGACGACTCCGGCTGGGTAGGGGTACCCGACCGCCGACTGGTGGTCGCGCACCCGGCCTCGTACACGGTGGAGGAGCTATGAGGATCGACGTACACCTGACCCCGGAAGACCTGACCGAGGGGCTGCGTGCCGACGCCCGAGCCGGGCTCACCGCGACGCCGAAGTCGCTGCCCCCGAAGTACTTCTACGACGCGTACGGCAGCGATCTGTTCGAACGCATCACCGACCTGCCCGAGTACTACCCGACCCGGGCCGAGCGGGAGATCCTGACCGCGCACGCGGCCGACATCGCCCGCGACACCGGGGTGAAAACGCTGGTGGAGCTGGGTTCGGGTTCGTCGGACAAGACCCGGCTGCTGCTCGACGCCCTGCACGCGCAGGGCACCCTGGGCCGGTTCGTCCCGCTGGACGTGTCGCAGCCGGCCCTGGCCGCCGCGACCGAGGCGATCGCCAAGGACTACCCCGACATCGAGGTGCACGCGATCGTCGGCGACTTCACCCGCGACCTGGACCGCATCCCGGGCGGGGGCGGGCGGATGGTCGCCTTCCTGGGCAGCACCATCGGCAACCTGGAGCCCGGCGAGCGGGCGGCGTTCCTGCGCGAGCTGCGCGGGGCGCTGGAGCCGGGGGAGTGGCTGCTGCTCGGCACCGACCTGGTCAAGGACGCCGAGACGCTGGTCGCGGCGTACGACGACGCGCAGGGCATCACCGCCGAGTTCAACGTCAACGTGCTGCGGGTGCTCAACCGCTCGCTGGGCGCCGACTTCGACCTGACCGCGTTCGAGCACGTGGCGCTGTGGGACGCCCAGCACCGCTGGATCGAGATGCGGCTGCGGGCCCAGCGCGAGATGCTCGTGCACCTGCCCGCGCTGGACCTGTCGGTGGAGTTCCGGCCCGGTGAGGAGATGCGCACCGAGGTCTCGGCCAAGTTCGACCGGCAGACGGTGGCCACCGAACTGGCCGCCGCCGGGTTCGCCCTGCGGCAGTGGTGGACGGACTCGCACGACCGCTTCGGCCTGACCCTGGCCCAGGCCACCGACCGCCCCACCCGCCGCTGACAGCTGAGGGAAGGGCACCTGGAGGTGCCCTTCCCAACCTCGTTCACGCGGATATCATCGAGTGTTGACTTCTTGTTCGCCGGCGGCGGGAGACACCTCGATGAGCGCGACGCTGACCCCCGCCACCGACCTGGTGCTCGACTTCACCGACATCGACGGCGGCATGCTCGCCGCGGTCGGCGGCAAGGCGGCCAACCTGGGCGAGCTGACCCGGGCCGGGCTGCCGGTGCCGCCCGGCTTGTGCCTGACCACGGAGGCGTACCGGCAGGCCACCGCGGCCGCCGACCTCGACGAGGTGCTCGCCGGGCTCGAACGCACTCCGTCCGGCGACGTCGCGGCGCTGACCGCGTTGGCCGGGCGGGCGCGCGCGGCGGTGCTGGCCGCGCCGGTCCCGGCCGGGATCGCCGCGGCGGTGGCCGAGGGCTACGCCCGGCTCGGCGCGGACGCGCCGGTGGCGGTGCGCTCGTCGGCGACCGCCGAGGACCTGCCGTTCGCCAGTTTCGCCGGGCAGCAGGACACCTACCTCAACGTGGTCGGCGAAGCGGCGGTGCTGGACGCGGTGCGGCGCTGCTGGGCCTCGCTGTGGACCGACCGGGCCGTGGTCTACCGGGCCGCCAACGGCATCGACGCCCGGGCCGTGCGGCTGGCCGTGGTGGTGCAGCGCATGGTCGACGCGGCCGTGGCCGGGGTGCTGTTCACCGCGAACCCGGTCACCGGCCGGCGCCGCCAGGCGGTCGTCGACGCCAGCCCCGGCCTGGGCGAGGCCGTCGTCTCCGGCGCGGTCAACCCGGACCACTTCGTGGTCGACACCGCGAGCGGGACCATCCTCGACCGGCGCCTGGGCGACAAGCGGCTCGCCGTGCGCCCGCTGCCCGGCGGCGGCACCGAGCAGGTCGCGCTGGAGCCGGGGGCCGACACCGCCTGCCTCACCGACGCGCAGGTGGTGGCGCTGGCCCGGCTCGGCGACCGGGTCGAGGCGCACTACGGCGCGCCGCAGGACACCGAGTGGGCCGTGGCCGCCGACGGCACGCTGTGGCTGACGCAGGCCCGTCCGGTCACGACGCTGTTCCCGCTGCCGGACGGGGCTCCCGGGCCCGGCGCCGACCCGCGGGTGTACTTCTGCTTCAGCGTCGCCCAGGGCGTGTTCCGCCCGATCACCCCGGCGGGCATGGCCGCGTTCCGGCTGATCGGGTCGGGGGCGTCGCGGCTGTTCGGGTTCCCGGTCGCCGATCCGCTCGCCGGGCCGCCGCTGTTCACCGAGGCCGGGCGGCGCGTGTTCCTCGACGTGACGACGGCGGTGCGCAGCCGGGTCGGGCAGGCGCTCATCCCGAGGGTGCTGGGCGTGATGGAGGCCCGGTCGGCGGTGGTGTTCCGCGAGCTGTTCACCGACCCGCGCCTGTCGGTCACCCGGCCGTCCCGGCTGCCGTTCCTGCGCCGGGTCGGGCGGGTGGCGCTGCGGTACAAGGTTCCGCCGTACCTGGTGCACGCGCTGGTCAAGCCGGACGCGGCCCGCGCCCGGATGGCGCGGATCGGCGAGCGGCTGGACACGCGGCTGGCCGCGCCCGCCGAGCTGACCCCGCCGGAGCGGCTGGACTGGATCGAGCGGCTGCTGCGGGACGAGGTCGCGCCGATGCTGCCCGGGATCCTGCCGGTCGCCGCGGCCGGTTTCGTCGCGCTCGGGCTGGCCGACCGGCTGCTCGGCCCCGACGCCGCCGTCGGCGAGGTGCAGGCGGTGCTGCGCGGCATCCCGCACAACGTCACCACCGAGATGGATCTGGCGCTGTGGCAGATCGCGGTGCGGCTGCGGGCCGACGGGGAGTCGGCGCGGGTGCTGCGTACCGGGGACTCCGAGGAGCTGGGCCGCCGGTGGGCCGCCGGCGAGCTGCCGGAGCCGGTGCACCGCGAGCTCGCGGACTTCTTCCACCGGTACGGCCACCGCGCCGTCGCCGAGATCGACCTCGGCATGCCCCGCTGGTCCGACGACCCGCGCTACCTGCTCGGGGTGCTCGCCAACTACCTGCGGATGAGCCCGGAGGACAGCGCCCAGCTCGCCCCGGACCGGCTGTTCGCGCAGGGCGACGCCGAGGCGAGGGCGATGGTCGAGACACTGGCGGGCCGGGCCGCCCGGCGCGGCCGGTGGCGCGGCCGGGCGGTGCGCACGCTGCTCGGCCGGGCGCGGGCGCTGGCGGGCGTACGCGAGCTGCCGAAGTTCTACCTGGTCCGGATCATCGCCGCCGCCCGCGCCCAGCTCGGGCTGGTGGGGGCGGAGCTGGCCCGGCAGGGACGCATCGCGCGGCCGGACGACGTGTACTTCCTGGACCTGCGCCAGGCGCGGGCGGGGCTGGCCGGCGCCGACCTGCACGAGCCGGTCGAGCGGGCCCGCCAGGGCTACGGCGACGAGCTGCGGCGCCGCCACATCCCGCGCGTGCTGCTGTCCGACGGCACCGAGCCCGAGGCGGGGCTGCGTACGGCGGCGCCCGACGGCGCGCTGGTCGGCACGCCCGCCTCGGCGGGCACCGTGACCGGCACCGCCCGGGTGATCCTCGACCCGGTCGGGGCGCACCTGGAGCCGGGCGAGATCCTGGTCTGCCCGTCCACCGACCCCGGCTGGACGCCGCTGTTCCTCACCGCGGGCGGCCTGGTGATGGAGATGGGCGGCGCCAACTCCCACGGCGCCGTGGTGGCCCGCGAGTACGGCATCCCCGCCGTCGTCGGCGTCCCCGACGCGGTCGCCACCGTCACCACGGGCGCCCGGCTCACCGTCGACGGCACCGCGGGCACGGTCCTACTGGTCTAGGGCGCGTTCGAGGGCTCGGTAGATCTTGCCGAAGCGGGTGGCGTCGTCGAGGCGCAGCAGCATGATCTGCCCGGCGGCGGTCTGCGCCCAGATCTCGTGGATCGCGTCGCCCCGGTCGTAGCTGTCGTCGACGCGGTGCAGCATCCACTCCCAGACGGCGGGGACGGCGCCCAGCGCGACGAGCACCGCCGCGAGCAGCAGCAGCGTGTTGCGGGGGACGTGCAGGCGGCCGACGGCCGACGAGAGCTGCGACTCGCCGTACGCGGCGGCGGCGAAGGCCACCAGCAGCACGAACCCGGCGAAGACCGACAGGATCATCAGCAGGTTGAGGATGCCGCGCCGGGCGGTGCGGCTGCGCACCCGCCAGTCGGGCCGGACCTGCTGGTGCCACACGTAGCGCAGTTCGTCCAGGCGGAGGCGGCGGTCGCCGATGTGGACGTACGACGAGGTCACGAGCACCGTGTCGTCGCGGTAGTAGGTGATCACATACGCCTCCGCACCGGGGTGTCCCTACAGCGTGGCGCATGGCGGCTACGACGATCGTGAATGAATCAGGCGGGCGGCCGGGCGGCTCCGGTGTACGCCGGGGGCGCCGGCAGGCGCGGCTGGAGCAGCCGCGCGGCGGCGTCGGGCGGCAGCGGCCGCGACAGCAGGTAGCCCTGGCCCAGGCGGCAGCCCAGCCGCCGCAGCGCCGCGCCCTGCTCCTCGGTCTCGATGCCCTCGGCGATGGCGACCAGGCCCAGCGAGTCGGCGATGGCCAGGATCGCCCGGACGATGCTCAGGTCCAGCTCGCCGCCGACCACGCCGCTGACGAACGACTTGTCGATCTTCAGGATCTCGATCGGCAGCCGCTTGAGGTAGCTCAGGTTCGAGTACGCCGTGCCGAAGTCGTCGAGCACCAGGTGCACCCCGGCCACCCCGAGCGAGGTGACGTAGTCGGTGACGTCGTGGCGCAGGTAGCTGTGCTCGGTGATCTCCAGCCAGATGTCGTTGGGATGCAGCCCGGAGGCCCGGATGATGTCCAGCGTCCGCTCGGCGGCCTGCGGCTGGTGCAGCTGCACCGGCGACAGGTTCACGCTCATGCCGATGCCGCGCCCCTCGGGGAGCTGGTGCCAGGCGCGCAGCTGGGCGCAGGCGCGCGCCAGCACCCACTCGCCGATCGCGGTGATCTGCCCGGAGTCCTCCGCCATCGGGATGAACACCTCCGGCGACACCGTCCCGTGGTAGGGGTGGGTCCAGCGCAGCAGCGCCTCGAACGCCACGATCCGGTGCGTGTCCAGCGTGAAGATCGGCTGGTAGACCAGGTGGAGCTGATCGCGGTCGAGCGCGTGCAGCAGCTCCGAGCGCAGGTCCAGCCGGTCGCGGGAGCGGTGCGAGGCGTCCTCGTCGAACACCTCGACCTGGCCGCGGCCGCGGGCCTTGGCGACGTACATGGCCGCGTCGGCGTCGCGCAGCATCGCCGTGGGCGTGGTCTGGCCCCGGATGCCGAGCACGCCGCCGACGCTGGCCGACACCCGCACCTGCTCGCCGGCGACGACGTACAGGTCGCCGAGGTCCGCGCAGACCCGGGCGCCGACCTCGGCCACCTCGGCGAGCTGGCGGATGCCGTCGAGCACGATGACGAACTCGTCGCCGCCGAAGCGGGCCAGCAGGTCGTCGGGGCGGATGCTGCCGCGCAGCCGCTCGGCGACCTGGAGCAGCAGCTCGTCCCCGGCCTCGTGCCCGAGCAGGTCGTTGACGGCCTTGAACCCGTCCAGGTCGCAGAAGAGCAGGCCGACCCGGGTCAGCTCGGGCCGGTTCAGCACCGCCTCCAGGTGGGTCACCAGGGCGCTGCGGTTGGCCAGGCCGGTCAGCGGGTCGCGCGTGGCCCGCTGCTTGAGCGCGTGGTAGAGCTCGGCGTTGGTCATCGCCACGCCGAGGTGGTTGGCGAAGATCGTCATGATCTCGGCGGTACCCGGAGGGAAGCGCTCGCCGCGGTCGCGGGCGGCGTACAGCAGCGCCAGCGGGCCGTCCTCGCGCGGCACCGCCACGCTGAGCACCCCCGACTCCGACTCCGATCCCGGCGGGCCGTCCACCCCGAACGGGTGCGGCCAGCCCGCGATCTCGTCGGCGAGCAGGCCGCGGTGCGCGCGCAGATGCGCCTGGCCGTCCTCGACCACCTCCACCCAGGTCCGGTCGGCCGAGGTGAGCAGCAGCAGCTGCGCGGCCGCCTCGTCGAGCAGCGGCTCCAGCCGCAGGTGCCGGGTGAGCAGATGGCCGTGGTGGGCCAGCCGCTCGATGACGGCGTTGCGCTCGCGTTCGCGCAGGGTCAGGCACAGCCGGGACGCCACCGAGTTGAGGATCGGCACGTCGGAGGCGGCGAACGGGATCGGGCTGGACCGGAACAGGATGATCAGGCTGTCGGTGTACCCGAACACCGGCACCCAGGCCGCCGAGCGGATCCGCAGCGGCGCCAGCGTGCCCGGCACGTCGGCGGCGGACAGGGCCACGTCGGTCTCGCCGTCGCCCCGGGTCACCGTGCGGCCCTCGGCCAGCGCGTGCCGGGCCGCGGGCCCGGCGGGCCAGCTGCTCGTGTACGCCGGATCGTCCTCCGGCAGCCCGCACGAGGCCGTCACCGCCAGCCGGTCGCCCTCGCGGCGCACCATGCACACCACGTCGGCGAAGAAGACGTCCGACAGGACCGTGAGCAGCCGCTCGGTCATGTCCTCGGCGCTGGCGGGCTGGCCCAGCACCGACAGCAGCCGGATCAGCCGGGTGGTGTCGCGGTAGGCGTCGCGGGCGGCGTCGGCCGCCTGGGCGAGCTTGCGCCGCAGCTGCTCGATCTCGGTCTCGGGGTGCCAGTCCATGCCCGCCTCACAGCGCGATCGCGGTCAGGGTGGCGTTGTGGAAGCCGGCGACCCGGGTCGTGCGGGCGAACTCGCCGTACGTGTAGATGCCGAACGTGGTCATCTTCCCGGCCGCCTCCTGGATCAGCGCGGCCTCGACCGGCCCCTGGTCGGCCAGCACGTCCAGCCGGGCCACGCAGCTGAACGCGAGCAGCACCGACGCCTCGCGCCCGTCCACCGCCTCGCGCACCACGTCGTCGATGACGCCGAGCAGGTCGGCCGAGGTGCACGAGACGATCTGCACCGCCGCGTACGGCGGCAGCGGGGTGAACGTGCGCAGCCGCCCGTCGCCGTCGAGGTAGGCGCCGCGGATGACCTGGGTGCCGTCCGGCTCGATCAGCCCGAACCCGTACGCCGACAGGTAGCCGGGCGCGGGGCGGACCAGGCCGGGCGGGCGCTGGGGCGCGTGGGGGTCGAAGTGCTCGCGGAACACGTCGGCCGCGGGACGGCCGCCGATCTCGCACACCACGTGCCCGTCGGTCCTGGTGATCAGCAGCGGCAGGCTGACCGCCTCCCAGCCGTGGTCGGCCACCACGTTCAGCGGCCAGGGCGAGTCGACCCAGACCGCGGCCGCGCCGCCGTCGGTGAGCAGCCGGTCGCCGTCGAAGACGCAGGTGCGCGCCAGCAGCCGGTCGTCGCCGGCGCTGCCGCCGACCACGGGCACCTTCGCGCCGACCACCCGGTGCACGCCGTTGAGCAGCTCCTGCTGGTGACCGGAGAGGCCGGTGGCGAGCAGGATCATGGCCGCGTCGCGGTCGTGGCGGGGCCCGGCGGCGGCGCGGGCCGCGCGGGCGAGCTGCTGACCGGCCTGGACGGCGTGCTCGCGGATGCCGGTGACCGAGGCGGTGCCGAAGCGGTAGTCGCCCGCGGTCAGCGCGAGCACCGACACGCCGGAGCCGGGGATGGTGAGGACGCCGTCCTGGAAGTGGCCGCTGGACGTGGCGCCGACCAGCGGGGTGGGCGCGGTCAGCCGGCGCACCGTGTGCAGCAGCACGGCCAGGTCGTAGCGGATCGAGGCGTACATGATGATCAGTGCGGGCTCCCCGCCGCCGAGCCCCGCCAGGGCGGCGGTGGCGGCTTCGGTGCCCGCCTCGACGCTGTCAGGCGCCTGGCTGGTGCCGACCGACGCGCGCACCCGGCTCGCCGCACTCACGCCGCCCATCGCGGGCGGCGTCACGGGCATGCGGGCACCTCGCACCGCACCGGCGCTCGGAGCGGCGTGCAGCGGAACATCACATAGCGACCATAACGCGCGTACCGGGCTGCCCACCACGGATCGGTGCCGGTCAGCGCGGCTAGGGCATCTCCTCGGTCTCGGACCGGAACACCTCGGCGAACGCCGCCGTCAGGTACGGCTCCAGCGGCTCGCCCGCTCCGGCCAGCAGGTGCGCGAGCAGCAGGATCGCGTGCCGGTCGAGCAGCTTCGGGTCCGGTTTGCGCGGGGTGTCGCCCGGCTCGTGCACGCCCAGCGCCCCGACCAGCACCGTCACCAGCGTGTCCACGTCCAGGTCGGTCCAGGCCAGGGCGTCGCGGGCGCACTGCTCGAAGACCGCCTGGACGTCCTCGCCGGACAGGCCGTCCGGGTGCAGCCGCTCGATCAGCAGCCGCACCGCCTCGCCCAGCACCACGCCGACCTGCGCCTGGTCGCACCCGGCCAGCCGGGCCGCGGCCGCGTCCAGCTCCTCGTCGTCGCGGGCGCGGGCCGCGGCGACCGCGTCGGCGGTGGCCTGGGCGATCGCGCGGGCCGGGGCGGGCAGGCGGCGCCAGGGCGTGCTCACGGTCATACCGGATGCTCTCACGCCCTGGCGCCCGCCGCCGGTCAGGAGGCCGGGGCGGCCGAGCGCAGCGAGATCGCCTGGAGGAAGATCTCGCCGATCTTGGCCGGGTCCTTGGCCTGGAACACGCCGCCGCCGGTGAGCTTGGTGATCTGCTGGAGCGGCGCCGGGTTGATCTTGTCGCCGATGGCGAGGATCACCACCTGGATCGGCCGGTTCGGGTCGGCCAGCTCCTTCAGCTTCGCCTGGAGCTGCTCCAGCGAGACGCCGTTGTCGTCGTCGTTGTCGCCGTCGGTCATCATCACCACGGAGTTGACCCGGCCCGGATCCCAGTCCCGCTGCACCGTCTCGTACGCGGCGAGGATGGTGTCGTAGAGGCCGGTGTCGCCGTCGGGCTTCGGGGTGATCGTGCCCAGCGTCGCCAGCATCTGGTTGCGCTGCTGCGACAGCGGGCCGATCGGCAGCAGCTGCTTGTAGTCCCGGTCGCCCTGCAACTTCGTCGAGAACGTCCACAGGCCGACCGCCCACGAGTCGTCGAACAGCCCCAGGCCGCGCCGGGCCGCCTCCAGCGTCACCTGCGCCCGCGTCGCGCCGCCCGCGGTGGCGACCCGCTCCAGCATCGAGCCGGACACGTCGATCACGGCCAGCATCCGGGCGGGCAGCGTCACCGCCACCCAGGTGGACAGGGCCCGGTCGACCGCCGCCACCGTCGCGGCGGGGCTCGGCGTGGCCGCCGGGTTCGGCGACGCGGCGGCCGGAGCGCCCTTCGGCGTCGCCAGCGCCGAGCCGTACGTGCCGTCGGCGGCGCGCAGCCCGAGCGCGGCCAGCCGGTCCCGGAAGGCGGGCTGGCGCACCTCGTCGAGTAGCCGCTGCGCCACCCCGGCCTTGGTGGTGGGCAGGCCGGGCATCACCGCGTACGGGAAGGTCAGGGCGGTCGGGGCGGGCTCCAGGTACAGCGCGGCCAGCGGCACCGGCGGCTTGGTCGCGTTGTAGTGGATCACGGCCTGCTCCGACAGCGACGCCGCGCTCAGCGCCGACTTCAGCGCCGCCGGGTCCTTGCTGCGGGGAAAGCGTGCGAGCAGGTCGTCGCGCAGCACCGACCGGCCCGAGGCGAGCGCACGCAGCGCCCCGGTGGCGGCGGCCTGGGAGTTCGCGCCGGTCCCGGCCGCGGCGGCGCCCAGGGCCAGCAGCCCGGACAGGCCGGCCGCGTCGCGGGTCGGCTCGACGATGCCCACCCGCAGGCCGGTGCCCGAGGTCATCGCCCCCAGCAGCGCGGTCCAGCTCGGGGTCTTGGCGGGCCAGCCCAGGGTGGCGGCGATCGGCTCGGGCATGGCGACCACGACCGGGCTGCGCGCGATCGAGGGCGCCTGCGCCACCTGGAACGCCGGGGCGGCGGTGGTCAGCCGGGCCAGCCAGGTCGCGGAGTCGGGCACCCATACGTCGGGGATCTGGGTGTTGCCGCTGGGCTGGCCGATGCCGGTCAGCGACACGCTGTTGAGGTCGGCCAGCGCGGCCGTCATGTCGGCGGGCTCGACCATGGTCACCTGGATCGCGACGCACTTGCCGTCGACGGCGACCTTCTGCTGGTTCAGCGAGTCGGCGGTCGCCCGCAGCGCGTCGACGATGTCGGCGGAGGCGGCCACGCTCAGCGGCGCCTCGCCCTCGCACGACGACGTGGCGTTCAGCTGCCGGTAGACCAGGAAGGAACCGGCCAGTACCAAGGCCGCCGCGGCGATGGCGGCGGTGGCTCGCAGGGCGGTGTTACGTCGGGGATCACGATGACGACCAGGCACAAGACCCTATGTTTCGGGACCGTGACGTGCTCCCGCCACATACGTTCGGCCAGATGTTACTCGTCAGGAAACAAAGAGTTTCCATATATGCCCCGCGTACGAAGGTGGGCCGGAACACTCCGAACGGCCTAACCCACAGGGGTGCTTGCGCGTTGTGTCCGGTGACGGGACCGGCTGTCCGGTTCCGCTCCCCCGACCACGCCAGGAGGTGCGCCGATGTGGGCGTCACTGCGTACCCCGACCCGCCGCGAGCGCGGCCGTGCCGGCCGCGGCCCGACCGTCGCGGACCTGCCCGCACCGGTCGCGGCGTCGACCGCCGACGATGGTGAGTTCGGCCACGCTACCGACGAGTGCGAGCCCGGGACGGCACCGGCGGAGGTCCCGGGGCCGCGCACCGTCGCGCGGCTGCTCAGCTTCACCCCGCACCCGCCCAAGCAGGACCGGCTGTGTGTCGACACCGCCGCGCTGCTGCGGCCGCTGATGCGCGCCGGGGTGATCGACTCGTGGGCCACCGACCACACCTACCCGACCCACCGGGCGTGGCGGCTGATCCCGTCCCGGCTGGCCGCCACCGGCCAGCTCCCGCTCGACGGATACGTCGAACCCGACGGCGGCATCACCCTGTTCCCGCTGGACAGCACCTTCGGCCAGCCGCCGCTGAGCATGCTCGACTGGATCCTCGACTGGACCAGCGGCGGCCGCCTGGCCAGCCACTGGTGGACCACCGCCGTCCACGTCACCGCCGCGACGGGACTCCCCGCCACCGGCACCCTCCGCGCCTGACCCGCCCCGCCCTGGGTGCCGTGTCCGCTGGGCAGGGTGCAGTTTCGGGGAACTGCTGGAGTTCCGGCAGGTATTCCGACAGTTTCCCCGAAAGTGCAAGTCGATCGGGTCAGCGGGATGCTCTGGCCTCGTCGTAGCGGGCGCGGGCGGCCGCGACGTCGTCCATGCGCGCCTGGGTCCACATCCCGAGCGCGCGGACCTGCGCGGCGGCCTCGCGGCCCAGCTCGGTGAGGGAGTAGTCGACGCGCGGCGGGATCACCGGCTTCGCATCGCGCAGCACCATGCCGTCGCGCTCCAGGGTCTGCAGCGTCTGGGTGAGCATCTTCTCGCTGACCCGGCCGACGGCGCGGCGCAGCTCGCTGAACCGGCGCGTGCCCTCCAGCAGCTCGATCAGCACCAGGACGCCCCAGCGGCTGGTGACGTGCTCCAGCACCAGCCGGTACGGGCACAGGCTCTCCGCCGAGCTGGGCGACCACTCCGCCGAGCGGGGCGACTCCGCACTTACCGACATGCCAGTACCTTACTTCAAAGTGGGTACTGATCAAACGGTGAGCTAGCGCCTAGGCTGGGGAAGAACCGTTTGACAAGGAGTTTTCCGATATGGGCATCATCGTCACCGGAGCCACCGGGCAGCTGGGCCGCCTCGTCGTGGACGGGCTGCTGGAGCAGGTCCCGGCCGACCAGGTCACCGCCGTCGTCCGCAGTCCCGAGAAGGCCGCCGCGCTCGCGGCGCGCGGGGTCCGGCTTCACACCGCCGACTACGACACGCCGGAGTCCTTCGCGGGCCTGTTCTCGGCGGGGGACCGGGTGCTGCTCATCTCCGGCAGCGAGGTCGGCAAGGACCGGGTGGCCCAGCACCGCACCGTGATCGAGGCGGCGCGTACGGCGGGGGTGGGGCTGCTGGCGTACACGAGTGCGCCGGGGAGCCTGACGGCGGCGCTGGCCGACGACCACCGGGCCACCGAGCAGCTGGTGCTGGCGTCCGGGCTGCCGTACACGCTGCTGCGCAACAACTGGTACCACGAGGTGTACACGGGCAACCTGGCGCCGGTGCTGGCGCACGACGCCGTGGTCGCCGCGGCGGGCCCGGGGCGGGTCGCCTCCGCGGCTCGCGCGGACTACGCGGCGGCGGCCGTGGCGGTGCTGACCGGCACGGGTCACGAGGGCCGGACGTACGAGCTCGGCGGCGACACCGCATGGAGCTTCGCCGAGTACGCGGCCGAGCTGAGCCGCCAGACCGGCCGCGAGATCGCCTACACCTCGGTGACGCCGGACGCGTACCGGGGCATCCTGATCGGGGCCGGTCTGCCCGAGCACTTCGCGACGATCCTGGCCGACGTCGACGTGGCCGTCGAGAAGGGCGAGCTGGCCGTGACCACCGGCGAGCTGGCCCGCCTCATCGGCCGCCCGACCACGCCCCTGGCCGACGCCGTCGCGGCGGCGCTGCGCTGACGCGTGCCCGTCCCGGCCCGCTCGCGGTTCGACGCGCGGCCGGGACGGCGGGACGCCCTCAGCCGACGGGTGCGGCTTCAGGGCCGGCGTCGGCGGTCGCGGCGGCGCGGGCCTGGGCGACCAGGTCGGTGCGCAGCCGGTGCATCGCCCGGCCTACGCCGAACACGGCCACCAGCACGGCGGCGGTGACCGCGGCGAGCACCGGTACGGCGACCGGCAGCTCGCCGTACCCCCGATGGTCCTCGGCGTGCCAGATCACCGGGCCGAGGGCCTGGGCGCACAGCAGCAGCGCCGCGAAGCCCAGCCCCAGCGATCCGGCGACCCGGGCCGGTCCGCCCTCGGCTGTGCGCAGGGTGCGGACGCTGCCCGCGCCCAGGGCCAGACCGAGCCCGGCTCCCAGCAGCAGGCTGGACAGAGTCCACCAGTCCGGCGTCTGGCGGTACGCGACGAGCCCGGCCAGGACCCCCGGCGCCGTCAGGGCGAGCCCGACCGCCTCCCAGGCGAACCAGCGGTCGGCGTAGCGGACCAGCAGCGCCCCGACCGCCGCGCTCACGGCGGCGACCAGCAGCAGTGGGAGGTAGCCGGCCAGGTCCACCCGGTCGCGCACGCCGTCGATCGAGTACGCCAGCGGCCCGGCCGCCCCGAACGACAGCACCACCCAGCGGGCCAGGTCGGTGCGGCCGCGGCGGGCGGCGTACCAGGTGAGCAGCGTCGCGATGAGCACCGCGAGCACGATCGGGCCGAAGTAGCCCAGGTTCTCGACGAACTCCATCCGCCGCAGCGAGGCGAGGTTGTCGACGCTGACCCGCAGCGACTCGTACAGCACGCGCAGCGTCAGCGTGCCCGCGCCCAGCAGGAACACGGCCGCGCCGAGGACGGCGTACAGGCCGCCGGTGCCCGCCGCCGTCGGCTGCGGCTGCGGCCGGGGCGGGTCGGCGAGCGCGGCGACGACGACCAGCAGCAGGACGATCACGGGCAGCAGCAGGTCGGCCAGGTCGCGGGGCAGGTCGACACCGGACAGGATGAGGCTGCTCAGGTACCAGACGAGCGGGCCTGCGGCCAGGCCGGTGGCGAGCCCGGCCGCGATCGCCGGGCGCCGGGTGCCGCCCGCTCCGGCGGCGGCGCCGAGCACGCCGAGCAGGGCCGCGCCCATGGCGAGGCTCATCGCCGACCACAGCAGCAGCCCGGCCACCCCGCCGGAGGCCGAAGGCGCCAGCGTCCCCACGGCGAGCAGGACGACCAGGGCCGCCGCGGACACCGGCCAGCCGCTGAACCGGTGCCGTTGCGGTAGCGCGAGCATCGCCACGGCGGCGGCCACGACCAGGGTGCCCAGCAGGACGGCGAGGAAGCCCTCGGTCTCCAGGCGGGGGTAGCGGTCGACCGTGACGGCCCGCTGCACGCACAGGACGGTGAAGAAGATGCCCACGGCGGCGGCGGCGAGCGCGCCGGTGACCGCGGCCAGGGGCGTGTTTCTCGGCAGGGGTTCCCCGTTCATGTCCGGCATGCTCGCAGAGCGGCACGCGCCGCGCTGCCCCTCGGTCTGTCCGAGGCGGGACACCCTCTTCTACGCAAAACGACAAGAAGGCGCCCTTCCTTCGCTGAGACTGGTGACGGCTGCTGGAAGCAACGGGAGGCGTGATGGGTACCTGCGAGGTCTGCAAGAACGAGTACTGGCTGTCCTTCGAGGTGCACACGGCAGGTGGCAACGTGCACGTGTTTGACAGCTTCGAGTGCGCGGTGCAGCGGCTGGCGCCGGTGTGCGAGCACTGCGCCTGCAAGATCATCGGACATGGCGTGGAGGTGTCGGGCCACTTCTACTGCTGCGCCCACTGCGCCCGGTCCGCCGACGCCCGCGAGGGCTTCAAGATCCGCGACGCGGTGGGGGTGCACCCCGGTTAGGCAACGTCGCGAACAGGTCGTCCGGGTACCGGCAGGGGACAGATCCCCTGCCGGTACCCGCGAGGTGGCGGATGTTCCGGGCCGCCCGATGCCGGATCGTGGACAGGGCAAGGCGCCCCGCGTACGGAACGGAGACCCATCGGATGTATCTCGCCGCAGACCACACGCTGACCCTGATCGACCAGGCCGTGGCCCGGTCGGACAGCGCGACCCTGCGCGCCGCCATCCGTGCGGCCTTCGTCGGCAACGCGCCGGTGGAGCACATCGCCACCCGCGCGCGGACCACCATCGCGGGCGTGCTCGCCGTCATCGACGAGATGTACGCCGAGCCCGCCGCCTGCTGAGAAGGAACCCCGCGGTCCGCGTTTCGCGCCCACTGGCGCCGCCTCCCCGGCGTGCGGACCGGCAACACCCATCCCAACGCCGCCTGGCTCGGGCCTGGTCCGGGTAACGCCCCTGGTGGGGCGATGCCCGCGGCTAGGCTGGGGCCATGGCGGCGCCCGTCTTCGTGGGCCGCGCGAGTGAGATCGAGCGGCTGGACGCGCTGGCCCGGGACGCGGCCGCCGGCCACGGCGCGGCCGTGGTGCTGGAGGGCGAGCCGGGCATCGGCAAGACCACCCTGCTCGACCACACCGCCGCGACCTGCGCGCGGCTGAACATGCGGGTCCTGCGCGGCACCGCCGAGGACATCGAGCAGCAGTTGCCGTTCGCGACCGCCGCCGCCTGCCTGCACCTGCGCGAGTCCGCCGCCGACCCGGCCGTGGCGCGGGTGCTGCGGCTGCTGCGCGGCGAGGGCGCGCTCGCCGAGAGCGCCGGGGCCGCCAACCACCAGCTCGCCATTACCGAGGCCATGCTCGACCTGGTGGACCTGTGGTGCGCCCAGGGACCGGTCGCGGTGATCGTCGACGACGCGCAGTGGGCCGACGCCGAGAGCATGGTGGTGCTGCACCGGCTCGGTCGCGGCATCGAGGAGTATCCGCTGCTGCTGGTGCTCGCCGCCCGTGCGCCCGTACGCGGCGAGCTGGCCGGGCTGGTCCGCAGCCTGCACGCGCGCGGTGCGCGGGAGCTGCGCCTGTCCCCGCTGGCGCCCGAGGACGCGGCCGACCTGGCCGCCGGGGCGCTGGGCGCGGCGCCGGGACCGCGCCTGGCCGCCCTGATCGCCGGGGCGGGCGGCCACCCCTTCTACCTGACCGAGCTGGTCGCGGCCCTGCAACGGGAGGGCGGCATCCGGCTGTCGGGCGGGCGGGCCGAGATCGAGGCCGCCGACGGGCGCATGCCGCCGTCGCTGCTGGCCACGATCCTGAGCCGGCTGGACTACCTGCCCGCCCGGCAGCGGGAGATCCTGCAGCAGGCCGCGGTGCTGGGCCGCGCCATCGACGTGGGCGAGCTGGCCACGGTCCTGGACGAGCCGGTGCTGGGCCTGTCGGAGCTGCTGTCGGCCGCGATCGAGGTCGGCATCCTGGTCGACGCGGGGCCGTACCTGGAGTTCCGGCACGCGCTGATCCGGCAGGCCCTGGTCGAGGGGGTGCCCGAGCAGCTGCGCGCGGCGCTGCACCTGCGCGCGGGCCAGGTCCTGATCGGAGCCGGGGGCAGCGTGGACCGGGTGGCCGAGCACCTGGTCGCCGGGTCGGTGCTGGACCCGGCGACGCTGGCCTGGCTGTCGCGCTCGGCCGAGGAGCTGATCACGCGGGCGCCGGGCACGGCGGTGCGGCTGCTGCGGCGGGCGCTGGCGTCGGTCACCGGCGACCGGTCGTACGACCTGCGCCACCAGCTGGTCCGGGCGCTGATCTGGGCGGGCGAGGTGGACGAGGCCGAGCGCGCCGCCCGCGGGGCGCTGGCCCGCGACCCCGACCCGCGCCGCCGCGCAGAGCTGTACTGGCTGCTCATGGACGCCTGCTTCCGGCAGGGCCGCCAGGCCGAGGCGGTGCGGGTGGCCGGTCTGGCCCTGGACTCCGGGCTGCCGCCGGAGCTGGTCGGCCGCTTCCACGGCTTCTGCGCCAAGTGCCTGTTCTTCCTGCGCCGCCACGACGACAGCGCCGCCGCGGCACGGCGCGCCGTCGACGACGGCACCGCCGCACGCGACTACTACGCCGTCGGCCTGGGCCACCTGGTGCAGGGGGTGCTTCGCCTCATCGAGGGCGACGTGCCGCCCGGACTCGACCTGGCCGAGCAGGCCATCGCGGACCTGGGCGCGGGCATGCTGCCCGACATGCCCGCCGGGCAGTACGTGCTGCGCGGCTACTGCCTGCTCATGCTGGACCGCCTGGACGAGGCCGAGCAGGCGCTGGCGTACGCGCTGGACGGCAACGAGCGCTACGGCGGGCCGTACCTGACGCTGATCCACGCGCTGCGGGCGCAACTGTGCTTCCTCACCGGCCGCTGGGACGACGCGCTGACCGAGATCGGCTCGGGGCGGGAGTATCCCGATCCGCTGGGCGACCTGCCCTGGCTGCAAGGGCTGGACGCGCTGATCGCGCTGCACCGGGGCGTGCCGCTGCGCGAGGCCGGGGTGGTGTCGCAGACCGCGCGGGGCGAGACCGAGGCGCAGTACGCGTACCTGTCGAGCTGGGCGCGGGCACTGGGGGAGCAGGGGCGGCCGCAGCACGCGGTCGCGCTGCTGTACCCGTACTGGGAGCACGCCCGCGCCGCCGACCACCTGCCGCGCCGGCTGATCTACCAGCTCTGCCCCGACCTGGCCCGGCTGGCCGCCGCGGCCGGGGACGCCGCGCGCGGCCGGGCGCTGGCCGACAGCCTCGCGGCCCTGGCCGCCGCCGAGCCGGACGTGGGAAGCCTCGCCGCGACGGCGGCGCTGTGCGGGGCGCTGGCCGACGGCGACCCGGACCGGGCGCTGGACGCCGCGCGGGGCTTCGGCGCCTGCGGCTGGCGCCTGCACGAGGCCCAGG